>NZ_LMQJ01000013.1:0-128578 GCF_001424605.1 Bradyrhizobium sp. Leaf396
TAACCGGACAAGGCTCCATTCCGCACTCGGATATATCCCCCCGATCGAGATGGAGCTAAAAGCCGCTTAACCCGTCCACTTTATCGGGGGAAGATCACGGATCAGTCGGACTTGGTCTCCAACTGAGAAGGGGCAGTCGTTGCGCTCGCTGACAATGAAAAAGCCCGCAGCGATCTCGGCGCTAACATCTAATGCGTCATGATCCCCATCGCCGGCGCGGAGCTTAAGGTATGTCCTAGTGCTACCGTCGTCGAGCCGAACGCGAAAGCCATTATAGTCGATAGGTTCCACCACCGCGCCGGTAATCGCCGTGAACCTCCGACGTCCAATAAGATGAAGCCTCGTTCTGCCGATTGTCTTTCCAACGACATTCGGGTCGAACTCTATCGGCGGCAGATCGTTGCGAGTTAACAGCACACGACCCTCGGGATCGAAGTCAGATTTATCCACTTTGTCGGCTGCCGTTATCAGGATTCGCGCCACGTCCCGGTCAAAGGCTGCGATCGGCGCGATGTTGGACAGCGCAATGCCTGCCAACGCCTGATAGCTTACAAATCCGGTAAAGCGTTGCTGTTTGTAGTCGAATGCAAAAGCGACCCATTCGCGATGCTCAACGTCATCGCGTCGAAAAAGACGAGGTATTGCTCCTCTCTTTCGTACACCTTCGCCGCCGCCATTCTGCGGTATGAAAATGATGCCAGCCGAGTTCAAGGCTGCTTCGATCGCATCGATTGTTCGCACCTGCTGATTGCGTTGATCGCGCTCAAAGTCGGCAATCGTCTTTTTCGACACTTTCGCGGCTGTCTCTAGTTCTTCTTGAGACCAACCGAGGAGGGCTCGCGCCGCCCGGCATTGCGAAGGAGTAATCATTATTGCTCCAAAAAGGTAACTTATGACTATATAATATTACTCTAAAAGAGTGATTGCAAGAGGCGGGCACTAACGTTTTTGCGGTCCTTTGGACCCTTGCGTGAACTGATCGGCTTTGAACAAGACTTTGGTTCTAGTCGGTACAACCAATGATTGCCGGGCGCCTCTTGGGCTTCTAGTTTCGTCGCGAAGGGGGCACCGGGCGGCGGACCAATGTATCGGGTCCGATCAAGAACATCGTCCCCATCGAGGGGACTATGTGGGCCGACGCAGACGCCAAAGTTGACTACTTGAACTTTTCTGAGGTTGCTGAACTCGCCGCCGAGATGGTGGGAACAGAGCGCTTGCTTCCTCTCTCCCTCGGAATTTTTGGCACTTGGGGGACGGGAAAATCCACTGTGCTCAACCTCATGAGGGGAGAGCTATCCCAGCACAAGCACAAATTCCTCTTCGTAGAGTTTGATGCCTGGTTACACCAAGACTACGACGACGCTCGAGCCGCGCTCATGTCAGTGATCGCAAAAGCGTTGCTCGATGAAGCTCCTGAGGGCTTACGTGAAAAGGCATTGAGCCTACTCAAGCGGACCAACAAACTCCGAGTTCTCGGGTACGCTGCTGAAGGTGCAGCCGCTTTTTGGGGTGTCCCGACCTTCGGTTTGATCCGGAAGGGAGTCGAGGGACTCGGAGACATTCTGTCCGGTGATGCCAACGAAGATGACGTCAAAGCTATCGAAGAAGGCGCTAAAGACGCAAAGACCAAGTCAGAAGGCTTGATCGCTCCGGAGCCCAAGAAAAGTCCACCCGAAGAGATCGTAGCCTTTAGGCAGGAATTCAGCGAGGTCCTGTCGGGTCTCGGCAAGACCCTAGTCGTCTTGATCGACAATATCGATCGCTGCACGCCTCCGAATACCATTCACACGCTAGAGGCCATACGTCTCTTCCTTTTCTTGCCGCGCACCGCCTTCGTTATCGCGGCAGATGAGGACATGGTCCGTCATGCCGTTGCCACGCATTTCAGGAACCCCTCGCTTCGTCTGGTTGAGGACTACCTCGATAAGTTGATCCAGGTGCCGATCAGGGTCCCGAAGCTCGGCGTCCAAGACGTGAGAGCCTACATGCTGCTGCTGTTCGCTGAGGCTTCCGGAGCGAATGGGGACAGTCTGGAGCAGCTCCGAGCTTTTCTCGTTGATCAGCTGCGACAAGCCTGGAAGCCAGATGCCAAGTTTGGTGTCGATGAAGTGCTCTCCATCCTCAAGCCGGACGATCCAAGGACGCTCCGCTCGACGCTCGATCTCGCCGACCGAATGGCTCCTCTTCTCGCGTATTCCGCTAACGTCAACGGCAATCCTCGTATTATTAAACGGATGCTGAACGTTGTTCGCATGCGGGCGTCCGTTGCTCGGAAGCGAAAGATGGAGCTCGATGAATCCGTCATCGCTAAGTTGGCACTCTTTGAGCGATGCACCGATGCAAAGGCTGTTGACGCTTTGCACACCGCAATCAACGCCTCCGCAGGAAAACCTCACTTTCTTGCCACTCTTGAATCCGGGGGCACCGATGGCGATCAGGCGATCGAAGGATGCCCTCCGGAAATCTTGAAGCACGTTGACTTTGTCCGTGATTGGGCCGCGCTTGAGCCGAAGCTGAGCGAAGTAGATTTGAGGCCTGCTGTTTATCTGGCACGCGAAACTGTCCCGCTCCGGGCTACAGCAACGAAATTGTCAGAGGCCGCGATAAAAGCGGTCGATGTGTTGCGACAAGTTCGAACTGAAGCATCTCCGACCGCGAAAGCTGCCATCGAGTCGATCACGACGGAACAGCCGGCCGTTATGGAAGAGCTAATCAGGCGAATGAGGTTGAATCCGGAGTGGTCGCGCTCCCGGGACGACTTCCGCGGCGCTGTGCTGCTGGCGAGAGCGAACGAGGATGCGGGCAAGATGCTCGCGTCGTTTGTGAATTCGCTTGGCGAGAAGGCACCACGATGGATGACGATGATGATGAGCGGCAAAGCGAAAGAGGTGTGACGTGGGGACCTCTTCGTCTAGTGCGGGAGCTGGCGGGAAGTCACCACTCATTCCAGCCGGTACGGATGCCACGCCTGGCGCGCCAATACCAACGCCAGCGACTAATCGGTTTCAGCCCTTTCGGATCGCGTTTGGCCACCATGCCAGAGGAATCGGAAAAGGCTCGTTTCTAAAATCTGCACTAGGCCGCTACGCTAGGACAGCAACTGGCGGCGCTCGGGTTGGTCCGAGACGCTTCGGTCCAGCTTACTCGTCCGGCGGTAGTCTGTTTGCGCTCCTCGGTGAGATGCAGGGCGGGGGAACTGGCTCCGTCTCAGTTGGAGTGGACCTCTCCGGCCTTGTCGGACGTTCTTTAACGATCGCAGTTCAGGAAATTGCACGGGCTCTGGCGCCGGCGGGGATCGATGCAGACCGGGTTGCGGTTGCGATCAATGAGGCGATGACCGAAGTTCTAGTGGACGAAGAGATCTTCGACCCGAGTACCTTATCCGCGGATCAAATCGTAGAAGTCATTGTCGATTACCTCGCACGAATTCTCTTTCACCAAGTGACGGAAGATGCCGGGTCGGCTTGGAATAGGTCTCCATCCGAAGCTCGGACCATTGAAGCAGAGAATGAACTCTTCGATCTGATCAAAATCGCAATGGATCGGCAATTGGGTCCAAAACTGGCAAACGGCGTCGGAAGGATCTCGAAGCTAGACGTCGAGCCCGCGCAGCTCAATGCTATGCAGGAAGTCTGGCGAGAATGGGAGACTTTCGAATGACGAAGGTGATCTGCCATGCCGACGCAGCGGGTCTACCGGTTACTCGCAAAGCTTCAGACGTTCACGTCATCCTGTACGGGAAAGGAGCTATGCCGCCCAAGGTCGCTCGTATCGGCTCCATGTTGCTCGATCCGGTTAGTCGACTGAAACTCGGTATCAGGAGCGACGCGTTTGACTTCCTGACCATCGGGCTCGCGGTAACCGCCGCTGACACGTTCGTACTCCGAAGCGATGCCGATGATAGATGGTGCCGACGCCTAGAGCTGACGGTTCCCCTGATCGATCCCAGGCCATGGAACGCCGTACGCTCAATGCTCGAGAGTGCTCTCAATTTCTTGAGCGGAGACCACTGGACGCTACGGTTCAAACGCGGTGGCCCTCGTCCGCCCAGCAAGGCTGTTCGAGATCGTCGAAGGATCTTTATCGACCTTTCGAAAGCAGAATGCGCCTGCCTCTTTTCTGGCGGCCTCGACAGCTACGTTGGAGTTCTCGACCTGCTCTCCGAAGGCCGTCGCCCAATTCTTGTTAGCCATGCCTATAGGGGTGACCGGAAATACCAAGCCAACGTCGCAACCTTCCTCCCGACTTTGTGTCCTCGGTTCGCGGCGAACGCGCATCCGACTTGGACCGGTGCAACCGAGATCAGCATGCGTAGCAGAAGCCTCAATTTTCTGACCTTTGGAGTGTTGACAGCTACGGCCATTGCAGAATTTAGAGGACTCTCGCGTGTAGACCTCATTGTTCCTGAAAATGGACACATCGCACTAAATCCCCCTCTGACACCACGTCGCATTGGGTCGCATAGTACGAGAACTACCCACCCGTTCTTCCTGAATGCGATCCAGCACATTTTGGAAGGGGTCGGTCTTCCCGTCGTCATCAGCAATCCGCTGCGGCATCAGACGAAGGGAGAAATAATGGCACGGCATGCAACAACGACGGCTGACTTCGAGCTGGCCGCCGCCGGCACGGTCTCGTGCGGAAAATGGAAGCGGAAGAACAAGCAGTGTGGTCACTGCGTACCGTGCCTAATCCGTCGGGCTGCCTTTCACGCCGCCGCTATCGCTGATGACACGGAATATCGCGAGCCAAATCTCTTAAAGATCGCAAACGATCCGCAGATTCGTGACGACCTTATCTCTGTCTTGACGGCAGTCTCTCGTTCGCGCACCTTCCGGATAGAACCTTGGGTAATGCAAGCAGGACCACTGCCTGAAGACGAGCAAGAACGTTCCGCGTGCGTCGACGTATTCAAGCGTGGTATCAGCGAGCTTGGCAACTTTCTGCGGGCGAGTGGCTTCCCTTGATCGATTTTCATTGTCACCTCGACCTCTATCCTGACCCAGTCGCGGTCACTCGGGAGGCCTCGCTGTGCCGCGCATACGTCTTATCCGTCACGACAACTCCAAAAGCCTGGCGAAACACGTTGCGTCTGGCTAAGGGAGCTTCCCGAATTCGTACAGCGCTCGGACTCCATCCGCAGGTCGCTCACGAACGGCATCGCGAGTTGGCGCTTTTCGAGGCCCTTTTGCCGGAAACGGATTACGTCGGCGAAGTAGGTCTAGACGGAAGTGCTGAATTCAAAATGCATTCTGCCGTGCAGAAGCGTGTTTTTGAAAGCGTGCTCTCTATGTCAGCCCGGGCTGGCGGAAGAGTGCTATCGCTCCACAGCCGAGCAGCAGTCGAGCCTCTTCTTGAGAGCCTTGCACGGAAGCCCGATGCTGGGATCCCTGTCCTTCATTGGTTTACCGGTTCCGCCTCTCAGATGCGGCGCGCGGCAGATCAGGGGTGCTGGTTTTCTGTCGGATTGCCTATGACCCGTTCTGAACGTGGACGAGCCATATTGGCGGCCCTGCCGCGTGACCGCGTTCTTACCGAGAGCGACGGTCCTTTTGTGCAAATTGGCAGCCGCCCTTTTACACCTTCAGATATCCCCCTAGTTGTCTCAGGTCTTGCCGGAATTTGGGACATGACTACCGAAGAGGTTCAGGACGGGCTGGCGTCCAACCTCAGGGAGATTGGGAAGATCGCGGCGAAAGGCGGGTCGCGCGAGCTGGCCCTCGGCAGCTAGGCATATTGGTAAACGGCCCTTTTGTAGCTTCGATTGGTTAGCTGAGAGATTCGGCATCGAATTAGCTGTTTTGCGGCATATTTGCGCCGCATGCTCATCCTAGGTTGTAGTCAGCGCGCTCTTGGGAACGTGAGAAACGCGACACACTTATGTGTCTTTTGACGCGTTTATGAGTCCCACTACAGGATTCGAAACGTGACACTCTTATGTGTCCTTTGACACTCTTATGAGTCCCAGCACAACAGCAGATGCGCCGCCCCTTACGGGTCCAGCTCCGTATCCCAGTAGAGATAGGTATCCGTCCGGTGAAGCTTTCAATTACCCACATTTCCGGCCGCTCCGATTTCGGCGCCGAGTTCGATATCAGTGAGTCTGGAGAGTCCGCGCCAGATGACAACATTTCCGGGTGNGCTTTCAATTACCCACATTTCCGGCCGCTCCGATTTCGGCGCCGAGTTCGATATCAGTGAGTCTGGAGAGTCCGCGCCAGATGACAACATTTCCGGGTGGCGGATCGGCGGCCCTGGCCAGGTAGCCACCCAATCGTGCAAGTTTGGTCAAGTAGAATGCAAGGGTTCCAGGGCGACATCGTCGATGGCTGGCGCCGCTGATGAGTCGATCGAGCAACGCGATCTCGGTGTCCGTCAACGCGAGTTTCGGTGACGCGTCTGGGGCGATGCGATTGAGCATGGTGAGCCAGAGGACGCGCCAGCTAAGAATGCAGAAGACCGCCATTAGATTGGCAAGTCGCTCCGCCGTCCGGAGTTTTGAGTCTTCCGCCTTGCAACCCGATTTCAGGATCTTATGGAACACCTCGATTTTCCATCGCATGGCGTACCAGTTGATCTTCTCGATTGCTTCGGAGCGACTGCGGACGGCTAGGTCCGTGATGAGCTTCCATTCAATTGGTTTACGGCCCTTTGGCGTACCGCGCTCGGTGGCATGGATTATCGTCAGGTCGAGGGCTGGATAACGTTTCTGCTTCCCGATGGGAGGCAAGACTGCGATCCGCTTGAACTTGATTTCCAGCGCGGCCTTCGTCGTCTCACCCTTGTCGTTGCGCACGTCTATGTAATGCAAGCCTTTGACGCTGGTCTCTTCCATCTCGGTTGCAATCGTATGACCGCCGTCGCCTGCCAGCCGATCGACGCAGGCGCGGACAAGGAAGTGAGCGCCAAGCTCTTGCGTCAGGCAATACAATTCGTAGATGTCGCTTTCGCGGTCGCCAATATGAATGCAACGCGCCGGCTGTCCGAGCCGCTCGATCGATTGCCTGAGATTGTCGAGCCAGCGAACGCTTTCCTTCTTCTCGATGGGAACGCGGGTCGGGTTGATCTTCTTCTTGAGCTGCGCGGTGTCTTTGAACTTTTTCCGTGTCCAGAACTTCACCGCCGCCAATCCCAGCGGTAGGCCCTCGACAGTTACGGCGAGACTGGAATGCATCAGCATTCCGCAGACCGTGTGATGACGCCAACGGCCATCCTTGTCCCGGCCGCTATTGACGCTCTTGGTCAGGCCGATGGCGCTCGTATTCGCACGTTGGTAGGAGAATTCCGTCGTGTCCTGAATGAGGAGAATTGGGCCCGTACAATCGTCGTAGCGCGTGCGTGTGGCGGCGAAGTGGCCGCTGAGGATGTCAGCTTCCTCCACGCGTTCGTTGGCGAAGAAGCGGTAGGCCGCCTTCGTGCTCGCCCAGTCCTGGCATGCGAGCGGTATGCTTCCGCCCATGCCGTCACCAATTTGCTTCAACAGCTCCCCAAATCGCTGACCCAGACGGGCATCTTTGAAAGCTGCTTTGTCGATCTCCCGCTCCGTCCAATGTTCGACGGCGCTTTCAGCACCATCATCCGGGCTGGCCGACCAACGACACGTCGTTCCGCTTGAACGCATCAAGGCACCTCGCCGCCGCGATTCAGGTGCTCGACAATGAATCACAAGCGATTCATCCGATTCAAGATTTTTCGATCGGGGCTATCGCAATAGAATCAAGCATTTGTGGGTAATTGAAAGCCGGTGAAGGCCGCCTTGCCNCAGGTGCTCGACAATGAATCACAAGCGATTCATCCGATTCAAGATTTTTCGATCGGGGCTATCGCAATAGAATCAAGCATTTGTGGGTAATTGAAAGCTTCACCGGAGGGTTACGGCCTACGCACCGGTCGCTTGCGCGTGAAGGCGCGCACGGTCTGGGCCTTCGCCGCCGCGGCCTGCGCGGCAAGCTCATCCTCGCTCGCGGTGGTGACGAGTTCTTCGAGCTCCAATTCCAACTCTCGATCAGCCGCACCGTGCGCTCGGAGCGCTGCCCGTACAGTTCGTGTTTGAGCTTCTCGATCCGCAGCTCGAGATGCGCGATCAGCGCCTCGTTGTCCGACAGCTCCGCCCGCGCGTTGGCGGCATCTGCGACGGCCACATCGCGTTCAGCCTGCAACGCCTCACGCTCGGCCAGCAGCGCCATGTAGGCACTCGCGAGGTCCGAAGGAAGAGCGCCCGGCTTCGATGTCATGAAGCCATTGAATCAGATCAGGCTGCAGATTCAATCGTAAAAAGGCTATCCAACTCGCGTTGGACGCCGTGTTTCTTGAGGGTTGCGCCAGTCGATTCCAGATAAGAGATAACTCAACTGCGCCGGAGAGATCGTCACTGCTTCGCCCGCAACCGAAGGCCAGATGAATCTTCCTCTCTCAAGTCTTTTTGTAAACAGGCATGCCCCCTGACCATCATGCCAAATCACCTTCAAAAGATCGCCGCGTTTTCCCCTGAAGCAGAAAAGACCACCGCCCATGGGGTTGTGCTTGAGCACTTCCTGTACGCGGAGAGCCAGGCTCGGAAAGCCGCACCGCATGTCCGTGTGGCCCGTGGCAATCCAGACCCTGACGCCGCTTGGAATCGGGATCATCGCCGCCTCAGAAGCTCAAGGACGCGCTGCAGCGCTTCACCGTCGACGTCCCGGTCAACCCGAACGCGACAGCCTCCGCCAAGTTCGATCTCGATGATTCCAGTCCTCGCACGCTGCGCAGGCGGCGAAGACGCCGGTTGCGGCGCGCTGATCGATATCGGAGCCGGCGCCGGAGTGATTTCGACAGGAACGAGAACTGACACCGCGTCACCGCCCAGGCGGCCCTGTCGCGCCTGCCGACGCCAGGTGAACAGCAGGCTCGGAGCCACCCCATGCCGGCGCGCGATCCCGCAGACCGTCTCACAAGCTTGCAAGGTCTCCTCAACAAGTCGGACCTTCTCGTCGTAACGCCATCGGCGCCGGCGCTCGGCGCCCAATACCTTCACCTGCATAGCGGCATGACCTTAAGGCTAGACTTAAGGTCACATCCTCAGAAAGACGCCCAAACTTCACAAGACGGCCGCCGCCGGAGGGATACTCTCATCATGGCCTGGCTGCAACAGCAGTCCACTCGCGAGAGGCCGGATACATTTATGCAACTGGAATCGTCGTCGGCGATGTCGCGAACCCTTGCACGGACGGGGCGGACCATACATTCTTTCCCAAGAGGTTCTTCAAGGCCGCGTTGTCCAGCATGGCGTCGGCCAGCAGCCGTTTCAGCCGCGTGTTCTCGTCCTCCAGCGTCTTCAGCCGCTTGGCCTCCGAGACCTCCATCCCAGCGAACTTGGCTTTCCATTTGTAGATGCTGGCGTCGCTAACGCCATGCTTGCGGCACAGATCGGCGACCGACACGCCGGCCTCATGCTCCTTCAAAATCCCGATGATCTGTTCTTCCGAAAAGCGGCTGCGCTTCATGCTCTGGTCCTTGTCGTGGGCCAGAGCGAACTTCAAACTGGATTAAGTCCGTGGGGCAAGGTCACGTGCGCAAGCGATCCTGAGTGGTTTTCTGCTCCAATCCAATCTTGTCGTCCGCGAGCCGCTCTGAGGCGAAACAGCCAAGATCATCACGGCTTCGAAGCCGAAAGGGGACGATGCGCTCGGCTGCGACTAAAACCAGGAGCGAAGCCCCACAACGAACTTCGTTGAGCCGCTGTCCTTGCCCGAAGCCTTTGCGTACTCAGCCGTATTCCCTAGTTTCTGATCGTACGAAATGCCAATATAGGGAGCAAATTCCCGGCGGAATTCATATCGCAGGCGCAGTCCCAACTCGGAGTTGGAGAGGCCGGCTCCAACTCCAATGTCCTGCGAATTCTGAGCAGCGAAATTCAGTTCGGCGCGGGGTTGCAGGACCAACTGCTGAGTTAAGAGCAGATCGTAAGAGCCTTCGAGCCGGCCGAGCAGTTCTCCTCTGTTCGAAACAAAGAGAGCTCCGTCGAACTCGAACCAATAGGGAAACAGTTGCTGCACGCCGAACGTGAGATAGGCCCGCGTCGGATCCGGCTTGAAGTCGTAGCGAATACCTGCCTGGAGGTCTGTATAGGGAGCCACGGCTCGCGAATAGAGCAACTGGACTTCAGCGCTGTCGAGACCCTCGCGACGGCTCCCATCGCCCTGGCTCTTGACAACGAACCGGTTGATGTCGCCGCCGAGCCAAGCCTGCCCGTCCCAGCGGTAGCCGCCCGGCTGGCCCAATTGGAATTCAGCTATATTGAAAAATACCTTCGAATAGATCCCTCCGCCTTGCTCTTGGCGAAGTTCGCGGCGCGCCTCGGCCATCTGCGCTGGATCGTAATAATAGTCGGCAGCGTGATATGCCGGAGGCGGAGGAGGCGGTGAGTATGGAATGGGGGCCGCGGCGGGAGCGGTTTTTCCTCCTGCCGGCTTCATTCCTGGCATTTGCATGCCCGGCATCGACATATCCTGAGCGGATTGCGAAGCCGGCGACTTCTTTGCAGCTGCCGGTGCCCTTCGATCCCCAGGCTTTTTCTGCGGCTTAGCCGCATTCGGCTGGCTCGCCGGCATGTTCATGCCAGGCATATTCCCACTCATTTGAGCTGCCGCCGGAACGCTGCAAGTCCCGATGCCGGCTGCCGCTAGGATCAGCACAGACCTGTTCATGCGTTGTCACCTGAGAGTGGCCGCACACTGAACACCTGAAACATGCCGGCGTGCATGTGGTAGAGCATGTGACAATGAAAGGCCCAGTCTCCGGGTTCGGCAGTGATGTCGAAGCTCACCTTTCCACCGGGCAAGACGTTGACCGTATGCTTACGTGGTTTGTGGCTTTCGGGAGCTCCATTCACCACCTCGAAAAAATGGCCATGCAGGTGGATGGGATGGAGCATCATGGAGTCGTTGATCAGCGTCACACGCACACGCTCGCGTTTTCTGAACGTGTAGGGCTTTGTGGTTTCGCTGAATTTCTCTCCATCAAAGCCCCACATGAACCTTTCCATGTTGCCCGTGAGATGAATGTCAAGGGCACGGGTGGGGGTGCGAGCGTCGGGATTGCGCTCCAAGGCGATCAAATCTCTGTATGTCAGCACTCGATGCCCTACGCTTTCAAGCCCCATCCCCGGATCGCCTGTTCGATCCTGCGGCATGGGCGCGATCGTCTGGACACCCGGTCCCATCTTTACGCCCGGAGCATTTTTTGGATCACGCATGTCCATTTCCGGTCCGCTCATCACGTCAGAACCGCGCGGCTTGGGAGGAGCCATTCCGGGCGGCGTGGATGATGACATCGAACTCATGCCCGGCTTGCCGGACATCCCGGGCATTCCTTGCATGCCGGCTGACTGCTGCATCCCTTTTCGAGCTCGACCGGAAATCTGGGCGCCACCAGGCATGCTCGACATACCCGACATTCCGTTGTTGGATGCTGCCGATGGCTTCATGTCGCTCATCTTCATGGCGGACATGTCCATGCCCATGTCTTTCATCGTCGCCAGCGGCCGCTCGCGGAGTGGCGGCACCGGCGCCGTCATTCCCATCCGTGGAGCGAGCGTAGCTCGCCCCATGCCGGAACGGTCGACGGCTTCGGACACGATCGTATAGGCTTTATCTTCCCGAGGCTGAACGATGACATCATAGGTTTCGGCGTTGCCGATTTGGAATTCATCCACCTGGACCGGCCGCACCATCTGTCCGTCCGCGGCAACGACAGTCATATGCAGACCGGGTATCCGCACGTTGAACACCATCTGCGCGCCCGCGTTGATGAATCTTAAGCGGATGCGCTCGCCTGGCTTGAACAGACCCGTCCAGTTATCTTCCGGTCCATGCCCGTTGATCAGGAATGTATATACCGCACCTGTGACATCGGAAATATCGGTCGGGTCCATCAGCATCTTGGCCCACTGCAGCCTCTCGGCCAGTGTTTGGTCGCGGCCGGCGAGCAGACTGGCGACAGTTTGCCGTTGATAGTTAAACACGCCGCCTTCCTGCTTCAATCGTTGGATGATCAGCTCCGGAGACAGGAAACTGAAGTCCGAGAGCATCACCACATACTCCCGATCATAGCGAACAGGATCAGCGCCTTTTGGATCGATGATAATGGGCCCGTACAGCCCGACCTGCTCCTGAAAGCCAGAGTGGCTGTGGTACCAATACGTTCCGTTTTGAATGACAGGAAACTCGTAGACGAACGTGCTGCGCGCAGGGATCCCCGGAAATGTCACGCCGGGCACGCCGTCCATGCGAAACGGGACCAGCATGCCGTGCCAATGTATGGAGGCGGTCTCGTCCATACGGTTCGTGACAGCTATCCGTACCCTTTGTCCCTCTTTCAGGTGCAGTATCGGACCTGGAACCGTGCCGTTGATTGTTATCGCCGAGCCTGCCTTTCCATCGACCGGCCAAACCGCTCTGTCGAGCGTCAGCTCAATGTTACTCCCGGAAACTTCCGAAAGCCGGCTTGGTGGATGTAAAGGGCTGCTTTGCGCCCAGCTCGGGAGTGCTGACGAGGCCAAGCCAGCAGCACCGGACAGGGAGGCGAGACGGAGCAATTGGCGGCGGCTGAGCTCGTTCAATGTCCAATCTCCTACACGGTTCGGCGCCGAAGTTCGGCAGAGGCGATCGAGAGTACCCGCACGGGGAGCTGCAGTCTCAATAACATGCAGCAAGAAGCGTAAGAGCGGCGCCTCGGCAAAGATATTCTGTCTGAATGTGACCGCCTGGCCACACTAACTGGCGGCTTTTGGCATTCAAGGAACCGCGGAACCTTCGGAGTTGTGCTCGCAAGCCCTTCCGGTCCACTCTTGGCGCTATTGCTAGATACTTGATATTTTGATGGCGACGATGGGCCCCATAACTGTGCGCAGACGATGCCCTGGACGGTGATCTTCTTCGGCATCCTCGTCATTCCCTAGGGGGCCATCAGATCAGCATCAGTTCGTCATCATCCACCCTATCGTGATCGGTCTTGGAGCAGGTCTGCACTCGTTGCGGCGCTTGCAGGCTCATGATCATCCCGCTCAGACTGGAAGAAGTCGCCGCGATGCCAGTTCTTGTACTGACCCGCTGCCGCGGAAAGCCCCTCATTCGCACGTTCTTTCGAGGTGATGCAGTCGATGGGGGGCAGACGATCAATCGGATGGGCTCTCGAGCTGGAGCGCGTTCTGGACTGATTCAACACGAGGCATCTCTTTGCCCCGAAATCCCGCTTCCTGCATGCCGCATCGGCGTGTTTCTGATGTTCATATGGCTCGCCTTCGGGATGAGGAATGCGATGGCCAACAATGACCAGCACTGACGCTCTCAGTTGCAATTGTCGCGACCGCTGACGTGACGCGGATGCTGCAGCTAGTGGTCGTCATCTTCGGCGTGTGGCTCATTGCAAGCGTCGTGGGCGTCGAGCGGCAACGGTAGCGGCGTTCCTGGAGCAGCGTGGTCTCAGGTCTCGGATTGACCATTCTCAGTCCGCCGCTTGGCAAGCGAACCCGTGAACATTACCCTGGCTGGGATCGCTCCGTCACCAAGGACTACCCGAAAGGCGATTGAAATCTCTGCGCCTGATGTCCAAGGCAGCGGTTGTGCCTCGGGCAGAGCGAAGATGTCTTTCTGTAAGAAGCGCGTCAATCCGACCCTCGCGCTTATTGCTCGCGAAAGGCGCGAGTAAGCTGATCGCTGATAGGTTTTGCGAAATACGAAAGGGCTGTCCTGGAAGCCGTTTGGACGAAGGCTTCAACGGGCATTCCGGGCACGAGCTTCTCGTGTTTCAGTCGGTCCAAATCTTCTGGCGACGGTGTGATTTGAACCTTGAAGTACGACTTGCCGCTCTTCTCATCATTGATTTCATCGGCGCCCACCAGCGTCACAGTGCCCCCGACTTCGGGCGTCGTGCGCTGATTAAAGGCCGTGAAGCGGAGGATCGCTGGCTGTCGCAGTCTGATCTCGTCAATGTCCTTTGGCGCAATTCTCGCCTCGACTACAAGAACATCGGCTTGAGGCACGATGAGCATCAGCTGCTCGCCTGGGCTGATAACTCCTCCGATCGTGTGCACCGAGAGCTGATGAACAATGCCGCTTTGCGGCGATCGAATGTCTATTCGATTTAGCTGATCCTGAGCTGCAACGCGTTTCTCAACGAGTTCTCCGATCTTGCCTTCCGTTTCACGAAGCTCCTTTGCAACCTCACTTCTAAGATCTTGGTCGACTTGGATGATCTGCAACTGGATTTCGGAAACCTTTCCCTTGGCTTCCGCGGTCGAAGCCATCAGCTGGCCGTGCTCTCCCTTGATGCGTGCTGCGTCACGTTCCAGCGCGGTCATGCGCTGGATCGGAATGAGGCTTTTGGCCCAGAGCTCGCGCACGCCGACGAGCTCCCGGTTGATCAGCTCGACCTCTTGCTTTTTGCCGGCAATTTGCTCGTTCAAGCCCTGGATCTGCTCTGTGATTTGTCCGATCTTCTCGCGAAGCTGGGCTTTTTGTCCCGCGCGCGAGGCTTGCCGCAGCTCGAACAATCTTCGCTCGCCAGCGAGCACCTTGGCGGCTCTGGCCTCATCCGAAAAGTCACGCAAGGAGGACGGTTGCTCGACTGTGTCGGCAGCATCGCGTTCGGCAATTAGCCTCGCCTGCCGCACGTAAAGTTCAATCAGGCTATTTTCGACCGCGGCCAGATTTGCGCGCGTTACGGTTTCGTCAAGCCGGATCAGGACGTCTCCCGCGCTTACGACGTCTCCTTCATGAGCACGTAGCTCTCCGACGACGCCGCCCGTCGGATGCTGGACTTTCTTGACACTGGAGCGGACGACCAAGGATCCTGATGCGACGACCGCGCCGGCGAGCTCGGCGGTTGTAGCCCAGCCACCAAAGCCGCCCAGCAGCAGCGCAGCTCCCACCAAGCTCAATAGCAAGTGGCGACGAACCGACCGATGGAGGTCTGCGGAGCCGGTCATCATGTGCCCACTCGAGTGATCCGCAACGATGCACCCGATTGCGGGGTAAGGGCTCGCGTGCCTTGGGGCAGATGCTCAGCTTTGTCAGAAGGATCTGCCTGTCTCAAAGCCTTCAGCACCTCGTCTCTTGCGCCGAACGCCCGCATTTGGCCGGCTCCGAGAACAAGGATGAGATCCACGACCGCGAGGACGGTTTGTCGATGGGCCATAATGACGAACGCGATCCCTTTTTCGCGCCCGCGCCGGATTGCCTCCAGCAGCGCAGCCTCGCCGTCCGCGTCCAAACTGGAATTTGGTTCATCCAACACGACCAGAAAAGGATCGCCGAAAAGCGCGCGCGCCAGTGCGATGCGCTGGCGTTGGCCGGCCGACAATGACGTCCCACGCGGTCCGATCTCGGTATCGTATCCATCAGGCAGAGAGCATATCAAGTCGTGGACGCCGGCAGCCGCAGCAGCCGAGATCACCGACCCTGAGGGCGCATCAGGCAAAAAGCGTGAGATATTCTGGGCAACGCTGCCTTCGAACAGCTCAACGTCCTGAGGCAGGTAACCTATGTGACGGCCGAGCTGCTCGGGCAACCATTGATCCAGCGGTGCGCCATCGAGCCTGATCCTGCCCCTTATTGCCTCCCAAACTCCCACAAGCGCGCGCGCGAGTGACGACTTGCCCGCGCCCGATGGTCCCACGACCGCCAAGACCTGTCCGGCAGAGAGGGAGAAATTAACGTCGCGTAGCAACAAGCGCTCCCCCCCGGGAGCCGCCAAGCTGACCGATTCGACACTGATCTGGCGAGATGGCGGGGGCAGCATGACGGTCGGATGTTTCTGAGGCGAGCGCAGCAGGAAGGCACGCAAGCGGCTCCAGCTTTGGCGTGCCGCAACAAAGCCCTTCCAATTGGCGATCGCAAGCTCAACCGGCGCGAGTGCGCGGGCCAACAGGATGGAGCTCGCAATCATGATGCCGCCGGTTGCTTCGCCTTGGACCACCAGCCAGGCCCCTGTAGCCAGTACGCCCGACTGGAGGCCTAAACGGATGACCTTGGTGATGGCTCCTAATCCGCCGGCCACGTCGGCCACGCGCGCGTAATTGCCGCCGTGAGCATCGCGCCGTTGCTCCCAAAGATCGGCCATGCGCGGCACCATACCAAGGGCTCGGAGCACTTCAGCATTTCTTAGCGTGGCTCCCGCCAAGTCCATGGCTGCTGCTGCAGCGCTCGCCGAACGCTGTGTTGGTCGCCGTGACAACAGCTCGGTCGCCAGTGTCAAGGCAAGGAGCAAGATAGCGCCAATCGAGGCGACCATCCCGATCCAGAAGTGGAAGGCGAAGCATAGCAGGACATAGACTGGCACCCACGGGAGATCAAACAGAGTGGCCGGTCCGGGGCTCGACAAGAAGGATCGAATCTGATCGAGATCCCGCAAGGGCTGAAGCCCTTCGCCCCGCGAAGCCCGTCTCAAAGGCGCCTGCACCACCGCTTCATAGACCTTTCGGCGAAGAGCCAGGTCCACAACCGCGGCCAGTCGGACAAGAAGCCGAGAACGCATCAAGTCGAAAAATCCCTGAAATATATAGAGCCCCGCAACAATAGCGCTCAAGCCAATCAAGGTGGGAATGCTACGGCTCGGCAAGACTCGATCATAGACTTCGAGCATATAGAGCGAGCCGGTCAGGTAAAGGACGCTAACAAGCGCGCTTAGAAAGGCGATCCCGACAAGCGCAGGCCCGAGCTGTGGCCGGCTTGTCTCCTTGTCGTCGCTGCGCCCTGAGGCCAAAGAAGAATCCTGCGCACTCATCTGTCTCTCAAAAAAACCCTCGTGATGCAGAGCCATGATGGCTCGCACCACGAGAGACGTGAGGGGAGGAGAACAGCCTCACGCCATGGGCCAATCGGGATGCCCGTTCTGAAACAGCATTCGGCTTCCCTCGGTGCTGATTTGGGAATCGGGCACGAAGGCCCCGCCTTCCACGGCGTTGAACATGAAGTCATCCTGAGCCATCTGGCTCTTGGCGAGCCCCTCCAGGAATATCGACCCATCGCCCCAAGCAACCAGCACGCCTGTATGGGCATCCCCGTGGTTCGAAGCGGAATCCGCCACGGTGACTTCGTTCGGCATGATGTCAGTGAATGCGATGTGATCGAACGCCCCGGGACCTGGATCGAAGCCCCCGATGACCACATCGTTGCCGCTGCCGTGCGCGACAATGAACGCGTCAGCGCCGGCACCGCCATTGTAGATGTCGTTGCCCATGCCCCCATCGAGCATGTCGTGCCCTGCACCTCCGCTCAGGTAATCGTTGCCTGCCCCGCCCATCAAGCTGTCGCCCATGGCGCCGCCGTAAAGCTTGTCATTCCCATCACCGCCACGCAGGTCGTCTTGTCCAGGTCCTCCGACAAGGGAATCATTGCCGGCTCCGCCGTCGAGGTGATTGTCGCCGGCTCCGCCGGAAAGATAATCGTTGCCGGCCAAGCCAAAGTAGAAGTCGTTCTTGGCGGTGCCTAGAAGCGTGTCATTTTGAGCATCGCTTCCGAATTTTACATTGTTGTCATCGAAAGCGCTGTTGAATGATGGACTGGTTGTAGCACCTGTCGGACCGGGGCCAGCTTCATTACCACCCGTCGTTCCCAGATGTTCAGCAGTGACACGATGTGCGTTTTCGTCAACCGGATTGAGCAGGTGACGCTCGTCGGTAAACATGAAGTCATCTTGGGCCAGGTCATTTTTGTAGACGCCTTCGAGCAGAACAGAGCCGTCTCCTTTGCTGGTATCCCAACTGATCAGCACGCCCCCCTTGGTGTCTTCGAAACGCAGTTGCTCGGGTTCGAGATTCATGACTGCGATATGATCGAACATTCCAGGGCCAGCGCGAAAATCCTTTATGATATCATTGCCGCTGTCTGGCGAAATGACGAAAGCATCGGCACCCAAGCCGCCCGTCAGGATGTCGTTGCCCGGCCCCCCTTCCAAATCGCCGTGACCGGGCCCTTCGTTCAGGATATCGTTGCCCGGACCGCCCATCAGCATGTCAGCTTGGTCCCCACCCATCAATCGGTCGTTGCCTGCGCCGCCGACGAGGTGATCGGCGCCCATGCCTCCCGTGAGGAAATCGTTGCCGGCTCCCCCGATCAGGTCGTCGTCCTTCGAAGAGCCCGACAATTGATCGTTGCCACCCCGCCCAAACGCGACGTTCATATCACTGCTCGAACCGGAGTAACGGTTGGAACCGCCATCCCCGATATAGAGCTGATAGTCATCGATGCTCCGATTCAGCGCATCGTCATCGCCGCGGTGCTCGTGTTTATGGTCCACTCTGCTCATGCCGGTACTCCAATTGACGCCCCTGGAGCTTGCGGCGCACCGCCGCATCCTCTGCTCCGAGCCTGCAAACGGCGGTTATCTTCAAACGTTCCAAACGGCGGACGGCATGGGTAGAGACTTTGTTGGGAGAGTAGAGCAATTCCGAAGCCCCTAACCTGCTCCCCTCTCCTGGTGGCTGGTCGACCGGGCTGCCGAGCCGCCTGGAGCAGAAAGAGCGGCGAACAGGGACGGGATAGGGTAACCCCGGAGTTACCGAGAGGATTGCCGCTGGCTGCGCAGCCGTCGAGCGCCGCGATTGGCTTTCCAGTAACGGGCGCCTTCGCGCGCAGTTCACCAGGCAATGACGGCCCGGAATTCTTCCCCCAAAGGCTAATGAGCGCCAGCGTCCTGATTGTCGCTGCGTCCGGCCTTGCTCGATGCGGCCACCGCTGGGTGACCGTAGCTGGGAGGTCGTCTGGCCTGTAACTGGCGTGGCTCGCTTGGTCAGGAACCAGGGCCATATAGGATCGTTCACGCGGGTGTCGAAATCTAAACACCAAAACGAGGAACTTAGGATGAAAAAGCTTGGTCAGTTTGCATTTGCCGCGACATTGCTGGTCGTGGGGAGCCTCCCGGCGGTCGCACAGCAGGCGCAAACCACGCCGTCCGGCGGATCCATGCAGGGCATGTCGGACAAGAATATGAACCCATTTCAGAAAGACGCTATGTCTGCAATGGACAAGATGAACAAGTCCATGATGCAGGGGATGATGGACGCCGACCCTGAGATGGCATGGATGAAGGGCATGGCCGCGCATCATCAGGGCGCGATTGACATGTCTGAGGCCCTTCTCAAGAACACAAAGGACGGTGAAACCGCCAAAGAGGCGCGCAAGACAATCCAGCAGAATGAGAAGGATCTGAAAGAGCTTCAGGCGAAAATGAAAAAGGAAGACAAAAAAGAGGACAAAAAAGGCTAGGCAGTAGGATCTCAGCTCGAATGACTCTTGGTTCGAACGAGAGCCTTGGCCATGGGCTGAAACGCGGTGCAAGCGACTAGCCTCGCTTGCACCGCTGCGTAGTCAGTGTTGGTGCCCAGCCGGCTTGTTTGCCTCGGAAGATGATTTGGGCGTGTTTTGCTGACGCATGTTGGGCATGTTCTCCATGTCATCGTCGGGCGGAGCTTTCGCGATGATCTCCTGGTATTGAGCGCTGGACATGCCCTTCAGTTTAACCACGAAGGCGACGATGTTCCAGATCGTGGCGTCATCATGGGAGCGTCCCCAGGCAGGCATCCCCGTCATCTTGATTCCATGTTTTGTCACCCAAAATATCGCTTTTGCATCCAGACTCGTTTCGGACAGGCTGGGCGGTTTAGGATAGAGCCCTTCTCCTAACTCTGTATCAGGCTTGCCGGGCTCCGAATGACAGTTCGCGCACATTGCGGCATACTGTCCGGCACCCTTGAGTATTCCTTGCTCGTCGGAAAGATCAGGTGAGGTCAGAGAGGCGGTGCGAGCCGCGATGGAGCGCTCGCGCGTGAGCTCCATGATCTGCCGCGTCAGCGCCCAGTGAGGTGTGTCGGCTCCGATGTCATATGTCCCTGACGTGATGAACACGATCGCTCCTATTGCAATGCCGCTGACAAGCAGAGCCGCCGCGAGTAAGAGTTTTCTCACTATATCAATCCTTATCTTTGGGTTCTCTTTTGGGGTCTCTTATTGATTTAGAGCCAGGACGCTTGCGACTGGCCACCACGACCGAAATCCTGCCCGCGACGATCGAAAACGACCGGTCCGGCGCCAGTGCTCGCAACCCGGCCAGCGACAGGCAGCTGCGCCAGGTGTCATCAAAATGCGGTGCAACAGCTTCAGTTCCCCAGAGCACCGCCGCAAAGCCGAGCATCTTGGCTTCTCGGCTCGCAGCTGGCCGGACCAACTCGACGACGTGGAGACGACCGCCCTGGCGCAAAAGAGGTGTAAGGCCCCGCAGCAGCGCAATTTTATTTACCGGCACCAGGCTATGCAGGGCGAAATTGCAGACGATCGTATCGAATGCCTCGTCCGTGAATGGAAGCTCCGCGTTCGCGGGCACTTCAATAAGGTTGACATTGTTGAGGTCTCGGCGCCGCGCAGAGCGCGCGTACCGTCGACTTTCGTGCGGCTCGACTGCAACAAAGCAGACATCTGGGTGGCGCCTTGCGAAGGACAATGCCGCCGCAAAGCTCTGCGGCCCGACGATCAGCACCTGCTCGCCAAAATCGGAATCAAGCAAGGGGTATAGGCGAGAGCACCACTCAACATCGGTCACCATGGACAGAAGTATGCGGTTGTATATCAAGCGCGCGGCGCCGACGCGCACCCGAAAAACTGCGCTCTTCAGCCATCCTGAGATCGAGGCTCCGATTGTCCGCCTTCCTGCGGCATGTTCCGTCATTGTCGTCTTGCGTCGGCGCTGGAAGGATCCGGACCTGAAGGGTTCCGCGAATCCTTGGGCGACCATGATCTCAGCCAGGCGACTGCAATGAGAATCGCGATACCGCCGATGCTCACAGCGAGCTGCATAGGCAAAGAATCGGAGATCAGTTCGAGCAGGAAATGGCCGACGAACGACAGGAAGATACCGACACAGAAGACCTCGAGCGAATGGCGCCCGCAGAGCAGCATGGGACGCAGGACTGGACTGCCAAGCCAGCGGCTGCGGCGAGGTACGAGGTGAACAGTCAGGATGGCCAAGGCCATAAAATGCAGAAGACGTGAGGGAGCAAGATTGGTTTTGTCGTCTATGGCCAAGCCATTCGACACCGAGGCGAGCGCGGATGATTGCATCCCCAAATTTTGCGGCAGCGCCACGATCAGTGCGAAGACCAGGTAAAGGATACAGACGCCCAGCGCCGCCGGAGAGGTTAACAACCAGCCCGCTTGCGTCGCTCCCCCAAGAGCGCTCCACGCGCCAAGCACGAACAGGAGCTGCCAGGCGAAAGGATTGAAATACCAGACGCCCTCGGGCCAAGCGGGCAGATTCCAGCCAAGCAAGGGTGCAAGAAAATACAGGCCAAGCGAGCAGAGGAGCGTGGCGTTGGGCAACGCCAATATCGCGCGCAGCACTACGGGAAAAAATGCCATCAAGACGATATAGAGCGGCAACACGTCCATGTTCAACGGCTTGAACTTGAGCAGCAGCCCCGCGGTGAGATACCCAATCGGGTTGGCGATGAGCCCGGCAACATTGAATTCGTCCAAAAGGTGCGAGTGACGATAGGTTTGCGCGACCCAGCCGATCGCCGCGACGTAGACAACGAACAGGAGAATGTGCGCCACATAGATTTGCCAGACGCGCCGCATTAACTTGACTGCACCTGCCCAAAAGCCATCGCGGCGCATGGGTTTGGAGTAAGCCAGGGCTGCCGTGTAGCCGGAGATGAAGACAAACAGGTCGGCAGCATCGCTAAAGCCGTAATTCCTGGTCGTCAGCCATGCCACTGCATTGTTCGGGATGTGATCGAGAAAGATCGCCCAGTTGGCAAGCCCTCGAAAAAGGTCGAGCCTCAAGTCACGGCCGTCCCTCGCGGGCGTCTTGGTAGCAGGCCCATGGTCCTCCGGTGTCGTGATCTTCGTCATGTAATTCATCGTGGCGCGTGGAATCCGGACCAGGTCCCGGGGCGACGTCCGCAGCAGGCGTTCATGACTTCGGTCGCATTGCCGTGAGCGGATTGATCGTTGGCTCCCCGCATTGGATCGCGATCACCTGACAGCGTCCTGAGCAAAACCGACCAGCTTCGACGCATTCCTCCATTTTGCTGGCGCATTGCAATTCCTTTCCGCTGCTCGGAGCAAAGTCGCAGCGCACTCTTCGGGAACGCGCGCGGGGATAAGGCGATCTATGGCGCATGAGCGTGCGGCGATGCGGCACATCTGCGCGCAAGCCATCAAGAGGTGAACTTGCGTCGCCTTGCCTGCGCTCACCTTTGGAGCCAGGCCAGGCTGCGATACTGTTCGGGTACCTCCGATAACAGCGCAGGCCATCGCCGATGCACGTCGGCATGTCCTGTTCCGTCGACTTGATTTGACGGTTAGTCATTGGCCTATCGCACGTCGAGAACCAGCGTCGATCCGCCGCCGCCATGCTGTTCCACATTGTTGTTGGCGGTATGATGCGGGATATGACAATGAACGAGCCATTTGCCCGGCCGCCTTGCCGTCCAGACCACGTCGTAACGTTGACCCGGACCAACATTCACCGTGTCGGCCTGATAGCGAGCGCTATCTTTGAGGTTGACGCCGTCGACCGCCACGACTTCGAACGGTCCGCCGTGGACATGCATCGGATGCACGAAGTTGTTGTTCGTACCGATGAAGCGAAGCTTGATCGTCTCACCCACTTTCATGGTGATCGTGTCAGTGGAGGGATAAGCCTTGCCGTTGATCGTGAAGTAATTCGGTAGCGCTCCCTCCATCAGCATGGCCGGATAGGTCAGCCATTCCCGCTTCAGCCATTCTTGCAGCTGTATGGTGTAATCTTGGTCAGCTTCCACTTCCATCGAAGGATCTTTTGGCGAGATGAGTAGCGCACCGTAGAGGCCCAACGCCTGTTGCCGGTCCGGATGATCGTGGCTATGGTAGAAATATGTACCGCTCTGCCCAACCTCGAACTCGTAGGTGAACGAGCAGCCAGGCGGCACCGGATCTTGAGTGATTTTTGCCGGCCCGTCCATTTCGTTCGGGACGATCAGCCCGTGACAATGGATCGTCGTGCCCTCCGGAAGCAAGTTGCGGACATTGATCCGCACGTGGTCGCCCTCAGTCAACTGCAGGCGCGGTCCCGGGACCTGCCGGTTATACGCGTAGGCCTCAGCCGCAACCTCGGGAAGAATATTCCAGCGAATGACGGATGCTTCGATGTCGAAGACCTTGATGCCATTTTCCACACGCGGCTGAAGGAGTTGATCTCCTTTGGCGTCCTTCGAGGCGACGTAGGTCACTTGCGAAGGCTTGACGGCAGCCATTTCTCTCATTGCTTCCCCGGAAAGATCGAACGTGTCGATCATACCGGGAGGCATGATGGAGCCGTTGACGTCGCGCGCGCTGAGCCGAAGATTGACCGAGAAACCGGGGATAACCATTCCTGAAATAAGAACGCTGTGACGCCTGCGAGCGCTGCCAGTTGAGGTGTCGTGGCCTCGCTGGCCATCTGGTGTCCAGCGCCTTGCTGCCCATGTCCGGCCGATGGCGCCGCTGCCCCTCCGTGCCCTTCATGACGCTGACCGCTGCCCTGCCGGCCGTCATCCCGCTCGGTCATCAGGCCGTGCTTGATCTTTTTCTTTACCATCCAGACGTTGAAAGGATAGGCCGTCGCAAATCCGACCATGACGCCAAGCGACATCACGGCCCAGAAGATCAATTCGAGGGGGTCCATCGCGCGCATGTCCCGGCCCATCATCAGCAGGCTCATCGTCGGCGCCATGCCGGCCATCATGGCGTTCATGCTGATGAATTCGGGCATGAAACTCTTGCGGACGTTGTCCCAGTAGGTGCCCCCCATCATTTTCTTCATGAAGAGCGATTGGAAAATGAACAGGCCGAAGGAGAAGCCGGCGAGGTACTCGACGATCAGGTCGATCCACATCGGCAGTCCCATAGATGCCGTGATGGCGGCCGCCAGAATGATACCGGTCGCATCGCCAGCTACGCAGTGGATCGTACTGCCGACGCCTTGCTTCCACAGCGGCGAAGTGAAGTGCTCGTGCTCGCCCGGACGCGGCTCCTTGTCCGCAAGCACGTAGAGCACCAGTCCAAACGGACCCATATAGAGCGTGACCAGGATGAAACCCCACTTCATCACCGTCGGCTCGGGATTGCCGTTGAATTGATCGAAGGCGACGAACGCGGTGGACGCAAACGAGAGCGCGAACCAAGCGATCAGGAAGTAGTCGTAGGGAAGAGCGATCACGCGTGATCCTCGTTTTGGAAAAAGGGCACATTAGGGAGAGCGCGTAGCGGTAGCTTCATGAGCAAACTTCCGCCCTCGTGGGGCAAATCGACATGCCACGGAATCGGCGCGCGGCCACGTTGGCGAAAGCCAAACCTGCGGTAGAATGCGACGGCACCTTCGTTGTCCGCCCAGACGTGAAGCGTCAAAGAGGCGTGCTTCTCACGTCTCGCATCGCGAACGACCGCGTTCAGCAAGGCGGTTCCCACGCCCGCTCGTCGACAATCCCTCAGAACGCTGATGTTGTTGAGGAGATAGCTCGACCAATCGTTCAGTTCGAACCGGGGTTGGAGCAGCAAGTCGCGGCTGGTCGGATTAGGAACGGGGTATTCGTTACGAAGCAGACTCGCCGGAAACGCGTTCGCCATTCCCACAACGGTGCTTCCGGAGAGTGCGACCACGCATCGTTCGAACGAGAAGATGCCGCCGGGCTCGCACACCATCTGGCGGTAAACATTCAGCGCGGCCGATCTCTGACCCAAGCCTCCCAGAATGAATTCAATCACGTCCCCGCTGGCCGCATGAGCCAGCTGCGCGATGGCTGAACAGTCAGAAATATGCGCCCTCCGCACGAAAATAGCGCTGCCTGGCCCTGCAATACCGGCGCATTGTGGCTGCGAACGGGTGTCGTCCGGCTTGGTCATTTGGATGTCCACCTCGCCGATAGCAGCCTTTCGCGCCAGCGTTTGCTGGCCGTGGCGAAGACGTTGTATCCGACCCAAGGATGCTTCTTGATTCGTGCGAGACCGTCGAGCTCTTCAAGCTGCATGAAAACGCCATTCTCCTCATCGAATATGTAGCGCTTGAGCGAGGTCTCTTCTGCGAGATAGCGCGAAACCGCATGCGTCCGATCGGAGCCATGCTCTTCGCAAATCACGACACAATCAGTTTTGAGCAGACCTTGCCCGCCGCGCAAAGCCTCGATCTCGACGCCTTCGACGTCCAGCTTGATGACAAGCGGCCCTGAGGCATCGATCAGCCCTGCCTCGGCTAACCCATCGAGCGACACAGTCTCAACGCACCCTGGCTCTGATTGCGTGAGCGGAACGGTTGCAAACTTTTCGTGCTTGGCGCCCGCGACACGCACAATCTCGCCGCTTCGGCCGCCGAGGGCGGCATGCAGATAGCGAAAGCGATTCCCATTGAGCTCGGCGTTGCGTTTCAAACGCTCGGCATTCGAGCTGGATGCCTCGATGGCAATCGCCTGCTGAGCGCCGAACGGGCGGCTCGTGGCAAGAACGGACCAGTAACCAAAATTGGCGCCGCAATCCAGCAAGGTGTAGTGATCCTGACAAGCGGCACTCAGAAACGCCTCGATCTCTCGTTCATAATCGTAGCTGCAATTGAGCAGTCTGCTCCAGTATGCGTCGCAGAAAGGCATTGCAAAAAGCGCATCCTCGTTCAATCGCACGAGGAGTTCGCGGGGTGCCATGACCGATCCGACAACTCGGCACCCGACGCCATACCCGCGGTGCCCCATCGCCTTCGTCGCAGCCGATCCGGCCTGCAACGCGCTGACCGCAGCACGAACAAGCGGGCTTGCGCCCGTCAGTTGGCCGCTGGCACGATCAAATACGAGTGGCGGCGCCTGTTGCGCAAGCTTTGCTAAACCGTTGGACGGAGGCGGCACAGTTGCTCCTTGCGAGAGGGAGATAGTCGCGCATGCGTGCAACCGATACCGGTGCCGCATCCGTTTAGGCGCGGCACCGGCAGACGTTCATTTAGCTTTCTGCATCTTGGTGATGGTAATGCCACCTGACGCCCGTTCAGCTTCAAACTGGACCTTGTCACCGACCTTCACCTGCTTGAGCATCGATGAATCCTTGACACGGAAGACCATCGTCATCCCGTCATCGTCCATATCGAGGTTCTTGATTGGACCATGCTTGAGAGTGATCTTCCCCGCGGCCTCATCAATCTTCTTGACTTCGCCGTTGACCATCGCGGTCTGCGCAAGCGCGCCAGTTGACGACCATGCGAGTGACAGTGCAAGGGCGGTGATTGCGAACTTGTTTGGCTTCATTTTCAACTCCTTCGTTCGGTTTGCTCTGCATTCACGTTTGACGCGTCCGGTCGTTTCACGTCTCCTCAGCGCCAGAGTTGCCTATTTCGACTTGTGCATCTTCGTGATCGTCACTCCCTGCTGGCCACGTTCGGCTTCGAATTTGACTTTGTCGCCAATCTTCAAATTCTTCAACATGCCGGGATCGCTGACGCGCAGCACCATCGTCATTGCGTCCATTTCGAGGTTCTTGATCGCCCCGTGCTTGAGCGTGATCTTTCCCGCGGCTTCATCGATATTTTTCACCTCGCCCTTGACCATCGCGTTCTGGGCGAATGCAGCCTTGGACGCGACAATCGAGGCGAAGATGACGGCGATTTGCAAAAGTTTCATTTTTTCGACTTTGATGAGGTCCATTACTTCACGGTCACAGTGCCGACCATGCCGGACTCCCGATGCCCAGGAATCAGGCAGGAATATTCGAACTCGCCCGATTTGGTGAACTTCCAAACCATCTCGTCGGCCTTCTTCGGCGCGAGCCGCTTCGCGTTCGGATCGTCGTGCTCCATGTCGGGAGTCTTTTTCATGGCTTCGGCGTGCTTGAGGTTTTCGGCCGTCGTCGCAAGCACGAGTTCGTGGTCCAGCTCTCCGTTATTGCGCAGGACGAACTTGAGTTGTTCGCCTTTCTTGACTTCGATCTTCATCGGCATGAACATCATTTTCCCGTCCGTTTCACCCATCGTGATCTGCACGACGCGCGCCGGCTTCTGGGGGTCGCCCGGTTCGCCGGCCGAAAACGAATCGTCGTGGCTGTGGCCCTTGGGGCCTGCGCCGGCCCAAGCGATGGTGGAGATGGATGTCAATGCAGCAAAAGCGATCAGAGAGAGCGTGGTGTGTTTCATGATCTTGTTCCTCTAGTGTGGGTCGAAGCGGCCGTCGTTTCCTGAAGACTACATGCCTTTCATTCCCTTCATGCCTTTCATTGCCTTCATGTCGCCCTCCTTCGCAGCCCCCGCCGGTTTGTCCCTGCGCACAGGTTGCTGCGATGGTGCGTCGACCTCATAGGAAACGGTGCCCGCAGGATATTTGTAGGGGCCCGGGTCGGCGTAATCATCTCGCGCCAGGTCTTCGCGGATCTTCATGACAGTGAACATGCCGCCCATCTCGATCGGGCCGAATTGGCCAGAGCCGGTCATCATCATCAGGGTATTATCGGGCATAGGCATCTCCATTTCGCCCATTGCCATGCCGGTCGATCCCATCACCATTGCATCGGGAGCGAGCTTTCCGACGGCTCTTGCGAGTTCCTTTTTCGATACGCCGATCAAATTGCGCACATCGTGCCCCATCGCGTTCATGGTGTGATGCGATTTGTGGCAGTGAAATGCCCAGTCGCCAGGATTGTCAGCGACAACATCGAACGCGCGGATGGCACCGACCGGTACATCGATGGTGGTTTCAGGCCACTGCGCGCTTTCGGGCACCCAGCCGCCATCCGTGCAGCTCACGGAGAAACTATGCCCGTGAAGGTGAATGGGATGGTTCGTCATGGTGAGGTTGCCGATTCGAACCCGCACCTTGTCGTTGAGCCGCACGGCCAGCGGATCGATGCCCGGAAACACCCGACTGTTCCATGTCCACATATTGAAGTCGGTCATTTCCGTGATCTTCGGCAGGTAGGTGCCGGGATCGACGAGATAGGTGCTCATGATGAACACAAAGTCGCGGTCGACGGGACGGAAGCTGAGATCGCGCGGATGCACCACGATCATTCCCATCATGCCCATCGCCATCTGGACCATTTCGTCCGAATGCGGATGATACATGAACGTCCCGCTGTGCTTCATCTGGAACTCGTACACGAAGGTCTTGCCCGGGGGAATGTGGGGCTGATTGAGTCCACCAACGCCGTCCATGCCGTTGGGCAGAAGCACACCGTGCCAATGGATGGTCGTCTGTTCCGGCAGTTTGTTCGTGACGAAAATGCGCAGCTTGTCGCCTTCGACGGCCTCAATGGTGGGGCCCGGCGATTGACCGTTATAGCCCCATAAGTGGACCTTCATTCCCTCGGCAAATTCACGGACGACCGGCTCGGCGACCAGATGAAATTCCTTCCAGTCGCCGTTCATGCGCCAAGGCAAAGTCCAGCCGTTGAGAGTGACGACGGGATTATAGTCGGGCCCAGTCGAGGGACGCAGCGGCGGCTGCATCACCGCCTTGTCCATGATCGGCGCCTCGGGGATGCTCGCGGCTTGAACTCGCCCGCTGATAGCGCTGGCGCTGATCGCGGCGCTCGCCGTCAAAAGACCTCTTCGGGATAGCATGACCTTGTCTCCACTCAGTTGGTAGCTGCGTTCGCTTGCGTGATGGAAGGACGAGTCTGCCGACGCGCCTCTCCACCGCCCCCACCATTGACGACCGTCTGTAGTTCGGCCTTTGCCAGCCAAAACTCGCGTTTGGCTTCGATCGCGGCCCGCATTGCGACCAGGCGCTGGCGCGCCTCTTGCAGAACCGTGAAAATATCGACTTGCATGCTCGAGAAGCGGAGCTGCATCTCATCTGAGATGATGTTCCGGAGCGGCAAGACCTCGCGCTGATAATGGCCGGCGATATCGTAGCTCGACCGGTAGATACGATAGGCTTCTCGTGCTTCGGAGCGGACATTGACGGCTCTTTCCGTCAACAGATTGAACGCTTCATTGTACGTCGCGAGCGCACGTCGAACACGCACCTCGCCGCCGTCGAAGATCGGAATTTGGAACTGAACGTCAAAGCCACGTTCCCGGAACGGAGTTCCCTCGGGATCACGCGTCTTACGGTCGATGCCTGCAGCATCAAGAACCGTGATGAAACGTGACGCATTCGTCAGCGCAAGAGATTTTGCCAAAGCCGCCAGTTCAATCCGTGCAATCTGAAGATCGAGGCGATGCGTGACGGCATCAACTTCGATAAACGGCAGGGAGAAGGGTCGCGCTGGTAAGATAGGCAGCTTACCCGGCAAGTGAAAGCCCAGATCGCCGTTCCACAATCCTAATAGCCGCGCCAAGCGTTCGCGCGATGATATCGCCTCTTGGCGAAGGGTTGCCAGCTCTGCCGCAGTTTCGGCATAGAACGCCTGTTCGCGGGCCTGGTCGAGCTTGTTCATCGCCCCTGTCTCGCCAAGCTTAAGCGCGAGCTGTGCGGTTGCTTCAGCCGTGGATTTTGCATCGGTGAACAAACCGACAAGCTCGTTTGCAGCGAGCGCCCGATAATAGGCCCGTCTGACTTCCGCCGCGAGCCGCAGCGTTTCTTCGGCGGCTCGCAGTTGTGCAGCCTGAAAACGTTGGCGTGCGATTTCGGAGCGGAACGGCAATGTCGCAAGCGCTAAAATGTCGCCGACGATTTGTCGCTCGATTTCGACTGCTCCATCGCCAGCGATCCGGCTAATCGAGAACGTGGGATTAGGAGGCAGGCTGTCCTGAACAAGATCCGCCTCTGCGATCGCGAGCTCATTATAGGCCGCCTGCAATCCACGATTGTTCAACAAGGCGATTTGAACGGCGCTGTCCACGGTGAGGCCGCGCCGCAACAGCCGGCGGACGGCGTTATTTGCCCATTCTGCGTCTTCCGCCGAGCGGATCGCAACGACGTCTTTCTTGATGGTCTGCTGCGCCACATCTGCGACGACGGACATGCCGGCATCCGGCGAAAAGGCGGCACATCCGGAAAGCAGCAGCGCGCCGGCAACCGCGGAAAGGATCGGCATCGCACGACGAACATGCATCGGATTTGATCGGGTCAACATCGCTTCTCCTATTGAGCCCGCTTCGGCGTTGGCGCGACTTGTTGGTTCTGCTCCTGCCAGCCCTTTGGAGCGGCCGGCCGAAGGTGCGTGTAAGGCGCGACCGTCGAGCGGTAGCCCGTCCCAGCCACTGGAACAGCAGGATCGGCCGGGTCAGAACCGGCGAGCAAATAAGGCGGTGGCGTACATCCCCCCAGAACAGCAAGGCTTAGAACCAGGCTTGCGGCCGCGATTCGATTGCCCGTCACTTTGCTCGCGCTCCTGCTTGGCCAGGCGGCGCGGCCTATCCCCCCATTACGCATCTTTTTCCCTCGTTGCCTCGCTTGAATTCCACCATGCATGTTGTGCTCTGGCTTTGCCTTTGAACGGCTGCGTCCTGTGCTGAAGCCAGCATGGCTCGGTGATCGGGCGATATCAGCCCCTCCTGCGAACCAAACCCTTCGCGCAACGGAACGGCGCACCCGGAAAGGCCAGCACCGATCAGCATCATTTGCGCAGACATGAGCACGAATTTACGTAAGCGAGCCGCATTCGCCATTCCGGCGAACGGCGCACCTGATCCGGCGGCCATATGATTCTCCTGAACTGATGATGCGCGACTGCGGCGCGAGCCCTATGGGCTCGCTTCGCGAGTTTCGGACCTTCAGTTCAGGCGATTGGCGGGCGGTAGAGCGGCTTGGAAGCCGCAGTTCCCAAAACTTGCACAAGCAGAGATTGATGCTGCGCAGGGGGAATAGCGGGCTGACCGATTTCGGCCAAGGCCGCAGGCAGGGCACTCACGCATGACACGCCACAGCACTGATTGCTGTGATGTTTGTGGGTATCACCCGAGCCGTGCGCGGCCCCCGATGCTTCGCCCGCCACCTCCGACGAAGCAGCTTTCAACCCAACGCCGGCCCGCTGCGCAATATCGCTCTCCGCATCAACGTGATGCACACTTGCGGATTGAACGGAATGGATGTGAGAGGCGCCAGAATGCTGATCTTCGTCGACGAGGCAAGCGATGTTTCGTCCTGCGTCCATAGCGACCGCAAGAGCTGGCGACAGGACGCAAATCACATAGAAAATCGCGAGCAGCCAAGCTGCTCTTGCGCGAAAAGATTTGGTCACAAGCGTCAGCATTAAGGCCGATTCGTCTGCAAGACGGTTCTCTGAGACTACCCAGCGGGGATATTTGCACCAAATTATAGTTCATGCCAAGCCGGACGAATTGGAAAACGCGAAGTTTAGCCTCGGTGTGGCTTATTGGTTTAAACCGCCTGGCGGCACGTCTGCGGACGGCTTCTCTCAATTGTTCCGGGCGCGAGGCGTCCTGCCAGTCAAGGCTTTTGAGGTTTTTGCGTATCTACAACCGTTGAGGGGACCAATTGTCCGCAAAACGTCTTCTGCTCCTCGCCTCGACGGCGCTTGATCGTGATCCCTCCCAACCGTGGCCTTTTAGGAGCGTGCGCCTCTCGTTCGCATCGGGAAGCTCTTGAAGAGAGGGGGCAAGGATTATACCCTTCTGGGGTACAGGGGGGCAAAGCTGAGCGCCTCGAAAGGCGTTCAAGCTGGGAAAAGGTGAGATGGTCGGTTCGGCGAACTTCAGCAGAAACGCCTCCTGCTGAAGCGGGGGTCCCAACCCCGGATCATGGTGGGTGACGGCACAGGACCGCCCGAAGTCGTGGCCGCGCCCACCATGATCGAGTTCGAGAATCCTTCTTGCTGATTGGATGCCGCGTGGTCGCACTGAAAGAAGAGCAAGATCGAGCGCTTGGTGATGATCACTGCAATGCAAGGCGGAGATTTCACGTAACGGCGATGTCTTCGTATGTCTGCGCTGATCGGCCGCGATACTTCGGCCTGGCGCGGCCGAGATTGTCACGGACAGTCTCAAAAAGTCCTCGCGCAATATGACGGGCCCCGTGCTTGATTGCATCATCATCGGTGGTGGTCCTGCGGGGCTGACTGCTGCACTCTATCTGGCCCGATTTCGGCGTAAGGTCTGCGTGATTGACGCCGGCGAAAGCCGAGCTGCCTGGATACCGGTTTCGCACAACCAACCGCTTTTCCCCGCCGGCATAACCGGCACAGAGATCCTGGGGCGCATGCGACAGCACCTCACCAAGTTGGCCACTGAAATTCTCACCGAAAAGGCGATCGCTGTTGCGCGGATCCACGAGGGATTTCTGGTCGACTTCGCCGAAGAAACGGCAGCCGCGCGAACGCTTCTTCTGGCGACGGGCGTTGTCAATCACCGGCCCGACATGAGTGCACAGGTCCACCGTGATGCCGTCGCAGCCGGCCTTATCCGCTATTGTCCCGTTTGCGACGGCTTTGAAGCCAAAGGCCAAAAGATTGTCGTCTTGGGCAAGGGTCCTCATGGCGTACGCGAGGCTGTGTTTCTGCGCACGTACAGCCAGGATGTGACCCTTATATCTGCTTCAGCGATGAATGAATGCAGTTCAAGACAGCTTGCAGCCGCGGGCGTCTCGCTGATCGAACAGCCGATCGCCCGCTTGACAATCGACCAAGGAAAATTTTGATCGAAACCGCCTCAGCTGCGCGCCTTTCATTCGACACTCTCTATCCGGCCTTGGGCTCCAGCAGCAACACGGATTTGCTGCGATCTTTGGGAGCTTCGCTCTCCAGTCAGGGATGCATCCTCGTCGATTCGCATCAAATGACTGATGTGAGCGGCCTCTATGCGGCTGGAGACGTCGTACAGGGGCTTGATCAGATCAGCGTCGCTTGCGGGCAGGCTGCGATCGCCGCGACCGCCATCCATAATAGGCTGCGCAAACTTGATGGCTTGGGCGATCCTTAGGATCTTGGAGATTTGTGGTTCTTCGCGCTTCTAATTTAGGGTCCATCACTCCGGTCCAGAACGAAAGCGAACGCCGATGCGCTTTGCTTTACGCCAGATCAAGCGGCAATGATAATGCTCTTCCTCCCGATCCAGGATCAGCTTGAACTCGTCGGGTATGTCGAGCGAACTTTCGACGTCAAGCGCAGCCCCTCGCGGGGACAAGTTGCGAATGACACAACTGATGACCCCGCCGTTGCCAAAACTGATGGTTGCGGCCTTCAAAACGCGGGATCTGAATTCGTCGCGCTTTTCGTCCATCTGTTGACGCCTGTCTTGATTGAAAGTCGTTTCCTGGACTAGCTAGAAGCAAACTTCATGTTGCGGTGCAAAATCTATGAGGCCAGCTTCCTGATCGATGTTTCTTTCCTGTAGCAAAGGAACCCGGGGCGGCCTCCATTGCTTACAGTTCAATCGTCGTCGTTGAGGAGATCCTGATCATGTCCGTGTTTCGCAAATCATCGCAGCTTATGGTTATTGCCGGCCTTTTCGCCACGACGATGGCTACCTCGGCATCAGCAGCTCCTTTAGTGGCGAATCCACTGGCCGCTCATCCTGTAAGTCCTGCCGCGAACGAATATAAGCAGACTGTCCATCTTGTCTGCGACAATTACGGCAGATGCTATCGCTCACGCCGCGTTGTTCGTGCCCCCTATTATGACAACGGTTACTATCCTGGTAGCTATGGTTATGGACCTAGCGTCGTCTTCGGTTTCGGAGGACACCATTATGACGGTGGGCACGGGTTCGGTGGGCATGGATTTGGCGGGCATGGTTTCGGCGGGCATGGGTTTGGAGGACACGGCGGCGGTCACCACGAATGATGATACAAGCGAGGTGAACTCACCCGGAGTGCAGCGCAGAGAAAGTGAAGGAACAAGCGCGGTAGCACGATCAGGGATCTCAAGGCCGCAAGGTGCTGCTCACTCCGGCACGTTCCCGAGCTTGTTCAGATCGTTAGCGTCCTGGGAATCTTTCAACAGTCTTCCCACCATCTCATAGGAACGGGTAATTTCAGCCAATCGGATCATTTCCCGCGTGGTTTCTACGTTAGACTTCTCAAGGTATCCGCTGGCGAGGCTAACCTGACCACGGCCAAGATCGATGGGCGGTTGGTCAGTCTCAAGCAAACTTTCGCCGGCGGGTCGCAGGCGCGCTCGATCTGAAAATCCAACCAAACGGAGCTGTCCGAGAATGGCGCGTTTGGTGCTCACAGTTCCGTCGCTCGCGACACTGATATCGCGATCGTCAGCAGGAACCTGGAGAGGACCATTCCTGCCCAAAATCGGTTCGCCAGAAAGGGTCACGATCTGGCCTGAAGCGCTAATCGTCAATGCGCCGGCTCGGGTGTAGCGATCTCCCTGGCCGGTTCGAACAACAAAATATCCTTCGCCCTGAATGGCCAAATCGAGCGGATTGCCGGTCGATTGGAGCGCCCCCTGACTTTCGTTACTGAATTGGAATCGCGGATCGACCAGGGAGAGGGGGCGCTCCTTCTTCCCCGCTTCATCCAACCCTTTCTCTGGCTTGAGATATTCCTGGAAAGACAGGTCGCGCGCACGAAATCCTGTGCTGCTTGAATTGGCGACGTTGTGGGCCACGACGTCAAGCTTGCGTTCGAGCGCGATCAGACGTGAAAGGTGAATTAGCGTAGTTTCGCCCATGTTCATCGCCCCACTACGAATCACCGCAAGCGCTCGATCCTACAACAGTGTGACGCCTCGCGGATCGAAATTGCCCCGCGCAGCGGTCGCTGCAGCTTGCAGGACCGTGTCACGAGCTCAGCTCTCATACAGGTTCAAGAGCCTGATCAGCCTTCAAAATGGAAGACATTAACATTTCGTTAACCATTTCATACGAAACTGGCGCAGCTTAACCCTTTTTTGGGAGTTCGAATGACGGGCCCGGAAGTGATGGCCTCGGCCGAGGAAGCCCTCTTCACCGTCGTCCTGGTATCTGCGCCCCTGATGGTTGTGGGAACCATCACCGGTGTCCTCGTGTCGCTGCTCCAAGCCTTGACACAGATACAGGAGCAGACGCTCATTTACGTCCCGAAGATTGTTGCAACCTTTCTCACGCTGGTCGTCGCGCTGCCGTTTATGGCCGATCTGTCGCATCAGCACTTTCTGCGCATGACAGCCCGCATCTTGGCTCCGTAACATCTGACCGGGTCCCTCGAGCGAAACTCGGGAGACGAGCCATCCTGACCGCTTCTGTCCCTCCTTTTTCCGCGACAGAACGAGGAGCGAAGGACACAAGGGGCGCGCAACCTCAAGTGTCCTTCTCAAGGTCCGTCGATACCCCGACGTAAACCGCCACGGCTTAATGGCGAGTGTCCGGCCGATCTGGATTGTGGTCGGAGCGGTGATCGCTGCCCCGGCCGCCGTGGTCGCCTTGGATTACAACAGCCGCGCCGTCATGACCTTGACCATGGGTTTGAACGCCGTGGTCGTTATCCCCATGGACAACGGCCGCGCCATGTCCATGCCCGTCGTTGTCGTGGTGAGGACCCACCGTGATTCCGCCAGGCCCCACCTCTACCTGGGCAAAGGAACTTGTAGGAGAAAATGACAATAGCGCTGCGAAAGCAAGAGGCGTCAGGAAGCGGTTTGTTTTAGCCATAGGTCATCCTTATACGTTCAGGTTGCGCGAGATGCGGGCCGACACAGCAGGAACACTGAAGAAGAAGATCGATCGGTCTTCTAACCGGGATTACATCCCCTTCATGCCCTTCATCTTGCCATGGTCGCCGCTCATCCCGGGCATCTTGTCGTTATCACCCATACCGCTCATGCCGCTCTTGTGCTCTGACATCCCGGACATCTTATGTCCCGTCATCTTATGTCCCTTCATTCCGGACATGTGATGCATTTTCTTTTTTTTTTGATCTGCGTGACCTCTGCTCCGCTTTTGAGAACTCGGGCGGGCGCCGGCGTCATCGCTTGCGTCGAGACGACGGAGGCCAAGAACATAGCCGCGGTCGCGATTGCTACTCGCTTCATTGTCAAACTCCGATTTGTTGACCTTTTATTCCAAGAGGCAAACATCCCTGAAAAATTTTGGTTCCACAGCGTTGCTCGTTTAGGCCGCCGCGCCGACAGATCTCCTCTAGGACGACGGCCGGGAGTGGACACCCAAGCTCAACGCGCATCGGTTTTTGAACGCCTGTTGCGAAGGCAAAAAGCATCTGGCGGTGCACAAAACAAATAACAGCCATCTCGCTGCATCGCACGGAGAGCATCTTTACTGCGCAAAGCCTCCTGACGCGCGCTTCTGCCCTTCAGGACGCAAAGGAAGCGCCAAGCAGGGCCCATGAGCAGGCTCGGAATCGGCTGATGCGTTGCGACGATGGCGTAGAAATTGCGCGCGAACCTGCTCGCAAAAAGAACATATGCGCCTTGAGATGTCAGAGGGCGCGAGATCAAACCAAGACCGTCTTCGCTCCGCATCGCGTTGGCTCTATCAGCAGTTTGCCTGTCGGACGCGGCAATTGCTTTCGTGGCCCGACGAGAATCAGCCGCCTCATCATAAGGCTGCCAAATCAGCGGCTCCAGCCCGCCATCCGGCGGCATGGACCATGAGGCGCTCCTTACGTGAGCAATGGTGCTGATAGATGGCGCGTTCAGGAGGGAAAGGAGGTTGAATGCCATAAATCAGCTGGGCCGGTCATCGCGAACACAGGAATTTGGAAAGGAATTCGGTATGATCGGCGCGCTCGCCCGCAAGTTTGTTTCGGCTCCGCTAATGACCGGTGGATCAAGGCGTACCCAGTCCCGCGTCGATGCCGTCAATGCGACGGAGAGATAACCCTCCGACGTAGTCAATCCCCTAAGAGGCCTCCTGTGGCGAAATCTGCAGCCGAGACAGCCCATGTTTTCCGAACCAGTCACCATACCACGGAAGAACGCCCTGTAGTCAGACAGGCTCCTGCGCAAAGCGATTCAGCGCGAGCTTTCATTGACAACCGTGCATTTTTGACCGTCTTTGCCTGTCAGTAGCGCGCTGAAACAACGAGATAAGCCGCGCGCCCTGGAGCTTGCAGCGCGAAAGGTGCAGCGCTTTGGTACAGGGCGTCGTAGTAGCGCTTATCGAAGATGTTGTTCACGAACAGCTTCACGGTCCAGTTCTTGTTCACCTTGGCTTCCGCGAAGGCGTCGAACCGCCAATAGCTCGGCAGCGACGTGCCCTGGTTCGCGGCGAGGAATGTGCCGCCGTAGATCTTGGAGCGGTACACCGCCTGCCCGCCGAGCTCCCATACATCCGTCAGCTGGTATTTGGTCAGCAGGCTGAAGGACTGATGCGCGACATTGGCCAGCGGCAACCCGACATTGCTCGCGTAGAGAATCGTGTTGCCTGGCGGGATCAATGATTTCGTCACCTCCGACTGCATCAGCACGAGACCACCGAACACGCTCCATTTGTCCGTGATCTTGCCGCCTGCTTCCAGATCGATGCCGCGGATGCGGTAGGCCGCGCCGGCGCTGATGCACGACACGGCGCCGGTCGAACCGGTTGGGTACGGACAGCTTGTAGTCGCAGTCGCAGGCGTGATGTTGCGCGACTCGCGCGCGTTTTCCTTCTCGGTCTGGAACACCGCAGCGGTCAGCAGCAGGTGGCGGTCGAACAGCTCCCACTTCGTGCCGATCTCGATCGCCCTGTTTTTCTCGGGTCCGAAGATCTGGTTGGCGTTGCCGTTCAGGGTCGGCGCCAGGCCACCATACTGAGCGCTCGTCCCATCGAACTCTGAGCCGACCGGGTTCGACGAGGTCGCATAGGCGGCGTAGACGCTCGCGATCGGCATGGGTTTGAGCACCATGCCAAGGTTGAAGTTCGGCAGACCGTAGCGCTGCTCCTGTTGCCCGAAGACGTTGGCAACGCCGTTGACAGTGCCGTAGCCGTTCACCTTGATATTGTAATCATCGTAGCGAACGCCGCCGTTGAGAATGACAAGGTCGTTGAAGTTCGCGGTGTCGAGCAGATACGCGCTCGTCGTGTCGATTCCCAGCCTGGTTGGGAATCCGGCCAATGACGGCGTACCAAACGGCAAGAAGGTGTATTGCGGATTGAAGACGCTGACACCCGGGACCGAACCGCTCGCGGGCGCACCGCCCAGCGCTTCAGAGCTCAATCCTGTATACTTGTCGATCTTGGCTGTTTCCTGCGACACCTCCACACCCGCCAGCGCCGTGTGATGCCAGCCCTCGGTTGCAAACTTGTAGGTGGCCTCGGTCTGATTGACCAGAACGTTGGTGACCTGATAGCGGCTCTGCGGATTTGCCGTCAGCGTCGAGGCTGACAGCGGATTCGCGATCACCGGGGCCTCCGGCAGGGTGCCGATGTAATTGAGCAGCGACTGCGACGCCCTCGTCTTGTTGCTGACCAGCAGATCCGGCGCGACCTGCACCTCCGTGTTGATGCTGGCGATGTCCTGCTTGACCTGGAAGAAGTCGCGGTTGACGAACCCGTACCAGTTGTTGCGATTGGAGCCAAAATCAGGGAACGGTCCGCCGGCGGTACTCGCCGTGCTCGGCCGATAATAGGGCACGCCGAAGTCGGGCAACCCGTGCAGGTCGGTGTGGATATAGCCGGCAGTGACCTTCACGGCATCAGTCGGCGTCCATTTGGCGGCGACAAAGCCGCCGCCCCTGTCATCACTGACGAAATCGCGCCCCGCAACGCCCGCGTCCTGGAACAAGCCGCCTGCGCGCACCGCAAAGCTCGGGCTGATTACCTGGTTGACGTCGAGCACCACACGCTTGGTCTTGTCGGTGCCAAACGTGGTGTCCATGTTGTAGAAGCTCTTCTCGGTGGTGGCCTGCTTGGTCACGATGTTGATGGCGCCGCCCGTGGTGCCGCGGCCGGCAAAGGACGAGCCGGGACCACGCAGGATCTCGACCTGCTCGGTGAAGAAATTCTCGCGCACGCTCACGCCGGGATCGCGCACGCCGTCGATGAAGATGTCGTTGCGCGCATCAAAACCGCGGATGAAGAAGCGATCGCCGAAGGCATTGCCGCCCTCGCCCGTACCGAGGGTCACGCCAGCCGTGCTCAGGATTGCCTGCTTCAAGGTGGTCGCGTTCTTGTCCTCGAGCACCTCCTTGCTGAGCACGGTGACGGTCTTCGGCGTATTGAGCAGCGGCTCTGGAAACTTGCCGGACGCCTGCAGCCGATCGACCTTGTAGGGTGCGATCGGGTCGGCATAGGGGTTGCGGTCCGGTGCCAAACCGCCGGCGTTCGGGAAGGGCAGCGGAGCGGCCGCGGGCTGGTTGCGCTGCGCGGCGCGCCGTAAGGCATTGCGGGCGCGGACCTGCTCGGGCGAGGGCTTGGACGCGAGCGCTCGTGGCCGCTCGACAGGTGCGTCCACCGTGACTGGCGGAAGGCTGGTTTGCTGCGCTTCCGCGCTGCCTGAGAAGGAGGCCACTGCGATCAAACCGGCGACTGCGGAGACCCTTTTGCCGGAATTGTTGTCGCTTGGCCCATCGATCGGATGCACCGCCGCGATCGCGCGCAATGACCTCGGTGCCTTTGTCCCGCCCATACTTCGTCCCCCACAGATCGCTCATGCGCATCAATTGCGATGAACGATGCCGGCGTTGGTATCGGCGACAAAATTGCGGGTCAATGCGAATAGCGCGAAGCGATTTTTGAATCGGTCTAGATCAAAACAATTCTAAACTTTTTGGTGCGGAGTGATCAAATCCTGGCTCTGGCCTATTTCAATTCAACAAAAAAGCTCAACGGCTTTGCTAATCGCGTCATCTTCCCTCGCCGGGTCGCCTCATCTTGGCGAGCCGGACGATACTGCGTGCCGCAAATGTGAACTCAGTGAGCACACATCTGCGCCGGCCAAAACGGTTTACTCATAAACGTGCAGGATCCGCCGGCTGCGTGGGTCAACGATGACGCGTCGATCGTTGACAATACCATACTGATAAGCGTGCGCGCCTGGTACTTGGGTCACAAATCGATCCGGCAGCGGGTGGAGACTAACCGAGCCCGGCAAGTGTCCCCCCGCCTCGGCGTGGAAGCCCGGCTCATGCACGGAATCAAAGTGCTGGCTGCTGGCGTGCTCGTGCAGAATGGCCCCGTGCTCAGGGGCAAAGCTCAAGGTCCCGTGTGTGGCGCGGTCGTGCGATGGCGCCCCATGTACGTCTTGGGCCGCAACGCTCCCGGCCAAGCTCAGCGAGAGCAGTCCGGCAGCCGCTGCCAAGAGTTTAGGTTTCAAAGATTGCATGCCAACTCTCAGTCAATGTGTCTTTTATCAAGCGCGTCCCAAGCTTTGCGCACCGAGCGCTACATCAGCAGCGGCTCAATGATCCCGCGGCGCAGGATTGTCGCGATGATCACCGTGGCCCGCTTGATCGTGGGGCGCTGCAGCGTGGGTATCGACCCCGGCACCGTGGTTGTCAACATGGGCTCCGACAGTTGAGTGGTCGGTGTTGACGTGGATGTCTGGCCCGTTCGCGTGCGTACCGTGGCCGTCATCATGATGTTCATCTATACGCACGGGATGATCCTCTGCATATGCAACGGACCCGAGCGCCAGAACGGCGGCGCACAGAATGGCTGTCATAGTTTTCATATTTGTCCTCCTTAACAAGCATACCGCCCTCAACGAGGTACATCGCCGCTTGTTCCGCGGAGCCGCCCGCAGCGTCGTTCCTGCCCGCTTTACTGGAGTTCCGCGGCCTCTCGGCCAGGTAGGACCAGATAGTAGCTTCAATAAGGCATCAAATATTTGCAGGCGCCAGTCAGCGATCCCAGAGCAAATCGATAGGAGAGAACTAACTCGTAGACTGCGCACATCCGATACGGCTTCTCTCTGTATCAGAAGTGCAATTGTCGTCCAAATCATCTGATTGAGCGTCAAGCCACGGCTCCATTTTTCCGGACTGGCTTTCACAGCAAGGTTACCGGAGCGCTTACCTAGGGGCGTGCTCGTGGACGCACTCGCTGGTTAGAAGAGGACATGCGGGCTTCGGCAAGCGCGCGCTTGCACGCCGTGGCGTCGCCCCTTGTATCCGCCGACCGAGCGCGCGAGAGTGCCAAGCGGTCATGGCGCTCGTCCGCCCTCGCCTGCCGCCATCCCCTTGACACGGAACGTGGTGTAGGTTGGCGATGTCGCTGGGCCGCAATGCTCTGGTGCGCGGTCTTCTCAGGGCTGCTGGCGGCGAGGGCGTCAAGAGCGGCTTGCATCTTCAGGATTTCTCTCGTGCACGGGCCTGCCGGGGCAGCGTCTACGACGGCCAACAAAAGAAACAAGCTGACAATAGCTGTGACAACAGGCTGCAAACCTCCGCGGGGTCGATCAGAGGCCGATGCGATTGCGTGACGGATCAGGCTGTGAGGGTCCATCTTTTGTCTCCGTTTGCCGCTCGTCAGGCACACACGTTATCCGTTTCAGAGCTCGTGCGACCGCGACATGCCAAGTCCTTCGGGCTAACCGGCGCCTGGTTCCCGAAGCTCAGACGATATACCTGTCCCAAGATGCGTAATGCTCGCGGCTCCTCACTCCACGCGGCAGGCTTGTCATTATCAGCGCAATACCAAAAGCCACGTCCACGATAGCGCTGTGCCATGTCGCGCCGCGAAGCAGCCAAGGCGCAGCGATCAGCCAACAGCCGAACAGGATGTTGACGAAGCGCAGCGGACGCGCCACTTCGGCCGTTGCAATGATCGCTATGGTCAAAACAAGAGCGCCGATCAGATGGTCGCTGTTGGCCGCCGAGCCGCTGGCGCCAAACAACAACCTGCTCAGCATCAACAGGCCTCCTATTCCCATTGCGCAAACCAGATTCCAGGGCGCTGTTGTGCCTTTGATGGTATCGCTCCAGAATGCTCTCACGCTGGACAAAGTGTCGTGGTCATCCTCGGCGCCGCGCTCGATCGCGTCGCCCTGAAGAAACGTACGCAAGACCGGTTTGCCCTGGCAGAACGCCCAGTAGAGGAACTGGCCCATCGCGATCACTTCATCGAGCGCGAACGGGATCATGATGAGCATGGCCAAAGCAGCAATCAGGGCCGGCGTGCTCCAGGTTCCGATGACGATTGGCTGGATGATGATGAAGTAGATACTGATGACGCCCAGCGGGATCACCAGGATTCCAAAGAACGTCACCATCCATGGCATGGTGCGCCAGCGGTCGCGGCCACCCATGACGGCCATCACAATCTCCAAGGTGTAGCTTACAGCCCCAAGTCCCGCATCGGGTATCGGCCAGGCCTTTGAGACAGAAGATGTGATGATCTCCTCAGTCCCGTTCCGCGGATCGGCCAAGTCGCCGCTAAAGAACGGCTCCCAGACGTGGTCAACATGACCAAGCTGGTAGGCGGTGAGCATACGCGCAATCAAGAGGCCAGTCAGGCCCATCGCGGCAATCGGCAGGCGCTGTGCGCCGGTCGACGGGCAGTAAGTCCAGCCGGGCGGCACGACCTTGCGATCCATCATCGCTGCCATGCTCATCCCGGGCATCATAGGCACCAGCACTGCAAACGCGATGACCAGGGTGCCCACGAGCATATCGTTGTTATATTGCGCCGCGCTAGGGCTCCAGAACAACAGCGGAGCAAACAGAAGCCAGATGCCAACGAGCGTGTTGGCCCATTGCGCAAACCAGGCCGTTTTCCGCGAAAGCGACAGCGCGCCGAAGATTGCAATCAGAAGTCCGCTCACGACGTCGCTTGTCATGAGCATGTCTGCGCGCCATTCGACCGGCGGCAAGCGACGCTCCAATGTGACCTCAAACACCCTTGGACCGACGGAGTTGTTGGCGAGGGCATCATAGACCGCGGGGCTCGCAGCCAACCAAAAGCCAAGACCGACATTGGCGAAGTGCGCCCAGCGCGTGCGTCTGGCGTCTTCTTCCATCATCTGCATATGATCAGCATGGTGCCCACGGGAGGCCTCAGTCGTCCGCGAGCCGTTTTGTGTGCAATGACCAACGTGGCCCTGGCGCCGTGATGGTGACGAAGTCTGCTGCGGCTCGGCGGGGCCGGAGATGTCCTCAGCAGGCGAGCCGGTCCCACTACCGTACCAGGCAACCCGCGCAGCATCGAGCTTGTTGCTCTTGTACCAGGAAGTCGGATTGCTCTTGAGTGAAGCGACGATTTTTGGCAGCGTACGCCGCAAAGAATGGTGTGGCTCCCATTCGAGCAATTTGCGAGCTCGCGTGGTATCGAGCGGATAATGCGCGTTTGCCTGCGCAATCATCCAAGGTCTTATAAACTCTTTTTCGCCGAGGACGTTGTCCGCAAGCCATGCGCCGATGCTGGCCATTTCCTGGGGCATTCGCAACGTGGTCCAGTGTTCCTTGTGCAACACCTGCCCCACGATGTTCTGCACCTCGGCATAGCCTAACGCCTCGGTCTCGCCGACGAGGAGCGGTAGCTCTCGTGGCAATCGGTTGCGATGGGCAATCAGCCGCGCCACGGCTTCTGTCAAATCATCGACGTGCACGAACGATTGGCCGGCGCACAACATTCCGGGGTAGACATGCGCGCTCAGCCTGTGCTCGTAGATGCGCGAAATCTGTTCGGCAAGGAAAGGATTATGGGCCAAGTCGTCATAGACACCGGCAATCCTGAGCAGCACGACTGGGATCTTTCCATGCTCTTTTCGGAGCAGATCCTCGGTGCGCACCTTCGATTCCGGGTAAGCCCATGACGGCTTAATTGGCGAATCCTCGTTGATCGTTTTCTCAGGACTATCGGTCGCCTCGTGCACGAGCATCGAGCTCGCAAAAATGAATTGCCCAACTTCGAACTCCTGCAGGGCCTCGATCAGCCGTCGCGTGCCCTCAACCGTGATTCGGTCATACAATGGGCTCGGCTCGCCCGACAGGTCGAAATAGGCAGCCAGGTGCAGAACGGAAGCGATCTGTCTACCGAAGCGAGACCTTACACTTGCAAGCGCGGTTTTGACCTGTTCGCTCGAGCTAACATCAAAATCGATGGCGTGAGCCGGGCACGGCGGATCGGGCGGTCCAGCCCGGTCGAGACCGATCAGGCGATAGTCGTCCGCAAGGCGGCGGACCACCGCCTTTCCAATGAAGCCGCTTGCTCCTGTGATCAGGACGAGCGGCTTCGACTGTCCTTTTTCGCGCTGGGGGGCAGATGGCATCTCAATCTCGCATGCTTAAAAATCTTGAGCCCTTCTTCTCGGGTCAGGCGCCGCTAAACCGCGAAGTTGCGCGCTTAACCTCGCCGGCACGGACCCCGTGGTTGGCAAGGAAGGCTTCAGCCGCGGGCGCAAGGATCTCGATCTTGGCATCGTTTAACGCGCCACAGGCTTGCTGCACGAGGCGAACGGCCTCCGCCTGATCGCTCACATTGGCGTACCAGATCTCCTGGTCATGGTGGCCCTCGCGGAAATCCGGCCAGGTTACGAGGATTTCGTAGCCGTCGGCCGGTCTCTCAAATCGGGGCGTGATCGCATCTGAATTTTTGCGCTGCATTTATCCTCGCATTCGTTCACCTAAGTCCTGCCAACGGACCAATGCACCCGGGCTAATCCCTGGCTAGTTGACCAGTTCCTTGGTGGCCCCAGGGGCCCGGCCGACATTGGAACGTCCTACGTGAGCCCAAGTTCTCCGCACTCCAGATAAGGAGAGCACCTATGAACAAGCGCGCAATCGCGGCAGTTCTTGCCGCAACTATGGTGGTTGGCAATATGAGCTCGGCGTTGGCGCAGGGCGGCGGAGGCGGCGGCGGAGCTGGGGGCGGCGGGGCTGGCGCTGGCGGAGCCGGGGCCGCTGGCGCGTCGAGCGGCGCGGGTTCGGCCGGCGCCGGCGGGATGGGGGCGGCCTCCGGTGCAGGCGCAGCATCGGCAGGCACGGGCGAGGCGTAAGCGCGAAGCCGATACCCTTGCTTCAGAGTTAGAATGAATGTGCGAAGAAGCCTCCGGCTTGGACGGAGGTTTAGGATGGGATTGGACAGCAAAAAGGACGTCCATTTGGACGGCCCATCGGCGGGGTCGGTGAGCCGGCGGGAAGTTCTTGAAGGACCGTCGGGGCGCCGCGTGCGTTCGGAAGCTGAGAGAGCTCGGATCGTCGCCGAGAGTCTGTTGCCCGGTGCCCAGGTGTCCGAGGTTGCGCGCAAGCACGGAGCGACGCGCTGGTAGATCTACGACTGGCGACGGCGGTTTCGACAGCGAGGCATGTTGCCGCCGTGCGAGGCGTCCCCGCCGACATTCGCGCCGCTGGTCGTGGAACATGCGTTGGAGGAGCGTCAGACTCCGGCGATCAAGCTTGAGATCGCGATCGGTGATGTCGTGCTGCGGACGGACACGGCCATTGATGGTGAGCAGCTGTCCCGGGTGATCCGTGCGGTGCGAGCGTCACGATGATCGCGGCCGGTGCTGATCTGAAGATTTACGTTGCAATGCGGCCGATCGACTTCCGCTGTGGCCAGGATGGGCTTGCGGCAAAGGTGCAGGAGATGCTCCGTCTCGATCCGTTCAGCGGCGCAGCCTTCGTGTTCCGATCGAAACGAGCGGACCGGATCAAGATTTTGGTCTGGGATCGAACGGGCCCGGTGTTGGTGCACAAGCGCCTCGAAGGTTGCAAGTTTGTTTGGCCAAGGATCGCGGACGGCGTGATGCGAATGTCGCCCGCGATGTTCGCTGCCTTGCTCGAGGGCGCTTGTTGATGCCCTTACTTTTCATGTTGATCCTCCCTCAGATCGATCTTCGCGACACGGTGATTTCTCAAGCTGCGAATGGCTTGCAGGGCGGCTGTTTTGTCGGGGAACAGGAAGCGGCCCGAAGGCTCTCGGGTGGTCAGGATGCTCTCTCGTTTGAGCTGAACATAGATCCACTTGGTGGGAATGCTGAGACGGTTTGCCAGTTGGGTTACTGTCGAATGGTCAGCGATCGCCGGCCATCGTGTTTGCCGATGTTGCACCTTTAGGCGGCGTTTAAGCCGAATGCGCTGGACCGTGACCGGCAGGACTTTGTCCGCTTCCCATTGCGAGTGATGCCCTTCCGATCACCTTGGCACGCAGATCATGAGCAACGCCTATGGGGTCGTTTGCCTTGGGCACCTTGCGCTGGGCCAACGCCTCCTCGGCTCGACGCAGCTCCAACAGGGCCGCTTCCCAGCGCCGCTCCAGCTCGCCGGTGACCAACCGGTTGTCAGGGTCAGCGCGATTGAACTGGCGCTCAGCAAGGGCTGCTTGATAGCGAAGCCTCTCAATCTGCTGCTCCTCGGCGTGCCGTAGGGCTCTTTCGGACTGCAGATGGGTCTTGCGCGCTTTGGACAACGCATCGATTTCCGCCGGCGCCACCGCCTCCAAGAATGCCGCTGTAACCTGTGCGTCGATCGGTGCGGCCCGCAGGTTCTGACATTCCGGAGCGCCGCGCTGGATTTTGAGATGATTGCAGACATATTGACTGCCGCCCTTGTAACGCACAGCCATCTTGTGTCCGCATTCGCCGCAATAGGTGATGCCGTGGAGCAATGCTGCTCCATCACGAGGGATGCCACGGCTCTCGATGTGCTGGTACTCTGCCCGATTGTCGCGCAGCATCGCCTGGATCTTCTCGAAGGTCTCCCAATCGATATAGGTCGGGTACTTTTCCCTCACCACGATCCTCCAGTCCGTTCCACGACGCGGAGATTTTTGTGGACGCTCTCCCGGTCTTTGGGATGGCTTCTGCCAAGTCCTTCCATAGACAAAGGCGCCTGCATAGGCCGGATTCTTGAGGATCGCCGTCACGGCCGAGACAGTGGCCGGTTGCCAGCGCAAATCGCCATGGCGGTCGCGGCGAGGCAGTGCCAAGCCGCGTGCAACAAAGGCCCGCATCACTTGCGCGGCGGTCCGCACCTTCAGGAAGGTCTCGAAGAGCAGCAACAGGCGCCCCTGCACCTCGAGATTGGGGTCCTTGGTGACCACCCCAGAAGGATCGCGGACAAGGCCCGCCGGCAGTTGCAAGGCCAAGTCACCGCGTTCGGCTTTTGCCATAAGCCCAGTGGTCATCCGGCTTTTAATCGTGTGCAATTCTAGCTCTGAGATCGTTCCCTTCAAACCGAGGAGCAGGCGGCCATTGGGCGTTCCGGGATCGTAGATGCCATCACGGTCGGCGATCAAACAACGGCGGTGCCCGCAGACATCAAGCAGCGGGTACCAATCCGAACAATTGCGCGCCAGGCGCGTCACGTCCATCGACAAGATAAGGCCAATCTCGCCAAGAGTGACGCGCGCAACCAAGTCCTTAAACCCTTTCCTGTGGGCTGCGGCAGCACCACTCTGCCCAAGATCGCTGTCAATCACATCGATGTCCGCCTCGCGCCATCCGAGATCGCGAGCGCGCTGCGAGAGGGCGTACTGGAGCTTCAGGCTTTCTTGATTGGTGATCACTTGGTGTGGCGTCGACTGCCGGACATACACCACCGCTTTGCGGTCCAGGTGATCCGGTTTGACGAGTTCTGAGCCCATCGCTCATCTCCCGCAGGACTTGGCCGAGATCTTCTGCGATCGCCTGCCGGAGCATTTCCGGCAAACTGCGCCAGACCTCTCGAGGTTCGATGGGCATGTGCCCCCGCTCTCTTCGGCCAACGCGATTAAGTCCTGCAGCGCGTCGAGGCTCAGCTTGGTCGGCGCGGCGCGCAGCAAGCCGTTCCGCTCAAGACACGTCACCCCGAGCGGCAGAAGAAGCGTGAGACCGAATCGGTAATGTACACGCGCAAAGGATTCCTTGCACGCTCCACGTGTGGTCGTCTCCTTGCCGATCGAGATCAATCGATAGCGCCGACCATAAAGCGGATGACGCGGATCAACGACTTCCACCTCTTCGCCGGCGGCTACGTCATCGTGACTCTTATGGGTATCTCCCGATGCCCTCGCTCGAAGGTCTGGATTGGAGACTGGTCCGCCCGGAAGAAGCACGGCGCCCGCAGGCGGCGGGATAACTGCGTCAGAATGACTCGGCAGCTATTTTGATCGTGGCACACGCGGCGGCGATGTGCTCGAAATAGCGCATGAGCATCGCGGCGCTGCGCGACGAAAATGAACAACTGAAAGCGCTTTTGGCGCAAACCCAGGCGGCGTTGAGCGAGCATCAGGGGGCGCTGGCGGCCTCGGAAGAAGCGCGGCGTCGGCTGGAGATCATCCTCGGCGAATTGCGACGCGAGAAGTTCGGCGCGAAGTCCGAGAAGCTGCGGCCAGATCAATATCATTTGCCACTCGAAGACGTGGAGATCGCGCAAGGCGTCCTGGATGCGGCACAGGAGAAGGCTGCGGCGGTCATCAGGGGCCGATCTCGCACCGGATCGGATCAGGACCGTCATCGTAATCGGGGCTGCTTGCCTGCCCATTTGCCGCAGGTGGAGCGGATCCTCGAGCCTGCGAGCACGCTTTGTCCGTGCGGTTGCGGGGCCATGACGAAGATCGGCGAGGACGTTAGCAAACGGCTCGACGTGATCCCGGCGCAATGGCGCGTGCTGGTCACACGCCGCCCGAAATACATCTGCCGCCGCTGCTCGGGCCCTGTCGTGCAGGCGCACGCACCGGAGCATGTCGTGCCTGGTGGACTACCGACCGAAGCGGCGATTGCGCACGTGATCGTCTCCAAGTTTGGCGACCATACGCCGTTTTACCGTCAGGCCGAGATCTATGCGCGCCAGGGGATCCGGCTTGATCGGGCGACCCTGGGCAATTGGTCCGGCCGCGCCTGCTTCCATCTCCAACCCGTTGCCGACCACATGCGCCGCCATCTGGCAGCGGCGGATCGCCTGTTCATGGACGAAACCACGGCGCCGGTGCTCGATCCCGGGCGTGGTCAAACGAAGAAGGGCTACTTCTGGGCGATCGTCTCCGACGACCGCGGCCATAGCGGCCCAAGTCCGCCGATCGTGCTGTTCCGATATGCCCCCGGTCGCAGCGGCGCCTTCGCTGAACAGTTCCTGGACGGCTTTAACGGACGCTTCCTGCAATGCGATGCCTATGACGGTTATGACCGGCTCAGCGAAGTCGCTCGACGGCAAGGGCCGTGGACGCTCGTGCATTGTTGGAGCCATTTGCGCCGGCGCTTCGTCAAATTGGCCCGCAACAGCAAATCGCCGATCGCCGAGGCCGCCGTCCGGCAGATCGCACAGCTTTACGCCATCGAAGCCATGGTACGCGGTTCATCGCCGGACATCAGGCTGGCCGCGCGCAAGGAGCACTCGCTGCCCATCGTCGAGGCGTTGAAGCCGTGGTTCGAGAAACAGCTGTCGATGATCTCCAGCGGCTCGACGCTCGCCGATGACATCCGCCACGCGCTCAATCATTGGCAAGGGCTGACCCGCTTCCTCGATGATGGGCGTCTCGAGCTCGACACCAATCCGGTCGAGAACGCCATCCGGCCAGTCTGCTTGACCAGAAAAAATGCGCTCTTCGCCGGGCATGAGGTCGGGGCTGAAAATTGGGCCTTGCTTGCGTCGATCGTTGCCACCTGCAAGCTCAGCGACGTCAACCCGGCCGCCTACATCGCCGAAACACTCGAGGCCATTATCGACGGCCATCCCCATCGCAGAATCGAAGACCTCATGCCGTGGCGATTCCGCAAAGCGTCAAGCCTGCGTCCATAGGGTGGCGGCTTAGCGCTTACGGCGAGGCACAGGGAGCGACAGGAAAGGCCTCGGGAGGTAATTCCCCGCGATCAAGTGGTTCAACGAGCGGCAGCAGCTCAGGCTCTACGCGGCGGTAGCTGGCCGGTCCCTCGCTGAAGGCCGACCCCTTCATGCACCAGATGCGCCAGCACCTGGAGAGCACGGACCTGCAGTACCGGCTCGTCGTCTAGCGTGGCAATCTGGGTGGAAGCCTTTCCATCCTGTTTGCCGCGGCGAACTCGTCGTCGCTCATATAGTTTGTTCGTAGGCGCAGACATGAAGTCCAGACTGACGGATTGCTGCCTCCTGCGAGCGCACCTGAGGACGGACATTCGAGACCAAGAGCTTTTAGGGCCGCCAGAAATACCGAAACTGAAGCGTTAAAGAACACGAGCTCTTGCCACGATCGTTGTGTCGCTGCGCTTCGTTATGTGTGTTACAGTACGCCGGTGGAAGCCTTGGGCTTCAGCAGTCAGCGAGCGGTGCGGCCTCTTGAAATTCAAGCTTCCCCAGATGAATTTTAAAACGCGAAACGATTGGCTGTTTCGGATATCGGTGGTCTGGACCAGCTTGGTCGCCAGGGCACTCATATTTGTTCTGTTCTATGGACGATGATCGAATTGCAGCCGGCGGACGAATACCAATTTGATTCCTACACCAAACAAGGCTGTAGACGCAGGGCCGAAGCTGCTTTGGCACATACGTTCGCCGTTGCGAGACAAGGAGGAGCGCGATACCGCATCCCGCCCATGCCACCGGGCGGAGCCTGCACGGCTGCTTTGGCGCGCCCGGCCGGGTTGCCTCCTTCAGGAAGGCCAGCAAATCCGCGCGAGCGCGCTCGTCCTTGATTCCATTGAACGGCATGTCATTGTCCGGCACCATCCGGTCCGGGTCGGTAAGCCAGCCGTCGAGCGAGCGGTCGTCCCAGATGGTACCGGAGGATTTGAGTGCATCGGAGTAGCGCTCGAAGCTCGGCAAGCTGCCGGCCTTGCGGCCCCAGAGGCTAGCGAGGCTCGGCCCGGTCATGTTGCGGTCGGATTCTAGCGAGTGACATGGCGCACACGCCCTGAACAATTGCTGGCCTTGGGACATATCGGCCGTTTGCGCGATCGCAGGTGACCCAAGAACAATTGCCGCGAACGCCACCATTGCGTGGCCCTTCATGGATTACCTCCCTGGTTTCCAGTCCCATCGTTCGGCGGATTAAGGCGCGCCGACCCAGAAGTACCATCTCACAGGGGACGCGCGCTGCCGGAGTAGACGAAGACCATGGGACGCGGCCCCCTCAAATAGCCGGTTTCCAGCGGTATCGATGACGAAGCCGGCGGATCGCAAGAGATCGTCGGGCTTGCGATCAGCGAAGAGCAAACGGCCGCCGGTTTCAGCACACGCCGCGCCTCGGCCAACGTCGTGATGGGATCGCTGACGCTGCACAGCGTGAACGTCACGGCAACGGTATCGATGCTCTTGCTTTCAAGCGGCATAGCCTCGCCGCTGCCGCACACGAGCTCGACGGGAGCCTCAGCATCGCGGGCCCGTTCGCGCGCGAACTTCAAGAGCTCTGGCGAGGGATCGATGCCGTACACGCGTCTGACCCGAGAACCGTAGAATGGCAAGTTCACGCCCGACCCGATGCCGAGATCGAGCACGCTGCCCTCGGCGGTTTCTCCGATCCGCTCGCGAAATCGCACTATCTGCTTCTGCTTCATCGCGAGGTCGAGGATGCGGGGGAAGAGCCATTGCGAATAAAAGCCCATTGCTATTCTTCCTTGCTTCGATCGCTTTGTCAGGAACGGAGGTACTTGACGAATGCAGCGATCCCGAGCACCAGGAACGCAAGGATCAGGAGCCAGATCACTCCCATCCCAAGCATCATCGCTGTCGACATGCCGCTCATATCCATCATCATATGCGTTGCTCCTTCCGGCCGAAGGCGGCCGGTTATCATCTCTGTTCAGTACTGATGGCTATTTGGATCCAGAACGTTTCGGCTCGTTCAGACCTGGTCATCAGCCTGTCTGGGCTGTGCGGCTTTCCGCCGACACCGCCTCGTCCGTTGATCGGTGGGTACCGCAATTGAAGCATTTGAACATCATCAGCATGCAGGGCAGCGCCGTCAGCAGGCGAATAGTCTCGGAGACCGTGAGCCAGTGCCAGTTGAAAGCGATACCTCCGGCAACAACACCAGCCAGCGAATGGTAGAGAATCAGACGATGTCGAGCGAGATAGTCGCTCAAGGCATCGCGCAATGTATTCAGGGCATTCCCGGCTCTCATAATAGCTATGGCCATGAAGATTGTTCCTTCGCAGCGAAATCCGTTTGCAGGGAAAGGTGGCGGCCGGCGATTCTTCGGGCGTTGGGGCCAATCAACGGAGATTAGCCCCTGCCCGAGAGCTAACGGGATTTGGGACCGCCCTGGTAGCGCCACGTGGGTCCACCAGCGGTCACAGTGGGCTGTGCTGGCGCAGAGTGATCGTAGGCGAATGCAGAATTCAGATCGTGCTGCGAGACAACCGCTCCGCTCTGCGCGCTTTGCGTGGCCTCGCTCGGCCAATAGCTCTTGTCTGAAATCGTCGAGGCTGCCTGGGCGGTTGCCGACAGGCCCGCCAAAAGCCCGATCGCAAGAAGGGTTTTCTTCAACATTGTTCCGGCTCCATCATGTTTCAAAAGCGCTATTGCGCTTCTGATGAGGAGTTCGGAGCCCGGCGCCCAGCGGTTACAAGCTCACGCCGACGTGAAACACATAGCCGTGCCTGTCACCAACGCAGCAATCGCGGCCCAAGCAGCGCGCCTGTCGGTGTGCACAGCACAATCGTGCCCCCGTACCAGAGGGCGACAAAGGGCAGCGAGTCATCGGTGCAGTGAAGGGAGTAAGCAATTGCGCTCACGCCGCCTGCGACGAGACCGCTGAATGCGCCCGCGCGAACAAGGCCCCGACTTCCGATATGGACGCCTAGCGCGCCGCATCGCCTAGCCGTCGCGAAGATCACCGTAGCCATGTGAGCGGGCACGAACGCGAGAGTGGATTTTCGAAGCGCGAGCGAGTCGTTCGCGGGCTTGACCTTGGAGTTAGGTCCAAGGGTTAGTCTCGGATCATTGGAGACAGGCGCCGCAAGAGGAACAGTGATGAAAACGACGATCTTCAAAATTGACGGTATGAATTGCGACGGATGCGCGGAGACGATCCAAAGCCTAATCGAGAAGGAACCTGGCGTGCGTATGGCGTCCGTCTCGTTTGCTGACCAGCGGGCGCGCGTGCTGTTCGATCCGCAATCCATTCGGGAAGACCGCCTTGTGAACTTGATCCAAAAGCCCGGATTTCGCGTCGTGGCCCGCGAAACGGCAGGTAGCTGACCGCTAAGCCATGCTGTTGCCGGAGCGGAATGGAGAGAACGCAATGACTATCGCGACAGGAACTGCTTCCACCTTCACGCCATGGAGCGAGGAGCCCTCGGCGAGACCCAATCGCCGCAAGATTCGCGCGCGTATCGGCGGCCTGCATTGCTCCCTCTGCACCGGCACCATTGAGAAGGCGCTCGGGCGACTGCCCGGCGTTGATAAGGTGGCCGTGAGCTTGACCCATGAGCAGGCCCTGGTCGAATACGATCCCTCTATTGCCCGCCCTGAGCTGTTCCTGCAAACGCTGCGCGACATCGGGTATACCATCTCTGATCCCAGCAAGCTCAGGCCGTACGAGGAGGAAGAGCGTGATCTTGTGAACGAGGCACGGCGCTTCGTCGTTGCCGTGGTGCTGAGCGTTGCAGCCATCCCGATCATCGCCGATCCGGGCGTGGGCTGGATTGGATTTCTGCCGGCCCTTGTTTGTCTCAGCTTTGGGGCATTCGTATTCCTGGTGCTGCGGTCGACCGGATTCTGGATCGCGGTCGCGAGTGCCACCGGGCTTGCGGCGATGTCGCTGACGCTGCTGTTTCTGAATTTGCAGGGCTACCTGACGAAGGCTGCTCCATGGCTGACCGGCGCGTTGGCATTGTTGCTCGTCTTTGGCGTCGGCCGGCATATCCTACACATGGCCATCCAGGCCTTACGGAGGGGCATCCTCAACCAGCATGTCCTGCTGGAAATCGGAGCATTCGCAGGGATTGCGGGCGGCATCATCGGGCTCGTCCTCGGCCGGCCTGACTATCCCACCGCACCATTCTTTGCCGTCTCGGTGATGGTCGGCACCTACCATATCTTTTCCGAATGGCTGTCGCTGATCGTGAAGACCCGCAGCTCACAGGCGGTGAAACGGCTATTGGACCTGCAGCCTGAGACTGCCCGAGTGGTGCGTGGCGGCACCGAGTTGGAATTACCCCTCGAAGCGGTCAGGATCGGTGATCTCGTCCGGGTCCGCCCTGGCGATCGTATCCCCGCCGACGGCGTTGTGGTCAGCGGGCATTCCGGGGTCGACCAGTCGCTTGTGACCGGCGAGTCGATTCCGATCGAAAAAACGGAAGGCGCTACCGTCGTCGGCGGCTCCATCAACGGCACGGGGACGCTGCTGGTGAGGATCACGGCGCTCGGCGAAGGCAGTTTTCTCAGTCAAGTGATCCGGCAGGTCGAGGACGCGCGAGCGCTCAAACCTGGCATCCTGCATCTCGTCGACCGGGTGCTGCGCGTCTATACGCCCACGGTTCTCGTGGTAGCGGCGCTCGCGGTGATCGGCTGGCTTGTGGGCTCCTCGCTGAGCAGCGGCCAGCCTGACATCGAGCGGGCGGTCTTCGCCGGTCTGAGCGTGCTGGTGATGGGCTATCCCTGCGCGGTCGGCATTTCCGCCCCGCTCTCGATCGTGCGCGGCGCGGGCCAGGCTGCGGAACGCGGCATCCTGATGCGCACAGGCGAAGCGTTTCAGGGCTTCCGTCTCGTGGAGCAGATCGTCCTCGACAAGACTGGCACATTGACGGAAGGACGCCCGGTCGTGCGGGAGATCATGCCCCTTGGCACGACCGAATCCGAGCTGCTCGCCCTGGCGGCTGCTGCCGAAGCCTCTTCAGAGCATCCGCTAGCGCAGGCGATCGTAACGGCTGCTTTTGAGCGGGGCGTGACGCCCCCGGACGTTGAAAGCTTCGAGGCCTTGCCGGGTAAAGGCATCACCGCCCGAATCAGCGGTCGCGAGGTTGTGGTGGGCAACCCGCTTTTTCTAGCGGGGCAGACCATCGACCTCAGACCGGTCACTGTAAAGGTCGAGGCTCTTGAGACGAACGGGCTGACGGTTATTGGCGTAGCGCGAGACGGGCGCGCCTTGGGCATCATTGCGCTCGGTGACACGCTCCGAACCGATGCCGCCGAGGCAGTCCGCAACCTGCATCGTGCGGGCCTCAGGACCGCGCTCGTGACCGGCGACAATGAGCGCGCGGCTCAATGGGTCGCTCGTGAGGTCGGCATCGACGAAGTCCATGCCGGCATATTGCCGCAGGACAAGGCCGCGATCGTGCGCGGGCTTCAAGCCGCAGGCCGGGTCGCGATGGTCGGCGACGGCATTAACGATGCTCCGGCGCTCATGCAGGCCGACGTCGGCATCGCCATGGGCGGCGGAACCGACATCGCAATCGAGTCGGCCGACATCATCATCCTGTCTAATCGCTTGAATGCGCTCCCGGAGGCCCGCGAGATCAGCAGCCGCAGTTACCGCAAGATGGTCCAGAACGTCACGCTCGCGTTCCTGTTCAATGGCATTGGGATCCCGATCGCGGCGACCGGACTGATCTACCCCGTGTGGGCCATGGTGGCGATGGCGGTCAGCGTCACGGCGATCTTCTTCAATTCGCTTTGGGGAACGCCGCGCCTGTTCTTCGATGCAATCCGCAGCGTCGGTCAGCCGATCGTGAACGCTCCGGCACGCCAATCGGCCTAAAGCCGCGCCCGACGGGCTTGACCCTGGAGTATACTCCAGGGTTCAGAAACGGCCTCCAGAGAGACACGGCATGATCACGATCGGCAAATTGGCTGGCCTGACCAGCGTCAGCAACGACACCCTTCGCTATTACGAGCAGGAAGGCCTGATCAGCCCGGCGGGGAAAAGTCCTGCGGGCTACCGGCTGTACGACCGCGATTCCGCCCGGCGCATCCACTTTATCAAACATGCCCAGCAGTGCGGCTTCACGCTGGCCGAGATCCGCGATCTTCTCGAGTTGCGCAGCCGTGACAAGGCCTGTTGTGGGGACGTTCGCGCACGAGCCATCGAGAAGAAGCTGCAGATCGAAAGCAAGATCCGGGCGATGAAAGCGATGTCCAAGGCGCTCGATCAATTGATTGCCGAGTGCGCAAAGGAAGAACAACCCGTCCAGGAGTGCACGATCATCGCCGCACTGGAGCGGGCCAACGGTTCTAAGAAGGTGCAATGAGCTATGAAGGTGGAGATGTTCTATAGCCCCGGCTGCGCCGCCTGCGAGGATCGGCAGGCCGAGCTTCGCGCGGCGGCACGGGACACTGTGAGCGGCGTCGAATGGTGTGACGTCAATGTGCTCGAGAACATGGATGCCGCCGTCGCCTTGGGAGTGATCACGCTGCCATCAATCGTGATCGACGGCGAGGTAGCCTTTACCTCCCTGCCGACCAAAGCCCAGCTTTGCAAAGAGCTCATCGAGCGAAGAGGATCGAGGAAGTGATGGACGCAGAATCATTGCGGACAGCTGTGGAACATGCCGGCTTCGCGGCGGCCGGGGTGGCTTTCGCTGCCGGGTTCTTGTTCAGCTTCAATCCCGTTGCGCTGGCTTCCATTCCCGTCTCACTTGCATACGTGACCAAGGGCCGGGACAAGCGCCAAGCTTTTGTCTTCGGATCGCTGTTCATCCTTGGCATGGTCGTGACCCATGTCTTTCTCGGCTTCGTGGCCGGCCTGGGAGGAAAGTGGGCCGCCGACCTCACCGGAAGGGAATGGGGTCTCGTTCTGGGGCCTCTCTTGATTGTGCTCGGCCTCATGTGGGCTGGTTGGCTCCGCATTCCGCTGCCTTCGTTCGGCTTCCGGGCGACCCGTCCGACTGCCGCATGGGGCGCCTTTCTTCTCGGGATCCCGTTCGCGCTCGCCGTTTGTCCGGCATGCACTCCCGCGCTGGTCGTGCTGCTTGGAGTTACAGCCGGGGTCGGCTCGGCCGTGCTAGGCAGCGTCCTGCTATTGGCGTTCGCTGTTGGCCGAGCTATCCCCATCGCGCTTGGCGCGTTCGCCGTAGGCTGGCTTGAAAACCTGAAGATCCTTTCGCGATATCGACGCGGCTTCGAAATTGCCGGCGGGGTCACGCTAATCGTGATGGGACTCTACATGCTGAACGCGGTTTACGTCTGGATACCGGAACTAGCGGTATGAGCCGATAATGGCCGTTGAGTCGTCTATGTGACGCCAAGTGCAATGCCGAGCAAAAATTCTAGCTTGCTTCTTCGCGCGACTTCTCCAGCCAGTTTCGCGTTGCGAGCGTGTGCCCTGGCTATGATCTAGCAGTGCGCACGCGGCCGATCCATTGCCTATCCCTCGATCTGCATGCTCTTCGTTGGCCTTGCTGCAGGAGCTGAGGCCGGCACCGTTGCTGGTGAAACGACGTTAGCGCCGCGTTACATGACCCTTTGCGTGGCTCTTGCCGGGCGGCAGGTACGCGAGCGCGGCCAGGCTGTGTGCCGGCGCGCGCACGACTGCATGCCGGATACCTGCATTCGGATACATCGCTGCGAATGCACCCGGCTCCTGTTGGGCGAACTGCGAGGACTGTGCGAATACCGGCGTTGCCGCCATCATCAACAGAATGGTCGCCGCACTGAGAATTGTGAGTTTGGGCATGGCTCTTCTCCATGCATCGATCAGTGGCGAAAATTCGCAAATCCTCGAAGAACAGCTCGGGCAGGTCCGTCCGATCGGTGATGACGCGCGGACTCTCATGTCTGCGCTCCTCAACGCTCAAGAAGCTCTAAGCGAGAGTGGGTCGAGAACCGTTTGAAGTGCGTGATGCACTTCTATTGATCAGTTCGGAGCGGCTTCTGCAAAGGTTACGCTCCTCGCGGCGATGTGAAGCCGCTTACCTACGCAATAGACACGGCGCACTTGGCTAAACCATACAACGGTACGGGCGTCGACGCCCAGCCTCATCGCTAGCCTTCAATTGCCTGGGCCAGCCATTGTCCGCTTGTGAATTGGGCTGTCAGGCCTGAAGGCGTAGAATGCAAACGCAAACGTGACGTCGTAGGGAATGTCGGAGAAGCGGCCACCCTCGTGCCGCTGCACGATTACGTTGCCGACGTCGCGGCCACCCGCGACGGTCTCCTTGTCTAGGGCAGAGGTTTGTCCGGCCTCCCACTTCAGAACGATATCGCCGGCTTCGATCGTGCCGCGCTCTCTCAGCAGCGAAAGCGACCAGGCCTCGCGATGCCCCGGCCTGGTTTCGACGGCGATGACGCGTTCCATCGGATCGATGCGTCGGGCAACGAGCCGTCATAGAGGAACGGCTTTTGGCCGTTTGCGTCGTATCCAACATAGGGATTCCTGCCGTAGTTGCGCGCGCGGGGATCGTTTGGGATCAGCACTTGCCCATTGGGGAAACGCTGGCGAAAACGACTGAAGGCTTCTACACGCGACGCAATCAAACGAAGGTGTTTTCCGCTCAAGACGCCCACAATTGCATCGCCCGCGAATTGTTGCCACCAGCTCTCGGTCTGACGGTCGTACATCACAAGATCCGAGTTTCGGAGTTTTCCTGTTGTGCCGAAATCGAGGACGCGATTCTCCAGCGCGCGGTCAAAAACGAGCGAGGCGTTGCAGAGCGGGCAATAGGTCACGGCGACCGGCGTGCCGCCGATGAGATCGTTCACGATTTCGTGCCAGATCAGAACGCTCAGCGGATAGGCTCGCGCATCGTCGCGGATAGCAAGCGAAATCACCGGCTCGGTGTCCACAATGCGCGCGGCCCACCCGGATGCGGCACCATTGCTAAGCCGCTCGAAACGGGGGGCATCGATCGGCGGAATACCGTCCTTCGGTGGCCCGCCCGACTTGATCTCTTGCAGAGGAACAGTGTGTCGCGAAAAATCAGTGCGAGGCCACTCAGCCCGCCAGCTTGCTGGCTCGGCCATGGATCTGTTCGCTGTAGCAAACGAGGCCGCAAGCGTCGCCACCGCCAGCACGGCGTAAGTATGGAAACCTGATGACACGCCGCCAAGGACTCTCATGGTTTAGCCGAGCGCGCCGCAACCTCGTCACCAAAATGTTCGCTCGATCCCCTGAGGAGGTTACCGGGTGCCCTGACCTCTTCCGTCGTGAAAGGTCAGGTCAGGTGTGACCGGTCGGTTGCTCAGCTGGCCGAGGTGATCGTTGCCTGTTGAAATCAACGGCTCGCCCGTTCCCGGAATAACGTCTCCATCAGGGGGCATTCCGGTTGGGTACCATTGCCGCATTGCGCAATAACGTCTTTCAACACCCGCTCCATCCGCCTCAGGTCGGCGAGCTTGGCCCGCACGTCATTAAGATGTGCCGCGGCGACAGCGCGGACATCGGCGCAGGGCTGGTCGCGCTCGTCGGCAAGATGCAACAGCTCACGGATTTCATCGAGGGCGAACCCTAGTTCGCGCGCCCGCAAAATGAACCGCACGCGACGTTCGTGCGTCGCGTCGTAGCTCCGATACCCGGCGGGCGTACGCGGCGGCGCCGGCAGAAGGCCCACCTTCTCGTAATAGCGAACCGTCTCAAGGTTGCAGCCGGTTCTTTGAGCGAGTTCCGCCCGCTGCATACTCTTCACCCTGGTGTGATCGCGCATTGGACCAAGCCCGTTGACCCTGTAGTCGCTACAGGGCGGATGCTTACGCCGTTCCCGAAGCTTTGCCAAGCAAAGAGGTAGAAATGGTTCCTTCACGAGCTGGAACAAAAGAGGCTGTGCCGACTGCATCTGGCAGAGTGGAGCACGAATTGGGACGGCAGCGTCTTGTAGCATTCGGCGGGATAATCGGCGCGTTGGCCGCCTCCTCCTGCTGCATCGTGCCGCTCGTCCTGTTCAGCCTGGGCATTGGCGGCGCCTGGATCAGCAGGCTGACGGTGCTTGCTCCCTATAAGCCACTGTTCATCGCAGCAACAGCCGGCATGCTCGGGTACGGCTTCTACGTGGTTTACTGGAAATCCGGCCAGGCCTGCGCGGACGGCACGGCCTGCACGCGCCCGGTATCCACCCGCATCGTCCGTTTGTCGCTCTGGATGGCGACGCTCATCGTCTTGGCCGCCTTTGGCTTCGACTATGTCGCCCCATTATTGCTCGGCACCTGATAGAAGGAAAGGAGCTTTCCCATGAAGAGAAGCTCATCCGTTATTGCGTTGATCGCCTTGGTCATGTCGGCCACGGCCGCCGTTGCCGGCGAGCGAACGGTCACGTTCGCCGTTGACAATATGGCCTGCGCCTCTTGCCCCTACATCGCGAAGAAATCGATGGCCGCGGTTCGCGGCGTCGCCAATGTCACGGTGTCGTTCGAAGCCAAAACCGCAACCGTGACTTTCGACGATGTGCAGACAACTCCGGAAGCGATCGCGGCCGCAAGCTCGAATGCGGGGTATCCGGCGCATCTAAAGCAAGGCAGCTGAGCTGCCTTGGGCGGATTTCGGAGGATGGGGCGAACTCATGAGCGAATGCTGCAAATCTGCTTCGGTTCGGGATCAAGAAACGCTTTCCGGTCCTGCCACACTGCCGCAGTTCTCACTGCGACCCGGCGTGACATTTCCCGATTGGTCGCTGGTTACGTCGCAGGCAGCCAGAGATGCGCTGCTGGCCATCAAGGATGTTCTTCAAGTCATGGCGGGATCGAAGAACGCGCTTGATGATTGGAGCGAGAGCGATCGCCTGATCGACCGTATCCGCGTGATACTGATCCAGTTCTACATGGAGCAGCGCCGGGCTCCCATGGTGTGCGAGCTCGCGGAGCGCGCGGCGCTAAGCGAGTCAACCGTCCGCCGGCTGCTTGAACAGCTTCGTGAGCGCGATCTGGTTGTGCTCGAGAACGGGAAAATCGTCGGCGCGTACCCATTCACTGACCGGAACACCGGCCATCATGTCACCCTAAGCAGTGGCACCATTAACGCGATGTGTGCGATTGACGCGCTCGGCGTTGGCGCGATGACGAGGCGCGATGTCACCGTCGCTTCAAGCTGCAGTTATTGCAGTGCGCCGATCCGGATCACGACGCGCGGTCTCGGACGGGAGCTCGCCCGTGTCGACCCAGAGATAGCCGTCGTGTGGCAAAGCGTCCGGTATCACGGCGCATGTGCGGCGGAGTCTCTGTGCCGCGACACCTCGTTCTTCTGTTCCGTGGACCACCTCGCGAAGTGGCGGCGTGAGCGCTGCGCCGACGAGCCCGGAATTCAGCTTCGGATGGACGAAGCGTTACAGATGGCGCGAGCACTGTTTGATCCGATTCTCGCCAATCTCGATGCTGAATCCAGCGCCGACCGCGAAAGCGTATCGCGCGACAAGCCGCATTCGATCCCACCGTTCTCGAAAGCCGCTCCCGAAACGCATCGCTATGACCGCCCCCTGGGGCGCATCGACGGCGGCTATGATCTCGTCGCGGTCGGCGCCGGTTCGGCCGGATTTTCAGCCGCGATCACCGCCGCCGAACAGGGCGCACGCGTTGCTCTTGTCGGTAGCGGAACGATCGGCGGCACCTGTGTCAATGTGGGCTGCGTCCCGTCGAAGACACTGATCCGTGCGGCGGAGCAGCTACACAATACACGCGCGGCCGCCCGCTTTGCCGGGATCAGTGCACAAGCCGCCGTGATCGATTGGCGGGCAACGGTTCACCAGAAGGACACGCTCGTCGCCGAATTGCGTCAGGCCAAATACGTGGACCTGCTTCCGGCTTACCCCAACATCGACTTTCGCCAGGGTCGGGCACGCCTCGTGGAGGATGGGGTGGAGGTCGACGGAATGCATCTTCCTGCCAGCAAGATCATCATTGCAACCGGCGCGCGTCCGGCGATCCCCGCAATCTCCGGCCTTGAGGCCGTGCCATACCTGACCAGTACGACGGCACTCGATCTCGAAAGCTTGCCGCGCTCGCTGCTCGTGGTCGGCGGCGGTTATGTCGGGGCCGAGCTCGCCCAGATGTTCGCGCGTGCCGGCGTGAAAGTGACACTGGTGTGCCGATCCCACCTGCTCCCGGAAGCAGAGCCCGAGATAGGCGCTGCGCTCTCGCGCTATTTCGAGGTTGAGGGAATTAGCGTGATCGCCGGCGTCGGTTACCGCGAGATCCGGAACATCGGAGAAGGCATTTCTCTCAAGGCCACGCGCGACGGGCGAGACATGACAATTGAAGCCGACCAGGTGCTGATTGCGACCGGTCGCACCCCCAATATCGAAGGGCTCGGGTTGCCTGAGTGCGGGATCGCTACCGCCCCAAAGGGAGGAATCGCCGTTGATGAGCACATGCGCACGACCCGGGCCGGCGTCTACGCCGCCGGTGACGTGACTGGTCGCGACCAGTTCGTCTACATGGCCGCCTATGGCGCCAGGCTTGCTGCAATCAATGCTCTAAGAGGCGATCGCCTGAGCTACGACAGTCGCGCGATGCCGGCCATCGTGTTCACCGACCCGCAGGTGGCAAGCGTTGGTCTCACCGAAAAAGCGGCGCGTGATGCAGGGTACGATGTGCGCGTTGCCACGATCGGTCTTGACCAGGTGCCGCGCGCACTGGCCGCCCGCGACACCCGCGGGCTATTCAAGTTGGTATCGGATGCAAGGACCGACCGACTAATAGGCGCACATATCCTGGCGCCGGAGGGCGCCGACAGCATTCAGACCGCTACGCTGGCAATCCGCCAGGGTCTCACCGTCGCAGATCTCGTTGACACCATCTTTCCTTACCTGACGACCGTCGAAGGTCTCAAACTGGCAGCGCTGTCGTTCACCAAGGAAGTTTCCAAATTGTCTTGCTGCGCCACGTAACGCCGAAGGAATTCGTTCGAGTCGTCCGGAAGAACGTCTGTATACCTTACCCATACCCAACGGGTTCCAATCCCGGCCTCGAGATTGCGATCCATTCTCGACGATGTGTTTCCCGGCCGACGTAACCTTTCTTGTCCGTTGACGAATTTTAGGAATAGGCGGGCCAGCTTGGCGCGCCGCAATAGCGACTGCGCGCGGTCGCACACCAACTCGCATTCGGAGGAATGGATATGTCCAATCGCACCCTATCCGCACTCGTCGCCGGAGCCTTTGCCGCAGCCGTAGGATCGCTCGCGGCAACGCCCGCGCCCGCGGCCGATCCAAAAATGGAAAAGATGATGAAGGATGCCGATGCGTCAATTAAGGCCGGCAAGATGGAGAAGTGCTACGGCGTCGCGCTCAAAGCTCAGAACGACTGTGCAGCAGGGGCGGGCACCACCTGCGCCGCGACCGGCACGGTGGATTATCAGGGCAACGCGTTCAAGCTCGTAGCCAAGGGCACGTGCACGACCATGCAGACGCCAAAGGGCCCAGGGAGCCTGACGCCGAAGGCTTGATCGCAGGTCAAATCGGGAAGGCTGCACAGCCGCCTGCCCGCATCTCCCTTTGTCCGGAGGTTACCGTGCTGCTTTCATCTTCTCCCGCAAAGGACCGCATTCCGCCGCGCGGAGGCGTGGGACTCAAGGCCGAGCACTGCCGCACGATCGTCGAGACCTGGCCGGACATCGGCTTCTTCGAGGTTCATGCAGAAAATTACATGGGGGCGGGCGGCCCGCCGCACCGCTATTTGTCTGCTATTCGGGAACACTATCCGCTCTCGCTCCACGGTGTCGGATTGTCGATCGGTGCCGATCGACCGCTTGATAAGGACCACCTTCAACGCCTCAAGCAACTCATCGAACGTTACGAACCAGGCCTGTTCTCAGAGCATCTGGCCTGGTCATCCCATGATGTCGGGTTTTTCAACGATTTGCTGCCTGTGCCGTACACCGCCGAGACGCTCGCGCGCGTCGTCGAACATGTCGAACAGGTGCAGGACTGCCTTGGACGGCAGATGCTGCTGGAGAATCCATCGACGTATATCGCCTTTGCCGAAAGCACCTACTCTGAAATCGACTTCATCGCCGAGGTGGTCCGGCGCACTGGCTGCGGCCTGCTGCTCGACGTCAACAACGTCTACGTCGCCTCGACCAACCAGCAATGGGATCCGTACGCCTATGTCGACGCGTATCCGCTCACGCAGATTCGGGAAATTCACCTCGCCGGCCACACAAAAGACGCCGACGGCAAGGGCCGGCCACTCCTGATTGACACCCATAATCGCCCTGTCGACGAGATCGTGTGGGATCTCTATGACCATACGGTCCGGCTTACGGGTCCCCTTCCCACGTTGATCGAATGGGACGCGGACGTGCCGGCTTGGCCCGTGCTCCAGCAAGAGGCCGAGCGCGCCGAGGCGATCATGCTCGCAACCAAATCGGAGGCCGTGCGTCGTGCGGCAGCTCGCTGAGAGACAACGCGATTTCGCGGCGGCTCTGCTGGATCCAGGGCTTCCGACGCCCCATGGTCTTGTCGATCCAGACGGTGAACCGGATCCGAAGCGGTTCGCCATCTATCGCAACAATGTCGTGGTCAGCCTGATCGAGGCGCTGGCAGACGCATTCCCGGCTGTGCACCGCATAGTCGGCGCCGAGTTCTTTCGCGCCATGGCACGAGTGTATGTCAGGGTCCAGCCGCCGCGCTCGCCAATCATGCTGGATTATGGCGCAGGATTGCCGGATTTCATCCGGAGCTTCGAGCCGGCTGCCGTGCTGCCCTACCTGGAAGACGTTGCACGCATCGAGCGCGCCTGGACGGAGGCTTATCACGCGCCCGAGGCTTCGCCGATCGACCCCAGTGTGTTCAACGCCGTCGCCCCCGACCAGCTGCCCGCGATCCAGCTTGAGCGTCACCCTTCGCTTCGCGTGGTCCGCTCGCAATTTCCGGCGCTGACGATCTGGCAGATGAACGTTGCCGACGGCGTCCCGGCTCCGGTCGATCTGGCCGCCGGCGGCGAGGATGCGCTGATCGTTCGCCCCGCGGCCGTCGTTGAGGTTCGCCTGATCCCCAAGGGCAGCCTGGAATTCATCCGGGCACTGAGCGGCGGAAGACCCGTGCTCGCCGCACTGGGGGCAGCGTTGATCGCAAATCCCCGCTTCGATCTCTCGGCAAACCTCTCCGATCTTATGCGCGCGGGCGCCATCGTCAGCTACAGCCTTGCGCAAGAGAACCCAACATGATCCCGCACGCGACCATCGCAACGATCGAGAACGCCGTCCGCGAGCTTGCGGACTGGCTCGCTCGCGCCGCTCAGGTGGCGGCTCCGCCGATGCTGAGGATCGCACTCGCCGTGCCCTTCTTCAAATCCGGATTGACAAAGTGGGACGGATTTCTCTCGCTTTCACCGGCTGCCGAGTTTCTGTTCGAGGACGAATTCAAGCTGCATATTCTTGGCCAGGCTTACGACTTGCCCTTCCCGACTGCAGTCGCCTACCTCGACGGTCGCAGAGATCGTGCTGCCCGTTCTGCTTGTTATCGGTCTTGCGACCCGCTTTTCGGCGCTGGCTCTCCTGGTCATGACCGGAGTGATCCAGCTCGTGGTGCCAGAGGGGTGGGCGAATTTTCACCTTCCCTGGGCGGGCCTGGCGCTGGCCATTATTGCGCTCGGCCCCGGAGCGCTCTCCCTCGACCATTTGCTTGAGCGGCTGCCTCGACCCTGGGTGCACGGAGGAACCTGATGCCGGCGAGGCGTTGGTCAGCGTCATGTCTGCGCCGGGCCCACCGGAGTGCTGGGCCATGACGCACGACTCTCGCAACCCTGGACCGTCGCTCAGGCTCGTCGGAAAGGACGACAGCGGCCCGCACCCAACAGGCTCGGTCGCCAGGGATGTCGACTGGTCCATCCTGATGGCCCGTGCCCAGGAAGGGGATCGAGCCGCCTATCACCGGCTGCTGCAGGAAATCACGCCGTATTTGCGTTCTCTTGCGGCGCGGCGGCACCATGACCCCAGCGATGTCGAGGATTCGGTTCAGGACGTTCTTTTGACCGTCCATTCGATCCGGCAGACCTACGATCCAGCCCGGCCCTTCGCGCCGTGGCTGGTCGCAATCGCCAACCGGCGTTTCATTGATCGGCTGCGCCGTCAGGGCCGCAGCAGAGAAATACCTTTGACCGCCGAGCATGAAACCTTTTGCGAGCCTGCAGCGAACTTCGAAGAGAGACCGGACGAGCGAGCGCTCGAGGGCATGGTCGATCACCTCCCTCCTGCCCAGCAGAATGCGCTCCGGTTGCTCAAGCTCAAGGAGTTGTCATTAAAGGAGGCGGCAGCATTGAGCGGCATGTCCGTCACGTCCCTCAAGGTGAACGCCCATCGCGCGCTGAAGAGCCTGCGGAGAAAGCTGCTCGATCGGAGCGAACCGTGATCAAGACACCCGATCTCATTGCTTCCCTAGCGGCAAATGCCACGCCGGTGCGGCGGTTGCGACCGCCGGTCATGCGGGCGGCATGCTGGCTCCTGCTTGCAGCGGTCGTCCTGACGCTGCTGGCCGTCAACCAGGGGATTCGCCCCGACCTGGTCCAGCGGCTGCAGGAGCCAGCCTTTGTCGTCGGCATGGCGGCCGCGGCTCTGACAGGCGTACTCGCCGCCATCGCGGCCTTCCTGGTCAGCCTCCCCGACCGGTCACGGCTCTGGCTCCTGCTGCCGATCCCCGCGCTGATCCTGTGGCTTTCGAACGTCGGCTATCAGTGCCTAACGCAATGGGTTGCGATCGGACCTGACGGCATAAGCCTTGGCGAAGCCGCGCGTTGCTTCGCCACGCTCGTGCTCACCAGCCTGCCCTTATCGCTCGCGATGCTGGTGATGCTGCGCTACGCCGCGCCGCTCCGCCCCACCGCCGTCGCCTTCATGGGCAGCCTGGCCGTCGCCGCGATCACGGCGACGGCGCTGTCGCTATTCCACGTCATCGATGCGACCGTGATGATCCTGTTGTGGAACTTCGGCACGGCGGTGCTGTTTGTTGGGCTCGCGGGCGTGTTCGGCCGGAAAATGTTCCGATGGGTGGCGCCGCGAACGCTTTATGCAAAGGACTAAGCTCATTGGCGCCGCAATCGCGCGAGCTCCGCGAGCTGCAGCCCTTCGCCGAGTAAATAGTCACGCAAGAACCCAAGCGGGCTCACAAGCCGCAAGGCTCTGCCCTCGCGGCCTTGAACACCTTGAAAAGGATGACCAACATGACAAGTCCCGTGCCACTGTTTCCACGGCAGCCTGTACCGCCGCTCCACGTCGAGATTGCCTCCGCCGGCTCCTTTGACCTTGCAGGCGAGAAGCCGGCGCAGTTCACGCTTGTCGTGTTCTACCGCGGCTTGCATTGCCCAATTTGCAAGACCCAGCTGCGGGAACTGGAATCAAAGCTTGACGAGTTCGACAGGCGCCGGGTCGCCGTGGCGGCGATCTCATCCGACACGAAAGAACGGGCATTGCAGACCAGAGAAACCTGGGGATTGACGCGGCTGCGCATCGGGTACGGCCTCGACCTCGCTCTTGCGCGCCGCTGGGGATTGTTCATTTCGTCCGGGCGCGGAATGACGTCCACCGGTGTCGAAGAGCCCGCGCGCTTCTCTGAACCGGCGCTTTATTTGATACGGCCGGATGGCACGCTCTACTTCGGCAGTGTCCAGACCATGCCATTCGCGCGCCCGCATTTCTCCGATATTCTGGCGGCCATCGACTATGTCCTCAAGAACAACTACCCGGCCCGCGGTGAAGCCACGGACGTGTAGAGAAGCTGATTTCACGCCGACCCGGCAGGGCGGCCTCGTGAGATCGCGCCTCGGCGCGAGGCCCTCCTAGACGGAGAAGGCCATGAGAATTGCTTTCGCTTGGTTCTTGCCGACGGTGGCCCTCCAGTTGGCTGCGGGACCGATTCCTGCTGCTGCCCACACGATCACCGAGTTCGTTCTAGCTACTGCCGCCAGCCGTCCCTCCGCAATTACGAGAGGACCGGACGGTGCGCTGTGGTTCACCGAGGCGGCGGGCCGGATCGGGCGAATTACCACCGATGGCGAGCTCACCGAGTTTCCGATCAAGGGGGGCGGCGTCGTGAATGCCATTACAACGGGACCAGACGGCGCGCTGTGGTTCACTAACTTTACCTCGAAGAAGATCGGGCGCATTCCGGCGACGGCCACGGCTGAAAATCTGCTGGTCGTCGAATTCGCGGTCCCCGGGCCGGCTGGACCGCTTGGCATCACGAGCGGGAAAGACGGCGCCTTGTGGTTCACCGATGGAGCTGGCGGCAAGATCGGACGGATCACGACGACCGGCGAGGTCACCGAATTCGCCGTCATCCCGATGAAGGCTCGCGCGATCACGGCCGGACCAGACGGCGCACTGTGGTTCACGGATGCTCGTGACAAAATCGGGCGGATGACGACGGAAGGCACGGTCACCGAGTTCACGATCCCGACGGAGAACAGTGGCCCCGAAGGCATAACGAGGGGGCCAGATGGCGCGGTGTGGTTCACCGAATCCCTCAGCGGCAAGATCGGACGAATTACCACCGACGGCAAAATCACCGAATTCGCGCTTCCCGATCCCAATGCGCAGCCGTTCGGGATCACAACGGGACCGGACGGCGCCTTGTGGTTTACTGAGGCCAGTTGCGTTCGCAAGCGAGGTTCGCGCTGTGTGATCGGCAACAAGATCGGCCGGATCACGACGACCGGCCTGGTCAGCGAATTTGCGGTCCCCTCGGACGGTAGCGGACCCCACAGCATCACGGCTGGACCAGACGGCGCTCTATGGTTCACAGAGTACTACGGGAGCAGAGTCGGACGCCTGGTGCTTCCCTGATCGTCACAACGGCGTGCAATGTCGTGAACTCTCGCTGCGAGCCCGTTTGCGGTCTGCGGCGGGCTCAGCCACTAGAGCTGAGCTGTACTGCGCCTACCCGGCCGCGGGTCGTGCGCCGCAGCAATGCGCCTGCAAGAAAGCCGCACGTGCCAATAGCCCACATGCATTGAGACGAAGGTCCGGGCGTGTTTGCCTTGACCGAGAGCGAGATTCGCTGGAAAAATGCTCAGATGAGCGAACGTTTCGATCGACCCTAGTACGGCGATGATGAGACCGGGCCAAAACGCAAGACGAAAGCTCGTGGATCCTGCAGACGGAATCCCAGACAGCAGGATACGGGCGCCAGCCCCATCACCATGGTGCCGCTGATCGTAGTCGCCGCGATGATCGCGGATCCCACTCTGTCGTCAGCGTAAACAATCAGCAGCGGCAGATTCCCAACGATCGCGACAGCCATGATCGCGATACGGCCCCGCGTCAGGTTACAATGGCCGGATTTCAAAACCTTGGGTCGTAGTCCAGGCGGTCAGCTTCGCCACACTCGTGAACGTTGATCGATTATCGAACCGCCCAACATGCGAGGCAACTTGAGCTAGTCACTCCATCTTTTTGCTTGCGACTGTAGCTGCGCTACCGCAGCCAGCGACGCGAACCAGCAGATTCTCACCCTCGCTTGCGCAACAGGCGGCACATGCTGCCAGTCGCGAGGGCATCTTGAGGTAGCCACTAACTCTGCGGCTCTTCCTCCCGCTCCCGACCGCAGCGTTCTGCCACCAAAGGAAATGGCTGAGCGGGCGGAATAGTCGCACCCTTCCGGTGTTGATCCTTATGCTCCGACAACGACCTCGGCGGGATCGTCCAATGAATGCCTTCCGCCGCAACCTCGAACCTCTTATCCCGGCAGTCGGCCGCTACTCTCCAGCGCTGACTCGCACGGTGAGATCGCAAATGGTTTCGTTCTGGACAGCCTTGAGTTGGCGGCGCGCTCCGGACGACTGTTTGTCGGGGCCAATTCCCAGAGGTGCGCTGCCGACGTTCAACGGAATCGGGGACCACGATGATGACTGAGCGCAACATCCCTGTCACGGAAGACGAACTGCATGCCTATGTAGACAATGAACTATCTGCAAAACGCCGCGAGGCGGTGCGTGCATGGCTCGCTTCGCATCCCTGTGATGCCGAGCGTGTTTGCGCATGGCGTGCGTTAGGCGCCGAGTTGCATCGGCGCTATGGCGGCGTTGCAAGCGAGCCCGTGCCACATCGGCTCGCTCTGGACCATCTGGTGGAGCCTCGCCTGCACAGTCGTATCGGCCCGGTCGCGGCTGCACTGCTGGCGTTCATTATCGGCACCAGCGCAGGATGGGCAATTCATCAGGCGTGTGCGGTCGAGGTAAGCTCTATCGAGGGACTCCCGCTGTCGGCAATGAGAACGTGATGCGTCTGAGCGGTCGTCGCTCTGTGCGACGAGCAGCGAAGCGTGCACGTCAGCACCCCCGAGTTTCTCACGCACTCGGACCTTGCGATTCGCCAACTGCTTTCCGCCACGCCTTAGCCTAGACTGTGCGACGGCGGCGATATGAGACCTGATATGCTCAATACGCCGCTTAGCTCTCGTATTCGATCGCACCGGTGTGGCGGTCGACCTTCAGTCTTTGCACAAGCGAGTTGTCGAGGGTGACGATGTCAGCGGTGATGTTGGCGTCGTCGCTTTTGACGTCTCCGATTTTGAGGCGCTTGTTGTCGAGGCGATTGAGCTGCATGTCGAGGTAGCCGCGCACGTCATCGATCGACAAGTTCATGACGGGCGTGACGCGGGAGCCGAATAGTGCGCCCATACCAGATCTCGCTCCGCCTCCTCCCATCATGTCTCGGTCCATCATCATGCCACCGGCGCTCGAGCCCATCATGCCACCACCCATCATTCCGCCGCCCATGCGCTGATCCATCATACCGGAACCCATGTTGCCCATGCGGTCACGCATCATACTCATGCACTGTGCGTGGTCCGACGCCCCGTGCATCATGCCCCGTTCCATACTGCTCTCCATGCCCTGAGCGTGCACTGTGCCCGCTGCGGTCATGGCCAGCGTGAGCCCAGCCGCGGCTGCGAAAAGAATGCTGATCCTGCGCATTTGTTTGTCCTCCTGTCGGTTCCACTCGGAACCACTTGGCTTCAAGCCTCGGTTCAACTCCTAACCCAGTGATAGAGATCGGGCGATATCGCCACTTCCTTCAGAGCCTCGTATATATTCTCGCCGACGCGCGCTCGTCTGCGCAGCGGATGGGCTGGGCCACTCCACATGTCAGGCAGCTTTCTGGCTTCCCTCCTCGGGACCTCTCGCAACGGGAGCGCGGACCCTGTTGCCCCACTCGGTCCACGAACCGTCGTAGTTCTTCACGTCGTCGTAGCCCAGCAGGTACTTCAGCGCGAACCAAGTGTGGCTGGAGCGTTCGCCGATGCGGCAGTACGCGATCGTGGGCCTGCCCACACTTACTCCCTTTCCTTCATATAGTGCTGCGAGTTCGTCCGGCGACTTGAAGGTACCGTCATCGTTGCAAGCCATTCCCCACGGAATGCTTTTCGCACCCGGGATGTGCCCGCCGCGTTGACAGGTCTCGGGCAAACCGGGCGGTGATAGGATCTTGCCTGTGAACTCGTCAGTGCTTCGCACATCGACAAGCGTGTGACTATTGTTCTCGAAGGCCTGTTGAACCTCGGGCAGAAGCGCTCTGAGCGAGTTGTTGGGTTCTGTGGCACGATAGCTTGCCCTCGCAACTGTAGGCGCCTGCATCGTGATTTCGCGTCCTTCGGCCAACCATTTCTTGCGTCCGCCGTTCATCAGCCGCACGTCCTGATGGCCATAGATCTTCATCTGCCAGAGTGCCCACGCGGCAAACCAGTTATTGTTGTCACCGTAGAGGATCACCGATGTGTCGTTGCCGATACCGGAATCGGCCATGAGCGTCTCGAAGGCATCCTTTGGTATGATGTCGCGCTCCAACGTGTCACACAGTTGCGTCGTCCAATTCCAGGCTAAGGCGTCTTTTATGTGCCCTTGATCATAGGCTGCGGTGTCCACATCCACCTCGACCAGGCGGACGCCGGGATCGGTGCCGTGTTCCGCGACCCACGCAGTTTCGACGAGCATTTCCGGATGTGCATATTGAGCCATGAGTATTCTCCTGTTGTGCTTGCATTGGCATCACGGCGATAGCCGCGCCTCCACCGCAGGCCGCGCCATCACCTTGACGTGTCCCCCTGCCCCAAAAGCTATGCACCTGTCTGATCTCCTCGATATGTTGCTCAGCCAACTTTTCATCCGATTGTCGACAGCGCTGGAAAGGCCTCCAGCAGCCAGATGGAAAAGTTTGACAAATATCCAGTGATCATGGCGACGCCCATGACGATCATCACGCCGCCCGCAAACAGCTGAAGAATGTAACCAATTCGGCCGATTGACCTGAGCCGTGCCAAGAGGCCGTCGGTAAAGGCGGCTGCAAGCAAAAACGGCACTCCCAGCCCAAATGAATAAATGGCGAGGAAGGCGATGCCCTTGCCGATCGTGGCCGACGCAGCGCTGACCGTGAGGATCGTTCCAAGCATCGGACCGATGCACGGCGTCCAACCGAAGGCAAACGCTGCGCCCAGGACATAGGTGGCAAGCGGCCGCCCGCGAGGAAGGCTCACATCGATCCGGAGGTCTCGTTGCAGCCAAGAAGGGCGCACAAGTCCGACTGTGAATAGTCCAAACGCAATGACGATTGCGCCGCCAGCCAGGTTCAGCTCATAGCGATAGGAATTGAGCGCCTGGCCAAGAGCAGTAGCACTCGCGCCGAGAATGACGAAGACGGTCGCAAACCCCAGAACGAAAAAGGCACTGAGAGTAATAGCTTGAGCGCGCGCGACCAACGAGTTGGGTTTTGATTGTGAGACGGATTGACCCGCAATATAGGATACATAGCCGGGAACGAGCGGCAGTACGCATGGAGACAGGAACGAAACGAGTCCTGCGGCAAATGCGGCGGCGATTGCGTTGGCCGTTAATTCTGTCATAGCTGAACTCTTGCAAGATTCCGGCTATTGTCGATGATCTCGCACCTCGCGAATCCATGTCTGCAGCGTGTTGAGGTCCGTTGCGCCGCGAAGAATCTGAGTGCCAATTACAAATCCTGGCGTCCCGTTGATACGCAGCGCTTGGGCAAGTCCGAGATTTTTCTCAATGGAGGCCCGGATCTTCGGGTCATCCATGTCGGCCTTGAGACGGCCCAAGTCCAAGCCGACCGAGGCAGCCACGTCCAGGGTCTTGCCTTGATCAACCGTGCCGCGCACCTGATAGAGGGCACGGTGAAAGGCAACGTACTTGCCCTGCCTATCGGCCGCGAGTGCAGCCTTGGCTGCAAAGGTCGAGTTTGGCCCAAGAATGGGGAACTCCTTGTAGACGATCCTCAGCTGAGGATCGTTCTCCTCAGCCTTCGTGACCACTGGCGCCACTTGGCGGCAGTAGGGACAGTTGTAGTCGAAGAACTCGACAACGGTGACATCGCCATTGGGATTGCCGCCAACCGGACTGTCGGGATCGCGGAACACTTCATCCGCTCGAGCCTGCAGAACTTTCTGGGCCTCCGTCTGCTCCGCTGCCCGAGCCCGCGCTTCCAGTTGATTCACCGACTGCACTATGATCTCAGGGTGCGCCATGACATAGTCATGCACCCGCCGATCAAATTCGTCCTGCAGCATCTCCGCTCCGTTGCCGAAGAGAGACGATCTTAGCGATCGGAAGCCGGGATCGAATGCAAACCAGGCGCCGAAGACACCGAGGACGAGGAGCACCAGCAGCATCCGTCCGGTGGTGCGGGAGATTCGAGGTTTGCTATCCATGTCCATACCCCCGCGTCTCAAGGGTGACCATTTGAGCGGTCTTCCGGCGATGTGAATGAGGCGCGCGCGCTCACATCCGCCTTAACCTTCTGAAGGTATCCAATGATATCCCGCCGGGCGCTGGCATCCGGCACGCGAACAGGCATTCTAGCGCCGGCAATGAACTTGCGGGGATCGGCGAGCCAGCGATCGAGGTTGGCTGCGGACCATGTCAGCCCTGCGCCAGCAAGGGCGGGCGAGTACTTGTATCCGGTTGCCGCTCCGGCCTTTCGATCAAGAACGCCGCCGAGCATCGGACCTGCCTTGTTGCTGTCGATCGCATGACAGGCGGCACATCGCTCGCCGAAGAGTCGTTGCCCTCGAACCGGGTCGGGTTCGGCGGCGACGGCAAACCGGGAGAGGTCTTTGGCGCTATCGGGATTTACAGAGCGAAAGAACGTGTAGGAGAGCGTGATCGTGTCGATGTTGCGCGTCTCCGAGTCAGATGCCATGTCGGGATCGACAAAGAAGACGACGGGCATGTCGACCTTCTGGTGAGCATTGAGCCGCTCTTCGTCGAAGCAAAAGCATTGGATCTTGTTGAAGTAGATTCCGGTCGTCGGCGGCGTCACGTTGAAGGTTGCGTGTCCGACGATTGCCTGGTCGGTCAGATTCTCGGCCGTAAAGAATACCAGCTGTTGCTCTCCGAGATGGACCTTCACCTCCTGCTGAAGCGGCTCGAACCGCCAAGGCAGCCCCAGCGCAACATTGCTGTCGAACCGAACGGTAATCACGCGATTTGACACTTTTCCGGAATCCGTTTCCGCTCTCTGTGTTGTTCCGCCAAACCCGGTCGCCGCGCAGAACCAACGGTAAAATGTCGGCGAATAGGCAACAAGGACGAGCATGACGCTGATCGCCAAGAGGCACGGCACAACGATCCTCAGATGAGTGCGCTGCCGTGGATTGAGTGAAATTCGAAAGCGCTTGAGCATGGGATCAACTATTTGGCCATGTCGCCGTGGCGGTGCGTCATTCCGGGCGTATCTTCAGCTTGCATGGCGCCGACCTTGGCGATGGGGACGGTCACCTCTCGCGTGCCCGCCTTTTCGAAATTCAACGTCAACGGAAAGGTTTGCCCCTCCTTGAGCGGCTGCTTTAGTCCGACCACCATGATGTGCAGGCCTCCCGGACTGAAAGTGACCCTGGCTCGAGGCGCGACTTCAACCGTGCGCATCTCACGCATGCGGGACACGCCGTTTTCCTCGCTGGCGCTGTGAAATTGGATCTGGTCCGCGACCGGCGTCGTCGCGCTAAGCAGGTTATCGCCAGAGCCGCCATTGTTAATCAGGGTCAGATAGACAACGCCGCTTTTCGCCCCGGTGGGTGTCGCGCGCGCCCACGGACGCTCAACGACGATCGTGTTTTGACCTGACGTTTGCGCATACGCCTGGCCGCCAAACAATAATTGCAGCAGCAGGATCGGAATCAGACGGGTGTACTTCATTCGAATCTCCATCCTCGCACCGAGCCACTCATTTCCTTGCGCAGCCAGGCTGCGATCGCATCCCCGCCCTCGTTGCCCTCGATGACGTTGACGAATTTTCCCTGAGGATCCATCAGGTAGAGGTATGCGCTATGCGAGACGAGATAGTCATTGCCGCTGCGTTCTGTCTTATCCAGAGCAACGTACACGCGGTACTCCTTGGTCACGCTGTCGATCTGCGCCTGGGTTCCAGTCAGCCCAAGGATCCGTGGATCAAAAGACTGCAGATAGTCGGCCATGACGTCACGTGTGTCGCGCTGCGGATCCACCGTGATGAACAATGGTTGAAGCCGACTTGTATCCGTGCCGAATTTCTCAAGAGCGACGCTGACGTTAGCAAGCGCTGTCGGGCACAGGTCGGGGCAAAACGTGTAGCCAAAGAATATGAGGAGCCACTTTCCGCGGAAGCTTTGATCGGTGACGCTCTCGCCTTTGGTGGACACCAGCGTAAAGGGCCCGCCAATGGCGGGGGTTCCGGTTCTGACCGCCTTGCCAACGATCGCCTGCCCCGACGTGGGTGCCCTCGGCACGGGACTCGTGACGAGCAGAGCCCCAACGAGCGCGAGACCTCCAGTAGCCGCGAGTGCAAGAATTGAAATCAGTAGTGTGTATGTCGACTTCATCGTCAGCTCTCTAGAGCCGTTGACGTGGCGCTATGGCTCGTCAGACGGAAAAGGGTGGCCTTGGCTCTCTTCCAACTGAAATTGAGTTTGCTCCGGTGTCCAAAATGTCTTCAGATACGTGATCACCGCACGAATCTGCTCTGGCGACAGTTCGCTACCGAAGTCGGGCATAGTCAGTTTTTTGGTCTTATTGAATGGATCTCGCCAGCCCTTGCTCACCATCTCGTACAGCTCTGCATCGGAATGCCGCCATGTGTGCCCTTCCGCATTGTGCGGCGGCGCCGGGAGCTCTCCCTGCGCGTCACGCTTCTGCCAATTCGGTGCACCCTCGGCATTGGCGCCGTGGCACGACGCGCAATATTGCTGATAGAGCGCATGCCCGTCTGTCAGCTCTGTCCCGCGAGCACCCGCTTGGCTTGCCAACCCGAACATTACCGCCACCACAATTCTATGCATTCACCTGCGTCCATGTGCCGCCCTGATCTTCGCTCTTGTACAGACGTCCCTTCGCGTTGATGACGAACAGATCGCCGGAAGGTGTGACGACAATTCCGATAACGTCGGCGCTCGGCGACTTCAGTTCGTCCCAGTCCTCTCCGCCGTCACCACTGCGAAACAGTCCTTGCACGGTCGCTGCATAAACATGATCGGGCTGTTTCGGATCGTAACCAACGCTGTATGCTTGTCCGCCGAGCTTTCCTGCGTCCTGCCAGAGACAGAAACAATCCATGACGCGACGGACGCCGTTCGCGGTTGCCGCAAACAGCCAGCCCGTTTGCATGCTGCCCTCCATGTTGGAGTGGATCAGGTGCCGTAGACCCTGTTGCGACGCGCGCTCCATCAGGCGCCACGATTTCCCGGCGTCCTGACTGCGGTAAACGCCTTGATCCCTGAGGACGGCATACACTGTCTCTGCCTGCGTGGTATGCGCGGCAACTGCGATGACATCTCGACTGGGCAGGCCCTCGTTGCGTTCGATCCAGGTTGCGCCGTCATCGTCGGTCCGCAGCAGGCCCACTCCCGGTCCAGCAAGATAGAGAACGCCTTTCGCTACCGGAGAGGCCGCCAGACTCGAAATCCGGCCGCTCTCAGCCGGTGCAACCCTGACTTTCTGCCAGCTCCCGCCGCCGTCGGCGCTGCGATAAAGCGCTCGCCCGCCGGCCTTCCAAAGGGATTGGGCCGCAACATCATAGGCCAATGCTACAATGTTGCCATCATGTTGATCCGCCCAAACGCTCTGGGAAAGTCCGGTGAGGACCAGCAGCCCGATCAGCAGCGCCACCGCGCCTACGCTACGCAAGCCTGTCATTTCTTCTCCATTTGGTTCGATCTGGCGGGCGCAATCTTGGTTCGCCACTGCGCAATCTCCGTCATTCCTTATGATCGGGCTGCGACGGTTCGTTCCTCCGCCACTGCTCGTTGGGGCGACTGTTGCCCGTCATGCCATTGCAGTGATCCATCATTTGGCTCATCTGCTTCATCATACCCATCATGCCGCCCCCGTCGCTGTCTCCCATCATCCCACGACCCATCATCGAGCCGGATGAGCGGTGATTGTCGTCCGCATAGAGGGCAGGACCAGCGATGACGCCCCCAGCGAGAACGGACGCGAATGCGAGCGCTAGTGTGGATTTACGCATGGGAGTTGCTCCTCTCTCTCGACTGAACCTGTTTCACTTCTGCCGTTGGCTCCTCAATAGCCGTGCCACGGCAGCAGCTTGCCCCAGCAACCGACGCATTGTTCGTGGCGGAAGTCAGTGGGGAGGCTGATGTCGTCGCGTCCGCCTCATCGCGAGAGGCTGCCGACTGCTTTTGGCCGCGGCACATCATGCAGTAGCCGAGGCCGCACATGATGAGGCAAGGGAGCGTGCTCAAGATGATCGGCGCAAGACCGGCTGCGACCAGCCACCCCCAGCCGCCGAAGTAAAGGCCGAGACCAACGGCCACAACCGCCAGGGCGACGAGGGTCCAGCGATTTCGCAGATAGTGACGAGCCGCGTAAAGCGGATCGCGCGCGAGTGATGCGTCGGTCGCGGTGGTGGTGGAATGAGGTGCAGTCATCAGCGTTTCTCCATGTGATTTACTGTCGTTAGTGGTTTCACCTTCCGAAATGTCGATCTCACGTCTGGCACGTCGAGGTGGTTGGCTTCGCTTCCGCCTGGGACAGCGTCGCAGCGCCCCCAGAAGTCACGCACCTGATAAATGCAACCATCTGAGGTGCATCCCACTCGGCAGGCCCGATCAAACGGCCGATCTCGTGGCCTTCGCGGTCGATCAGCAGTGTCGTCGGAATACCAACCGTGCCGAGTTCTCGTGTGGCATTACCCGAAGTGTCTCGATAGAGGCCGAGCTTTTGGATTCCGACCTCGGCATAGAACTTGCGCACTACGTCCATGCCGCGATCTATGGACAGCGGCACCACTTCGAAATCGCGGGGTTCGAACAGGGCCTGCAATCGATCGAGCGCCGGCATTTCTTTGCGGCAGGGGATGCACCACGTCGCCCAAACGTTGAGGAGGACAACCTTGCCATGGAAATCAGCCAGGCTGCGTACCTTGCCTTGCGCGTCCTCGAACTGGATCGAAGCGATCGGCTTGGGGGCCGCATGCATGACAAACGTCTTGCCGTCCTGTGCCATCGCTACCGTTGTCCAGGCTGCAGCGACCAACGCTGCCGCGAGGCGGACTCGAACAAGTTGCAAGATCGTTTTCTTTGTGCGGATCATTGCTGTTGAAGCCTTCGGATAAGAGGGAGAAGTTTCTCCTCCAAGACGTGCGGCGTCACCGCGCCGATGTGCTTGTAGGCAATGTGGCCGTCCTTGGTAATGACGAACGTTTCGGGGACACCGTAGACGCCCCAATCGATGGCGACGCGCCCACTGATATCGGCACCGGTGTGCGTGTAAGGATCGCCCATGGTATTGAGCCATCTGGCTGCGTTGTCCGGCTGGTCCTTGCAGTTGAGACCATGGATGGGAACGATGCCATCGGCCTTCACTTGCATGAAGATCGGATGCTCTTCGCGGCACGCGACACACCACGATGCAAAGACGTTGACGAGCGAAACCTCACCCCGCAGATCCTCGCTCGATAGGCCGAGGGTACGCCCCTTGACTGGTGGCAAGCGGAATTGCGGGACGGGTTTTCCTATCAACACCGAAGGGATGGTGCCTGGATTGCGGGTCATGCCCCAGGCAAGCGCAACGACCAAAATCAAAAACACCCCGAGCGGAAGCCAAAAGACCAGCCGCCATCGTTGCAGTGGTCTGCTCCGCAGGTCAGAATTGGCTGTCGTCGTCAGTATCTCTTCGATGGCCATGGCTTCCTCGATCGTCAGAGCAGCCGACGCATCATTCTGATCTACTCAACCGAGAAGACCTTTGCGGGCGCGCTGTCTTTGGGAATTTCGTATACGGTGAAAGGTCCTCTCTTCGGGCCAGTCATGCCTGGTGTGCCCGTCGGCATGCCCGGAAGCGAAACGCCGATGATGTCGGGATGCTCGGAAAGCAGTTTATTGAGCGTCTTCACTGGAACGTGGCCTTCGACCGCATACTGGTCGATGACCATCACGTGACAGCCTTCGAGACGCTGCGGAACGCGCAATTGCTTTCTGATCGCCGAAAGATCCTGCTTTGCATCCACCGCGATGTCGAACCCGTTGCTATGCAGATACTTGGCGTATTCCAGACAGCAATCGCAGTTCGGATTCCGGTAGAGAGTGGCGCTGGGCCTGTTCGCGGCGAGCACCGGTCCAGTTACCGGTTGCTGATCCGTCGATGCGCCGCCGGGCGTTCTTGTTTGCCCCGTATAAATTCCTGCTGCCGCGCCGAGACCGGAAAGCGCCAGCAACGCTGTTATGATCATCATCGTTCTGCGGTTCATCCTGTAGTCTCCATGATTGAGTGAGTTCGAGTCGGTCTTGGCCTCAGCACTTTTCCTCGATCGATCGTCCAATCTCGGCCGGATCGGAGAACACCAGCGATCCTCGGTCGCCTTGCATGCCGGCTGGGAGCAACACCGGTTTTCCCTTCGGGCCGGTTGGTCCGGAGTCGACCTTGAGGCGCAGATTAAGCTCCCAGAACGGACGCTCCTTGCCGTCTGCCGTGCTCACGAAGAATGTGCCGTGGCAATGCCGAACCGCGGTAACCCGCGCTTCAGGACCGGCGTTCTCAAGCGGTTCGGGGGCCTGTCCACGCGCCTCTTCGGCCGGAATCAGTCCTTGTGCAACGACGGACTTCGCACCGTTCGGCGCCATCGCAAGCTTGAGGAAGGCGATCAGATCGTTCCGCTGCTTATCGTCCTGAATCCCACGAAACGTCATGTACGTGCCAGGAACGAACGCCTTCGGATCGGCAAGCCAGGCGTAGAGCGACGCTTCCTCCCAGACGAAATCCTGCCTCGTTTTGAGCGCGTTCGAATATCGCGCGAAATCTGCTACCGAAGCCGGTTTCTTGCCCCAGAGGCCAGCAAGACTTGGCCCCGTCAGATGCAGATTGGGCTCGAGGGAGTGGCAGGCCGCGCATGCGCCGTAGATCATCGCGCCCCGTTGCGGATTGCCGTCTGCATGCGCGCGTTCGAGCGCGGCCGAAGTAAGGACTGCGATGATGGTAAGGGCATATGGTGCCTTCATCGAATCTCTCCGCACCTAGGCCACGCGAATAACGGCCATCATTCCCCCCTCCTGGTGGTCGAGGATGTGGCAGTGAAACATCCAGTCGCCCGGGTTGTCGGCAACGAACGCGATGTCGGCTTGCTCCCGCGGCGGGATCAGGACGGTATCCAGCCACTCGCGGTAGCGCGTCGGCCTGCCGTTGCGGGCGATGACGCGGAACGAGTGACCGTGGAGGTGGACGGGATGATACCAAGCGGTGTCGTTGCGCACGGCGAGAACGTATGAGCGGCCGCGCGACAGCGTAAGCATCGGCGCCAGATTGTGGCCGGTCGCGGCGACGCCGTTGATCGACCATCCCATCCCGCCCATGCCGCCGCTCATGCCCATCATCATGCCGCGGCCACCCATCATCCCGCCTTGCAGGACCGCGCTGTGCCTTTCGGCATTGACGAGGTCCGGCTCCGGCATCGTGTTCGCGCGCATGCGAGCCGGCGGATCGAGCGGGCGCTCTCGCAGGCGCGGCTCTCCGCTGTAGACGAGGTCGACCAGCCTGTACGCGCGCCCTTCGTAGAAGGTATCGCGCACGAAGGCTTTACTGTCGGGCTCGCCGTTCATCTCCAGCACAATGTCCGCCCGCATGGCAGGTCCCAACACAATCTGACCTTTCGGAGGTTCGTGCGGCTCGATCGGCTGACCGTCGAGCGCAATGATCACCGGTCGATGTTTCCGAAACTCGAGTCCGAAAATCCGTGCGGGTGAGGCATTGATGAGCCGAAGGCGCAGTCGCTCGCCGGCGCGGACCTGAAATGTCTCGGGGACGCGGCCGTTGATGGTGACGGTGTTGCCGATCCGACCCGCCATCGTCGCTTCCATACGGTTGCCGAAGTCGTCGACGATTGACGCATCGCGGTTCAGTCGCCAGTCACCGAGGACCCAGACCACATCACGGTCGACCTCTACCGGTTCGGCTTCCTCAATGATCAACACGCCCGCAAGCCCTCGGCCGACCTGCTCTGCGCTATGGTGATGCGGGTGGTACCAATAGGTCCCCGCATCTGGACATTCGAATTCGTAGGCGAATGTTTCACCAGGCCCGATCGGCTTCTGGGTCAAGAATGGAACCCCATCCATGCCGTTGGGGACCCGCACTCCATGCCAATGGATCGTCGTCGCCTGGGGCAGCTGATTATCGAGAACGACGCGCAAGCGCTCGCCCTGCCGAATGCGAATCTCGGGGCCCGGAACGCTGGCGTTGTAAGACCAAACATCGGTGTCATTGTAAGGAGCGCCAACGAGCTGCAGTCGTTTCGGCCTGGCCGCAAGCGCGAGTTCCCGACCGGGCATGGCAGCGCCTCGGCTGCCGCCCGAAAATGCGACGGCGGCAAGAGCCGAGCTGCCAACAAGAAACGTCCGGCGGTCAATTTTCAGGTCACGAAGGAAGGACATCTGTCGCCATCCTGTGCATTGGAGCGTGACTGCGTGCAGCTCTTGAGGAGCGGCATGCATCTCCGGTGCGAGCACGCACACGATGTGTCATTGCACCGCACGCATGCTCGTGGGCTACGTCGCTCGCTGGCGACGCGCCTCAGCTCAGGATGGTAGGTCTAGGAGGATAAGGATCGGGAGGAATGGTCCGCCCCACCCTATGGGACACGGCGATAGATCCCTGCACCGTTTCGGGCGACCGATCAGCAGCCACGGTTCCGGGCAAAACGGCCACTATGCCACTGCAACTGATCGAACACGTGGCAGCCGGCATCCCCGCCTTGCTGCCCTCGCAGTCGCCGCATTTGCCGGAGGAATGCATATCGCTCGACATCACGACCGCCGCTTTGCCCTGGTCAGGCGAAGCGAACATACGGCCGGTGCCCGGTCCCAGCGTGAGGGCCAAGGTCAACAGGATCGCAGCAATTCGACGGCCCATGTCGAGCATGGATAGATAGATAACAGCTCGCTTGGCGAATTGCCAGTCTCGCATCGTGCCTCTCAGAGCCTGATGGTCAATTCGGGTTGAGGCACCTCGATCCGAGGGGGAACCTTGGTTCAGCCAATCCGGATTTGGGTATCTGACAGAATTCGTAGGGAGGCAGATAGAGATTCTTGGGCGCCGGTCCACGGCGGACTCGCCCGGCGGCATCGTACTGCGAGCCGTGGCAGGGGCAGAACCAACCATCGTAATCGCCCTGATTGGGCAGCGGGATGCAGCCGAGATGGGTGCAAATGCCGATGACAACGACCTAGGCATCATGCCCCGGCTTCACGCGCTCCGTATCCGGCGCAGGATCGATCAGGTTATGCCAGTCGACGCGACGAGCCCCGTCTATGTCTTTCTGGCCGCGATGAAAGATGAAGATCGGCTTGCTGCGCCAGAACACCTTGATGATCTGGCCCTCCGCGATGGGCGACAGGTCAACCTCGATCGGTGCGCCGGCCGCGACCGTCGAGGCGTCCGGGTTCATTTGCGAGATCAGCGGAACCAGCGTGACAGCCGCGCCGACGCTTCCTGCCGCCGCTGTCGCGACGTAGAGAAAATCGCGTCGAGAGGGCTCGGCTGGCGAAATCGCGCTCATGTGTCAGTCTCTCATCCACGCGCCTTTATAAGTGTAATGCCGTTGCAGCATTGGGCCCGTGCGGCAACTTGTCGTTCCAGCGCTGGAATCGCCTCGCAAAGATTCGACCGGCCGTCTGTCGATCACTACGATGAGCGCGATGGAACCAGCATCATGCTCAGGCAAAGCCGGGCTGTTGGGACCGGTTAGTTGCGAGCAAATCGATGCCGGTCGTCATTCAAGATCGGACGAGTCTCCTGCTGCGGCGCCCGCCACGAACGCATCCGTATGCCGGCGTCGGTGATGGCGCTCCAGGCCGATATTATGATTTCAAGCTGCAACCCGATCTGATTGCAACCGTTCTCGAGGACTTCGCTCCCCACTCTGGCGAGGCAGGGGTGCAAAGGTTTTTGCCTTGCTGCGCCACGTCAACAGGCCAAACGCCCTGTTTGAGACCACGGATTGTGGACTGACGCAAACGCTCTACCGGTCGAAAAACAGCGCATTTCCGGTTAAGTCGGGCTGGGTGGGAGGGCGGCTGATGTTGATGTACCGAAGATTGGATCAGAATTGTCAGCCGAAAGCGGTCGCACGGCTGATTCAGCAGCTGCGCGCAGGCCTCAGGCGCGCCGGTCGCCGCGATACGCACATCGGATTCATCATTGGTCCTTTCCCGACACTTTTCTGCGCCACGGGACAAGGAGGCTTTCAGATCGACATCGAATTCGCGATGTGGGGCGATTCGTTCGAAGAAGGTTGCATCGTTTTTCCGATGTCGTCGGCATCCTGGAGCAAGCAATTAACGAATGTGAAAAGGCGATCACTCCACCCAAAATTGATTTCGCCGATCAACGGCGATGTTGGAAGGGATCAGACTCGCTTGTTGGGCAACGGTGAAGCAGTGCGGGCCGCTTCTCGGTGCCAACGGCAGCCATCGACACGTGGAAGTCGCAACGGCTGGCTCGGTTTTCTCCGCATACATGTCGGCCATTGTCCACCGAACAGTCGGCTTTCGTGCCGCATCAGTTCATTGCAAACGCCGCGCGGCATCTTAGCCGGCGGTGAACATTGACTTGAGCGCAACACCTCTCGGTACGAACATTGGCACGCTTTGGCGATACTGCCGGTATGCATTGCCGAGCCGTTCAACGAGCTGTTCTTCTTCCCGGTGCGCCAAACGTACATAAACGGCGAGGATGGCCGGCGAGAGCAGCAGCGTCACAATGGTTGGCCAGTGAATGAGCTGCCCAAGGATGACCAGGAAGATGCCCGTGTACTGCGGATGCCGCATCAGCCCGTAAACGCCATCGGTGACAAGGCGACCAGCGGCGAAGTAGATCTTCACCCATCCCTTCACAATCAAAAGCGCGCCCACCAGCATCACACTGACGCCAAGCGCCATTTCCACCAGTGCGCCAACGCTCCCGTAGCCGAGTAGCGTTGCCCAGAGATGCCCGCTAACGTGGGCCAGCGGAATGTCCAAACCGAAAAAACCCGTAAGCAGGTAGATTGTCAGAGGAAAGCCGTACATTTCGCCGTAGAGTGCAATAATGAAGGCCTGCAGCAGACCTGCACCCACCCATTCGCGTCGATCGGCCGGGGCAACGAAATGGTAGAGAGCCCACGACACCAACAAGATCATGAGCACTGCATACGGCCAGTATTGCACAAAGTCGCGATATTGACTCATAACCTCGTCGCTCACAGTTGCCGGACTCCGTCTTCCCGGCGCGCCGCACATCCCGGTCTGTCATGTGCTTCCTAGCTGGTCGTTCGCCAACACCTCGCCCGCAACATAAAGAACAACCAAGCATTCAATCTTTTGCCTGTGCGGCATATCGCCGTTCCCGCGCGGGAAGGTTGATTTCGAATCAAACAGTTGAGGATGGCATCGCTGCGAGCGCGGCTGCAAAGCAATGACCTGCAGTGCATGGCCGCCATTTCTTGTCGACCTCCTATGGTCTCTTCCCTGGGCGTCTGATGGTTGCACTGTGCGAAGATAGAAGGCGGTCTCGTGCCGATGCCGTGACTGGTGCCGAAGTTCCTGACCCAAGATCATCAAGAATCGGACAGTCAGGCCTGTCATCGCCGCGGCATTTCTCCGCCAGGTGCTGCAACGCCTGCTTGATGGTCTCGAGCTCGACAATCTTGCGGTCGAGATCGTCGATGTGGAGCAGCGCGAGGCGCTTTACCTCGCGGCTCGGTCGATTGCGATCGCGATAGAGAGCAAGCAGCTGCTCGATCTCGCTAAGGGAAAAACCCAGGCCTCGCGCCCGGTTGATGAAGCGCAGGACCTCGACTTCCTTGTCGCTGTATGCGCGGTACTTGTTCTCTCCCCGAGCCGCCGGGCCGACCAAGCCGACGCTCTCATAATAGCGGATGGTCTTTGGCGGCACCCCGGAACGCTGGGCGGCCTGCCCGATCGTCATCGGCTCCATCTCACGATCCTCCAATTTGCGGGGCTGGTGCGAGCGATTGATCCGAGCGCATTGCATGTCGACCGGTCGCAGCCGGTCGCCAGCGTCTTAGCAACAAGGCATCTGTGACCACGCTAACCGACGAGAGCGCCATCGCCGCGCCGGCAACGACCGGGCTCAGGAGCCCGAAGGCAGCAAGCGGCAGGCCGATGACATTGTAGATGAACGCCCAAAACAGGCCTTGCCGGATTTTGTTATAGGTGGCGCGGCTTACCGCGATGGCATCACCGATCAGCAGCGGATCGCCGCGCATCAGCGTGATGCCCGCGGTCTCCATCGCGACATCGGCGCCGGTGCCCATTGCGATCCCGACATCGGCGGCGGCGAGCGCCGGCGCATCGTTGACGCCGTCGCCGGCCATGCCGACGCGCTTGCCTTGCGCTTGCTGGCGCTGCACTTCGGCGGCCTTTTCTGACGGCAGCACGCCGGCGAGCACGCGGTCGATCCCAAGCTGAGCGGCTACCGCCGCAGCCGTCCGTTCGTTGTCGCCGGTCAGCAGCAGGGTGTCGACGCCGATTTCGCGCAGATGGCGCACCGCCTCGCGCGCGGTCGGCTTCACGGGGTCGGCAACGGCGATGATTCCGCGCAGCCGCACTGCCGGCGCAAGCTCGGCAACCCACATCACGGTGCGACCGCGCTCCTCGAGCTCGACAGCCCGCGTTGCGAGCGGCTCAAGGCTCACATGGTGATTGGCCATGAGCCGGCGATTGCCGATGACAATCACCCGACCATCAACGTTGGCCGTCAGCCCCAGGCCGGCGTGGCTCTGGAAATCGATCAGCTTCGGCAGCTCGCGATCTTTTGCCTTCGTCAGCACCGCCTTGGCCAGCGGGTGCTCGCTGCCGGTCTGCGCGGCGGCGGCGAGCCCGAGCAACTGGTCCTCGTCTCCGTCGCAGGCGACCATCTCGGTCACGGCAGGCCTGCCTTCGGTCACCGTTCCCGTCTTGTCGAGAATAATGGTTTCGAGCCTGTACGCTCGTTCGAGCGCCTCGGCATCCCGAATCAGGATGCCAGCTCTGGCGGCTGCGCCAGTGCCGACCATCAGCGCCGTCGGAGTGGCAAGGCCAAGCGAGCATGGACAGGCGATCACCATGACCGATACCGCCGCGACGACCCCAGCGGTCACGTCGCCGGCTATCAGCCACCAGCCGAGGAAGGACGTAAGCGCGACGGCAAGCACGATCGGAACGAACACCGCGGAGACGCGGTCGACCAGACGTTGGATTGGCGGCTTCTTCGCCTGGGCATGCTCGACCAGGGCGATGATACGCGACAGCATCGATTGTTCACCGACGGCCTTCGTCTCCGCCCGCAACAACCCGCTGCCGTTGATCGAGCCGCCGGTGATCTTGTCGTCAGTCTGCTTCGCCACCGGCAGGCTTTCTCCAGCCAACAAGCTCTCGTCGACTTCGCTCCGCCCGGACAGCACAACCGCATCGACCGGGATGCGTTCGCCGGGACGCACGATGATGACGTCGCCGACTGCCACGTCCGCAACCGGCATTTCGATGTCGCCGCCCTCGCGTTCGATGCGCGCCCGCTCGGGCCGCAGCGACATCAGCGCCTGGATGGCGGCGGTTGTGGAGCGCTTGGCGCGCGCTTCCAGCCAGCGTCCCACCATGATCAGGGCGATAACCGCCGCTGCGGCTTCGAAGTAGAGGTGTGTGCCGGCAGGCCCGGCGAGCATCAGGTAAAGGCTGTCGAAGTAGGCGGCCGACGTGCCGAGCGAGACCAGCAGATCCATGTTGCCGGTGCGGGCGCGCAACGCCTTCCAAGCGCCCACATAGAAGCGCCAGCCGATAACGAACTGAACTGGCGTTGCGAGCAGAAGTTGCAGCCAGCCCGGCAGCATGATCCCGAGCATCGGCAGCAGCAACGGCGCGCTCAACACAACTGCGGCGACGATCCGCCGCGTCTCGCGCCGCAGCCGCCACTCGTGGGCGGCAACGATCGCCCGGTCGCGTCCTCGGTTGCCTGTCAGAAGCTCGGCGTCGTATCCGGCCTGCCGGACCGCGGCGACCAGATCGGAGGGCCGCGACAGCCCGGCGATCCCCTCGACCGACGCTTTCTCGCTCGCCAGGTTGACCTCGGCCCGGGTGATTCCGGATACGCGCTTTAGCGCCGCTTCGACTCGGCCGGCGCAGGTGGCGCAGGTCATCCCGGAAATGGCGAGTTCGCGCGTCTCGCGGGGAACTCGTAGCCCGCCTGCTCGACCGCTTGGGCAAGGGCAACCGGCGTCAATTGCCTGCGATCGAACTCAATGTCGGCACGCTCGGTCGAAATATTGACGGTGGCCTGCACACCCGGGAGCGCCGAAAGGGCCTTTTCGACGCGCCCCACGCAGGTTGCACAGCTCATTCCCTCGATCGGAAGAGTGACGTGCGTGCGATCAGCAGCAGCCGCTTCAGCGATGCTCATTGGTTTGCCCATTCGTTGCGCTCGCCTCTGTGACCGAGGCGCACAAACCCGACGACAATTTGGCAGGGCCGGCAGAATGGTCATATCGGCCGGAGCTCACCTCACGGGCTCAAACGCTAGGCTCAACGGAACGACCCGGCAGATTGCTTGTTCATCGCCCAACCCGTCACGCGATTGTGACTGCTCCGAGCAAGCCCCGGCACTGCTTGGCGGGGTTTTCGGAGAGCGCTCGCTTTGATCCACCTGATCAGGGCGACGGATTGGAGGCTGAGCACACCACTACGCATCGGCTCCAAAGGAGATTGGCATGCCGCCCCTGGACACGGTGATGATCACGGGAAGCAGCGGCTTCATCGGGTCAGCCCTCGTAAACAAGCTTGCGGGGCGTTTCAGACTCGTCGGATTCGACAAGATCGCAAGTCGAACACCACCGCCTGCTGCCGAGTGTGTCTGCATCGATCTGACGAATAAGGATGCAATTGAGGCCGCATTCGAGCGCGTGCGCATCGCCTACGGCGATCGAATCTGCTCCGTGATCCATCTGGCCGCGTACTACGACCTCTCCGGCGAGCACAGTCCGTTATATGAGCAGATCACCGTACGGGGCACTGAACGACTTCTGGAGCAGCTCAAGAATTTTCAGGTCGAACAGTTCGTCTTTTCGAGCACGATGCTCGTGCACGCGCCGACCGATCCTGGCCAGCGGATCAGCGAGGAATCCCCGATCGATCCGCGCTGGCCATATCCGCAGTCGAAGGTCGAAACCGAGGCTCTCATCCGAGAGCAGCACGGCAACATTCCTGTTGTCCTGCTGCGGCTCGCTGGGGTCTACGACGACCGCTGCCACTCGGCGTTCCTGTCGCAACAGATTGCGCGCATCTACGAGCGGCAATGGCTCAGCCACCTGTTTCCAGGTGACATCCGCCGTGGTCAAGCTTCCGTCCATTTGGATGACGTCACGGACGCGCTTGCTGCATTGATCGCCAAGCGAGGCGAACTGCCAAAGGAATCGACCCTGCTGGTCGGCGAGCCAGAGACGCTGAGCTACGACGAAGTGCAGCGCCTCGTTGGGCGCCTCCTCCGCTGGCGTCACCCTGATGTCGGCGCCCCCCTCCCATTGGGACGAAATGATGATGGGTAACGGCTGGCTCGAATGCCTCGTATCCATTCCGATCATCGCGGTCGTGCCCTTCGCGATTGTAATGTGGGCGGTTCGAATGGCCGCGCCGACCAATCTGACGAGGACCGGCGCTTTGGCCGGTCTGGTGGCGGGTAGCATCAGTGCCGTCGCGTACGCGCTGCACTGCACCGACGACAGTTTTCCCTTTGTTGCCCTCTGGTACGGGCGAACAATCATACTCTGCACCCTGGCCGGCGGCGCGCTTGGACCTCGGATATTGCGTTGGTAGGCAATGCTTCGGAAGCGATCAAAACGGTGTGAGTGTGTAACCGCGAGGCGATCTGCGACGAAATAACTGGCACATACGAAAGCAGATCGGTGACGTGTCATGCGTACTGCCGAGCTTATTGAACTGCTTAGTGCTCGCTTGCAGCCGGTTGACAGGCGCCAATTGACGCGCAGCGTTGCTCTTTCGGTGGGCTTCGGTTTTGCTGCAGCGATCATCGCGACAGCCCTGCTGTATGGCTTCCGCACCGATCTTGATCGCACAAGATCGGTTCTTTTCTTGCTGTTTAAACTCGCCTTCGCGTCAACGGTCGTGCTGGTCGGATTGGCTTGGCTGTTGCGGTTAGCCCGCCCCGGTGCTGAGCACGGATCGAAATACCTCGCGCTCGCGACCTTGCCTTTTGCCACTCTCTGCACGCTCGCAGTTATCAATCTCCTTCTCGTTCCCCCGGCCGATTGGGAAGCAATGCTGATGGGGCACGAGTGGCGGAAGTGCCTTTTCTCCATCCCAATCCTCGCGACGGCGCCATTCGCGGCGCTTGTCTGGGCTCTGCGCAGAGGAGCTCCTACCGATTTGAAGCGGTCCGGCGCTGTGGCGGGCCTGGTTGCCGGGGGGATGGGTGCTACCGCGTATGCGCTTCATGGCACCGGCGACCAGTTTCCTTACATTGCGCTTTGGTACAGTGGAACGCTGGCGCTATGCGCCCTCGCCGGCGCAGTCCTCGGGCCGAAGATGCTGCGATGGTAAACTGCTTCCTGTCTCGGTTTGGTTGTTCGCTTCGGCAGCCTGCGTAGTCCTCACGAGTCCTTTGCGGCAAGTCCAGTCCGCTCACGCCCGGCTTCTAAGCGGTCACCATCGCAGTCTGTCTTGGAGCGCCGATCACTGCTTCCCTGCTGGAAAACAGGCACGGCGACCGATCGTGGTACTGCCGGGTTAATTCCGATTGCGGTCGTCATCCCTTCAGCTCCGGCGGTTCCAGCATTGGAACCTAGATCAGGTCGAGGCGGTGCAGTCAGAATGTATTTACTTAGTGGGTCGCAGGAGTATTGTGGCATCAAATAACAGATTGTGGCGTGCCAAGATGGCCCGCGTGCGGCAACCGAGCTAGTTTACCGAAGCTGTGGTTGATTTGATCAACCTCACGATGGGTGTTTTGCTCTTCACGTCACCGTGGCTATTTGGGTTCAGCTCGGCTTTCGGCTGGCACACGTCCTGGATGGCGGGTGCCGCGATAACTATTCTAGCGATGTTTTCAATCGCCGATCTCTTCGAAGCCGTTCCCATGCCCGAAATCTTTGAAGAGGAAGAATGGATCATCCTGACTATTGGCCTGTGGATCGCGATCTGCCCGTGGATCCTCGGCTTCCATGGGGACGTCAGCGCGAGTAATGTGCACTTTGCCATTGGGCTAATCATTGCTGGCCTCGCGGCTGTGGAGCTATGGTCGCTGCGCCACACCCCGCATTCAAAGGTGTGAACCTCCAACGGTTCGACCGGCTCGGCCACCTCATATGCATGGCTTAAAGCGGCGGGTGCTGCATCTGTCTGTTATCTTTAGCCTGAAGGCACCGCGCGGCCTGACGTGTCAACGGGCCGGCCGGTCCACAATTCAGGCAGCTTTGTCATCCTGCCCACTGCCACTCCCAAGGCTCCATCCTATGCGGCCCTTCGCCGATTGAGGGCGAAGCCAATAGCTACAGCCGCCGTCATGAGTACCTGCGCCGCGATCGTTTGCATGGTTGGGAATAGACCAACCAACGAGATGCGTGGCACCGAGCGTAGCGGCGCGATGCTGACGATGCCGGCCTCCTGCAGGGCGGCGATACCCTTGCCGGCCAGCACGACCGTCAGAACCGCCATGAGCCACGAACTGTAACTGAAGAACTTGCCGACTGGCAGCCGGCGGCTATAGCGCAGCATGGCCCACGCGATGACCGCCAGCGCCGCGCACGCGCTCAGTGCTCCGGCGAGTACCGTAGCGCCGTTTCCCTGGCTCCACAGCGCCGCGTAGAAGAGGATCGTCTCGAACACTTCTCGATAGACGACGATGAAAGCAAGCCCAAACAGCAACCAGGCCGAACTGCCGGACAACGCCTTCGCCATCTTTTCGCGAATGTAGCGCTGCCATTGGTCGGCTTGTGCCTTGCCGTGCATCCAGATGCCAACCGAGAGCAGGACGACAGCGGCGAAGACCGACCCGAACCCCTCCGTCAGCTCCCGGCTCGCGCCGCTGATCCCGATCACCCAGGTCGCGACGACCCAGGTCACGAAGCCGGCGACGAGCGCACCCACCCAACCCGCATGGACGTAGGGCATGACCTCCGTCCGTTCGGCCTTGCGGAGGAAGGCGATCATCGCAACCACGATCAGCAGCGCTTCCAGTCCCTCGCGCAGCAGGATCGTCGCCGCCCCGAGAAACGTTGACAGGCCGCTCGCGGCGTCCGGGGAAAGCGATGCCTCCGCATCGTCAAAAAGTTCGTCGAGGACCTGCACGCGATCGGCGAGCGCATCGGCATTTTCTCCGCTCTGGATAGCGGCGCGGTAGTCGCCCATCGCGCCCTCGATCCGCTCCATAAGCGTACGATCACGCGCGCCCAGCGTCGGTTCGACCGTCTCGAATCCATCGAGATAGGCAGACAAGGCCAGTTCGCCCGCATGCTGGCGGTCTCCCGCACGATAGGCGGCAAGGCTCTCGGTCAGGCGGCTGCGCACCAGGGACAGCGATCCGGCCTGCTGCTGCGTGATCGCCTCGGGATGACGACGCAAATAAACCATGAGAGCGTCGGCCTTGTCCTGTCCGATCTTGCTCGCGAGCGCTGCGGGCGTCGTGCCGACAAGCGTCTTCAGATCGGGAACGAGCCGGCGAAGCGAGGCGTCCTGCTTCCACAGCCGCTCGCCTTCGGCCACAGCGGGATCGGGGAAGGCGAAATGACCGGCGTAGAACGCCAAAGCCCAACGATCATCGGTCGGAAGACCCTCGAAGCTCGGCATCGCGGCTCCGTCGAGACCTTGGGTAATCACCTGGTAGAGCGCGAACACGCTGCGCTGGCGAGCGCGCTCGGCGTCCGTGAACGCGATGGGCGGCGTATCAAGCTTGACGGCATCTGGTCCATGGCCGTCCCCGGCCTCGCCATGGCAGGCGGCGCAGTTCTGGCCGAATAACGTCGCACCGCGTGTGAAGTCCGGAACCTTGTTCGGCGCCAGCGGCACTGGGTAGGCCGCCAGCAACGCCGCCGCCAGGCCGCGCGCTATACCTGCGACTTGCTCGGCATCAGCCTTGTCTGCGATGGCGCGCTGCAGGCGGGCGGCCTCCGTCGCAAGCGCTTGCCGTTCCGGCTTCGGCGGGAGCGCACGGACCTTTGCGGCAATCGTCGCCGCGAACTCGTTCTGCTCGGCATATTCGGAAGGACTTGAGACCGACCCATGCGACACGGCGCCGGCGTAATCCACCGCGATGTAATCCAACAGTCGCCACGTGGTTTCGACATCGCTCGTCGTGGCCCTCGCTGCGCCGCAGAACACCAGAGCGACCAGCATGGCAATCACTGCGAGACGCGACAGTAAAGATAGCAGACTCACGGAATGCCAAGTTGAAGGTTGGATCCGACGATGGTCTACCGCCTGTTTCGGGTCGGCGCAATTTGAGGCGTTCTAATTCCGCTCTAGGTCAACTTCTTTTGAGGCTAGTCCGCCCGCTTTCTCAAGCGGTAACGCGCTCGCCGCCAACGGCACCAGGCGCGAGCCGTGGCGGCGACGACAGCCAGTCTCACACCACTATAACTATACTTGGGATGGTCGCTTTGTTCGACTATCTTCCCTCCCGATTAGGCGGTCGATCTGCGCGATGATGACGTCCGTCAGCGACGCACGCACATGGTTCGCGTGCAGAGTGGACATGCTTTGTGCTCTGTCCTTAAGGAGAGAACAATGCTGTTCCAAATAGGTGACTATGTGGCGGGCGCGGTGATCGGCATGGCAACCGCGCTGCTCGTTCGCCTTGTGATCTGGCCTGGAACGGACATGGTGGTCGCAATGCTGCTCGGGATGGGCCTTGGCACGATCGTCTCGCTGCTCCTGAGCTACTTGCTCGCGCCGATGCTTGGTATTGTTGAGACTATGGTGCCGGGATCACTGACAGGGATGTGATGTATGGTGGCATGTTATTCGCAATGCGCGACTCGATGGCCGCTGGCTCGCGCACGACAAGCGCCGCAATCGTCGTCGGAGCATTTTTTGGAATTGTAGTGACCGCCGCCATAAAGCTCTATAGTTATGCGTTGCGAGGAACAGTGATGGAGGCCAGGGACTGACGGAACCTGCCATGGATGTTCAAACGCAGGAGAAATGGGATCGCGCCAGCCGGACCTACGACTTCTTTGGCGCGGTCGACAACAAGCGTCTCGGGTTGGAAAAGCAAAGGCTGCTTGCCAAGGCGCAGGGCAAGACGCTGCATGTCGCGGCCGGAACCGGCAACGATTTCAAGTTCTTTCCGCCTGGCATGCACATCGTCTCGATCGACATCAGCCCCAAGATGCTAGCGCGGGCCAAAATCAAAGCTGCGACCTACAACGGGACAATCGAGCTTCGTGAAGCTGACGTTCACAGCCTCGATTATCCGGACTCGACTTTCGACACCGTCGCCACAGTTTTTACGTTCTGTTCAGTACCTCAGCCGATCACGGGTTTGCGGGAGCTTTACCGCGTTCTGAAATCGGGCGGGCGAATTTTGATGCTCGAACACGTCCGCAGCACGGCCATTGGCCCGCTCGGCATCATGATGGACCTCATGTCGCAACTGACGCGACGGTTCGGGCCGGAGCTCAATCGGGATACCGTCGCGAATGTGCAAAGGGCAGGCTTCCGACTGCGTCGCGTTGAAAACATTTACCCCGACATCGTGAGAAGCATCGAGGCTGTAAAGGATTAGTCCGCGAGTTCGTCACCGCGAGTTGACCAGATGGGGTTGTCTGCTTGTCAGTCAAGGCTTCACTTGTGCCGCCTCGTCGACCGCTCGGCGTTGATCGCCAAGGCCAAAGAACTCGTGCGGTGCAAAGCCGAGAGCGCGCGCGAACAGCACGACCGGAAATTGCTGGATCATACTGTTATATCTCTGCACCATGGCATTGAATGAGCGGCGCGCTGCGGCAAGCCTGTTTTCTATTTTGGTCAGGTCGCTCTGGAGTTGCTGGAAATTGCTGTTCGCCTTGAGGCTCGGATAAGCCTCCGCCAACGCGAACAATTGGCGCAACGCACCGCCCAACATGGATTCGGCCTCTGCCCCTGTCGCTGAGTCCTGTGCCGCCACCGCGGCGTTCCTCGCCTGCACCACCGCGTCGAGCGTGTCACGCTCATGGCTGGCATAGCCCTTCACGGTCTCAACGAGATTCGGGATAAGGTCGTGGCGTTGCCTGAGCTGCACATCGATGTCGGCGAAAGCCTGATTGCACTGCTGTCGCATCGCAACGAGCCGATTGTAGCTCACAAACCCGAACAGCACGATGACCACGACGACGGCGAGAATAATCCATGCGGAAATGGACATGCGTACGGCTCCCGAGCTGGTGTCGTTCCGTAGCGTAGCGCGGACGCGGCGGGAGTCTATCCTCACTGCTGAGTTCTTGGTGACATAGAAAGCGTGTATAGCTCCCCACCCTGCGATGCACAGGACGAGGATAGCGACGATCAGGGCGTTCAACGTGATTGCCTGATCACCGCTCGGCAACTAGCTCAGTTTGCGCCCGCGGGCGTAAACCGCCTAACCATCAGGAGTACGAAATCGTAGAAAGTCGTAGTTTGGCGGGGGAAATCGTGGCGCGGCGTAGCGGGGGGCTCGAACCCCCACCTTAGGAGTTTGATTCCAGTGCTTCGAGCGATTCGTCGCGACGGCCGTATGAGCTCTGCGGGCCTATAGTTGCTGAGAAAGCGCGAGCCGATGATTCTGCCTAAATGACGGATTGACCGCTCGCGGCGCTATGACTTGATGCCGAGTAGAAGATGATCGAATGTGTGAGCCCGCGCATTCAACGCTCACGCTCTTGCATTCTCATGCGTTCGCCACTCTGACTTTCAGCGACCATTTCCCCGCCGCGGCCTGCTTGATGACGCTCTCGAACAGGCTCCATGACTGTCGCCCGCGCAAACGAATGCCCCTTCTCGAGGTGCTGAGCGATGCGCTCCTTGGCGAAGGCCATAATGCTCTGGCGAGCATTCTCGTCGTTCGGCAGAGCGCGTTCGACAAGCTTGTTGATGACGACAATCTGGGATTGGGCCGCGAGCAGGTCAGAATCATGCGCGGCCGCCGTTCGGTCTGCACGGCGTTCCTCCACCGTCACCTTCCACATGTTGCGCCACATCTGGCGCCGTTCAATGCCAGCGGCTCCTGTGGCGGCGTCTATGGACTTGATCGACCTGATGATGGGTGCGACGCCATCCCTTCGCAGAGAGATGCGGTCGCCAGGCCTGGCGCCACTGTCTGCGACATCAGTTACAACGCCGACGCCCCACACCTGATGTCGCCGACCATCATCCAGTTCGATGGCTACATAGGTGGACGGCTCCGCGTCGGCGCGGTTGCGATACGGGCCAAAACCGACCTCCATCAGACGCCCGGAAACGCCCTTGTCGTAATCGAGCCTATCCCCTAGAGATGACTTGCCGGAGTCCGAGCGAGTCTTTACGTCGTTGGTCCGGGCGTGGGCTCGATCCCATGCCGTTCGTCGGTCAGCAAGCGCCTGACGATCAAGCTCGTTTGGCTGATAGCCCTGCACCTCTATTCCGCGCGCGCTAGCCTCGAGCCACGCCTCCCGCCGGAACTCTACTGAGCCACGGACGTGAACTGCCTCCCACTGGCGATGCTGTGCCACGCTGACCATGTCCCGGATCACTTCCGCGGCTGCTATGCGGGTAACCAAGCGATCATCAGTGGCCTTGAACGCGAGGTACTCTTTCCGCTCATCGGCATAGAGCCGCGCATCAGAACCATCCTTTTCGGATTCACTGGCCACTACGTAATATTTCCGCCGGATACGGTCCGGAAATGCACTATCTGTTACCTCCGGGGATGAAGGCTTCTTGGGGGCTGTTGCTATCTCGTCTTCCCCCTTTTCTCGGGCGGAAACGCGCCCCGCGCGACGTTGCCGCTCCAGGCTGAATTCCTCGCTCGCGTCATGCCTGTCGTTCATGCTGCTCACTCGTCTGCTTGCGGCCTGTCCGCCGCGCCGGCGGAATGACCTGAGCGTCGATGTATTTCAGGGTCCAGGCTTTGAGGTCGTCTTCGGATAGGCCTTCGAGATCGACATCCACGTCCCCGAAATCGAAACTAGCCTCGGCAGGAATCGTGGAGGGATCAGCCACCTCCTCGTCGGTCATTGGCCGTTTTCGGAATACTGCTCGTAGCTCGGCAATCTCAGAGCGCAGCTCCTTGAGTTCAGCGTCCAGCAGCGCATTTGAACGCCCCTTGGGCAGTTCTGGGACGGGCGCCGGCAGCAATCGCTCCAGAAAAGACTTGTCTTCGTAATAGATGATCTTGTCGGCGATGATTGGCGGAATGCCGGTGCCGAGAATGAAGGCCTTGGATTTCGGAAGAAGCTTGAGCTCTTGCGGCAGCATCAGGGCGCGACGATGCTCGGAAACGGTCTCGCTGATCGCGCGCATCGCCAGCCCTTTTGGTCCGCTGCGGCTGCGGGCGTTCACAGTCTCGTAGCCGATGCGCTCCGAGAGCTCATTCGCTACGTCCTGCTCCTTCGGGGCAAACACGACCTCCACGGCGTGGTTGGTCATGAAGTTGCGCGCAGCATCGACCCCGTAGATCGCGCGGAGCTGCGCCGGGCTCTGGACCACCGTGAGAAGACGGATGCCGTACCCGGCGACGAAGGCAACCGATTTTGCCAATACATTCACATTGCCCAACGCCGGAAATTCGTCGAGCAAGAGCAGGAGTTTGCGAGCCAGTTTGGGGTTTTGTTCGGGTAACTCCCGGGTGTTGAGATCGACCACCTGCTGGAAAAACAGGTTCAATAGCGGCGCCATGCGGTCAAGATTATCAGGCGTGACCCCGAGATAGATCGACATGGGCTGCTGCCTCAGCTGCCGCAGATCGAAATCATTGCTCGAGGTTGCGGCATCGATGCGAGGATTGAGCCAGAGGCCGAGCCGTGCCGTTACGGTCTTGCGGACCGAGTTCAACGTGTTCTCGGAGGCTGCGAGGAAGTCGTTCAGCGCCGTGATGCAGTGCCGGGACAGCGGGGAAGGACCGGCCTTGCGGTCGGCGATGATCTTGTCGAAGTGGGCTTTGAGATTCTGGGTTGCCGAGAGCTGGCGCAGGATCTCGCCGATCGTCAATGGTAAGCCCGGCGTTTCCGCGACGTAGCCGCCGATCGCCACAAAGGATGAACGAGCTGCCTCGAACCAGAAGGGATCACCGCGGCTTTCAGCTGGAAACAGCATCACTGCAATGCGCTGCAGATCGTCGTAGAGATCGGCGGGGTCGCTGCGCACATAGCCCAGGGGATTGTAACGTGCGGTGCGACCGGTCTCGTCGAGTGGGTCGAACAGATGGACTTCCTGCCCGTGGGCGGCGCGAAAGCCTGCCGAACGATCCCAGTTCTCTTTCTTGACGTCGAGGGCAACAACCGAATCCGGCCAATTGAGCAGGTTTGGAATAACATAGCCGACACCCTTCCCGGCGCGCGTCGGGGCATAAAGGAGGACGTGTTCCGATCCGCCGAAACAAAGCATTTTTCCATCTTTTCGGCCGAGCAGTAGGCCTTCTTTGGATCGCAGGCCGGCGGCCCCGATCTCGCGCTCGGAGGCGAAACGGGCCTTGCCGTGAAGTGGAGGCGGCCGGTGCCGGAGGACGGCGCCGAGCAGGCCAAAGACCACGATCAGGCCGGCGAGGGTCGACAGCGTCAGCCAACGGTCGAAGCGCGGGTCCTCCCCGTAACGGGGCCAGCCTGTGGCGATCTCCGACCAGTGAAAGCCGCCATCGTGAAGTCTAAGCCCAAGCAGCAGAACGTTCGAGGCGACCAACAGAAAGACTGCGGCGGCCCCGAGCGCGAGCGCCGTGCCCTGGGCCGCCTTAACGGGCGTGGTCGCGTTTGCGAACGGGGTCATAGTAGATTTCCGATATACGATAACGTCCGTTCCGCTTCTGCATCTGGACGACGACATCGACCAGGTGCAGCAAGAGGGAGCGGATATCGTCGCGGTGGAGGTCCCGTCCCTCCGCGCTCTCTTTGACCAGCAGTGTCATCTGTTCGAAGGCAAGGCGGGCGCTGTCCGCGTGAACGGTCGTGATCGATCCCGGGTGCCCCGAATTCACGTTCCTGAGATAGAAGAAGGCGGTGCCGTCGCGCAGCTCTTGCAGCAAGATGCGGTCGGGCCGCATCCGCAAGGACGATTCCAGCAGTTCGCGCGGGCCGATCTTGGCTACTCCCTGCCCATCCTTAGCATAGAGCAGCCGGACGCAATTCTGATGCGGGATAACCAACTCGGCGGTGTCTTCGATGGTGATCAGCCGCTCATGCGCCGGGATCGCGGCAATCAGTGCCTTGGACAGAGTGGTCTTGCCGGAACCCGTCGCCCCCGAGATCAGGATATTGCGGCGGGTGCGAACCGCAAGCTCAAGGAACTCCCGCCATTGGCCGGCCTCTTTCAGGGCGAGCAGTCGATGCTCGTCAGCGTCCAGCTCGTCACTGGCGGAGCGGACCTCATCGAACAGTCTTACCCGCTCCAGAGCGTCCAGGTTCATCGTCAGCGTTGACGGTTTGCGGATCGTGAGGCTGATCATGCCACCAGGGACGGCGGGTGGCACAACGATCTGACAGCGCTCCTCGCCGATTAGGCTGGTCGAGAGCACCGGATATTCCGGCCCGATGTCCTGGCGGGTGTGACTTGCGGCTGCGGTTGCAAGATGAGAGAGGTAAGTTTGCGTAAGGGCTTCCGATTGATGCCGGGTCCAACCGTCAGGCCCTTCCACGAAGATCTCGCCGGGACGGTTGACGACAATTTCGGTCAGGGTGTCGTCCGTGAGGTAAGGAGCCAGCGGCTCGAGATAGCGCGCCAGCACCAGACGCCCGCCATCATGTCCGATGGATGCGACCTGACTCATTTTGTCACCGTAGCCGGCCCGACGATGCCTCCGGGGAGGGTGCGGTCGAGAATCTGGGTGCGGCTTTCGATCCGCTTGAGTTGGTAGACCGACGAGAAATCGAGGTCGCGCGCGACAAAGATATTGACCAGCTCGCCCTGATTCTTACTCAGCGTTGGCGGGATGTTGATGGACTGCTCGACGGCGATGCCGGCGGCCGTGTTGGTCGCGCCAGCCGTGTTGTTGATCTGGATCGAGCCGTCTTGCAGCTGCTGGCGTCCGATCGAAGAGGCATCGCCGACGATTGACAACAACAGCGCCGAGCCGAAGCGCTCCCAGAAGTGCGTGTCGATGTCGCCGTCGAACCCCGCGCGGCCGAGCGCATCTGTGGCGGGTGAGGCCAGCGCCACGATGACACCCGTCGGCGTCTTGGCGCGAGCCCATAGCACGAACATCCGCTTGGAGCCGCGCCGGACATTGCCCCGATATTCGCCGACCACTTGTGTGCCCTTTTCCATGAGCACAACGTTGCCCGAATCGGACATCACGTCGCGCAGCACGACACAGGAGACGAAGCCGGCCACATCCGACGACATCGCGGTCTCCAGCACGCAAGGGATCGACGTGCCCTGGGTGACCAGAAGATTGCGATTGGGAAGCCGCGCTGCACGGACGCCTTCGATCGGAGTAGGTTTCAGCTTGTCTGCAAGCTCATTGCGTGGCTCGGCCCGTCCAAAATCATAGGGATCAACGGGGACACCTGCACTCGGGACGTCACGGGCCGAACGTCCCGATGCGACCGGCCGATTGTAGGCCAGCACCGGCGCGCGCCGCGCGCTTTCGAGCATCTGGTCGGGAGCCGGCGCCGGGGCCGCCGGCGTGGCTGAGATAGGTGCGACCGGAATGGATGCCGTGGTGATGGGCGCGGCAGGCGCTTCCGCGGCCGGCTCGAACGCCGCCGCCTGGCGGATCATGAGCTTGCGGGCGGACTCGCTGACCGGCTTATCGCTTTTCCAGGTTCCCCAGATAATCAGGAAGGCGAATGCGGTGAGCGCGAGCGCGCCGAAGCCGCGCTTGAGCATCGCCGTTCGACCATTGTCCCCTCCTCCCACCGGAGTAATTCCGCGTTCGCCGGCAAGCGTCTCATGTTCAAGCTCGGTCATGTTGCACCCGCCTCATCGCGCCTTAAGGGTTGGAGATGACCTCTTCGCCCGCCGCTCGACTGAGGGGCTCGTGGTGTTGGTGCCGGGATTGACGCCGACAGCATCGAAGGCTTCGTTGAAGATGCAGAGCACGGTCTCGCCCTTGCGCAGCCGAAACTCGCGAGCCGTGGCGTGGACCACCACGAGCTCGCCGCGAACATCCTTAGGCACCAGACTTTCAGAGCCGTCCGAGTTAATCAGGTAGATCGCCGGGATCTCGCGATTGCCAGCGAAGCGGAAGGTCGTCTCTTTGCCGTCGTCGAAGACGGCTTCGGGTTCGAGGTCGATCGAGCCCTGGGCCGAAAATCGCCAATTGCGCGCACCATAGGCATGATGCAGGTCAAACGTCTGATCGATCAGTGCGCCTTCCCGCTCGGCGCCCCGGGCAGCCGCTTCGACGCGCCGGCGCTCGATCTCGTCGCCGGGATAGGCAAAGCGGACGACGAAGTAGCTGTCCGCGAGCGTCGTCTCGGCGATCGACAACTCGAACTGATAGGAACGCTTTCGCCCGTCGGCCCGGGTGGTGACGACCTGCAGATTGGTCGATGGATGTTTTTCGCGCGGCTTGAGGAAGAGAATCGAACCCGCGGGCGCGACCTCCCATGCGATGGCGTCGCCGATGGCAACATGCGCAATCTCCTCGTCATCGGCAAAGACCACCTGGGTAGAGGCGCGAATGACGCCGTTGAGGCGGACCACATTGGCTGGATCATAGGTCACGGTGCGTACGCGCGCATCGTGTTGGCCCGGCGTCGGCTGTTGCAGGGCCAGCACGGGTCCGGCAAGTCCGAGAGCTAAAGTCATCAAAATCGCGAAACGTTTCATGGCACGACCTCCGGATCGGCGCGATACTCCGAAACCAGAAAGCCGAGCGGATTGATCAGACGGTCGGCGGACGACATCGGTGCGTTGGCGTAAGAGAAGGTCAGGGTCGAGACCCAGTGAGTAATGTGGGTTTCCTCGCCCTTGCGGGTCTCTTTCATGAACCGAACAGACGCCACATTGTCGGCTAGGAGAGAGATCGCTTTGATCCGGACCGTGGCAACGCCAAAGCGGCCCTGAACGACCTGCGGACTTTCGGGATTGGAGCCGCGGTACCAGGCTGCGAAGCGGGCTTGTTCGCCCTGCCCCGAAAGCAACGAAATCGTCCTAAAATTGGCTTCCGCCTCCGGATAGCTGTAGCCTTCCCGAGCGCGAACGTAGCGCCCAAGGAAATATTTGGTGACGGCCTCGTCGTAGCGCGCCGGGTTCGAGTTAAGGGCGGAGACGGTGTCGACAATGCCGGTCGCATTGTCGACCCGGATGACGAACGGCTCGACCGTTTTCAGCGGCGCTAGCGCTGCGACCGCACCCACTGAGGCCACCGCCAAGGCGCAGGCGCCAGCGGCAACCACCCACGCTGTTCGCCGCGAGCGATGGGCCGAGAGTAACAGGTCCTGTTCCCATCGCCGCGCATTGTCGAAATAGCTTTTCAGGTCATCATGCCCGACCATCTCACGCCTCCTTGCCACAGGCGCGGTAAGAGGCCGCAATATCGGCTGAATGGCTGGACGCGGCGAGATGGGTCGAAGGTGCTGACGGACTGCCTTCGCCCTTCCGGATGATAGGTGCGGACGGCGAAGCTTGCGGTTCCGGCGTCGCCGGTGGTGCGCCGGCCTCCCAATCCCACAGCGAGCGATTGAGCGGCCGCCGAGCCAGGCCATCACAAGAGGGCGGCCCCTTTGACCAGTTCGCGCAGCCCCCAAGCTGCCATGCAATGACGCAAATGATGAATAGTCGACGCCACATCGTTCTGATGCCCCTGTTTTATCTGTCGCCTCTTCTGGCGACCTTTTTTGCTTAGGCCGCCGTCGCGCCGCGCGATTGAGCGCGCCGCATGCTGCCGCCTTGACGGCTGGCTCTGAGTGCAGCGAGGCCGCGGCCGGCCGACCACCGGGCGCCGGCATAGGCACCTCCGGCGGCGGCCGTGGCATTGGCGATCATTGGGCTCGTGACCAGTCGGCTTGCCAGAGACGCCCCTCCCCCGGCAAGACCGCCCGCGATGGTCGGCAATTGAAGTGAGATGTATCCTGACAGACCCAGCACTGCGCTGATGGCGACCGCGGCCACCACCATCTCACCCGCCGTCCCGGCGTTGGCCGCGAACCTGTCGATGAAGCCGCTGACAGTAGTCAGCATCAAGCCGACCAGAGCGACCACCAGGACCAGCAGGATCACGAAGTTCGCGAGCTGCCGAAGCCAGGCTTCTGTAAACGGGCGGGTTGCCTCAAATAGGCCCAGTGCGATGAAGAGCGGGCCGAGCGCGATGACGACGCCAAGACCTACTTTGGCGTAGAGCAGGATAGCAAACTGCAAGAAAGAACCGACTGCTACAAAAACGAGAAGAATGCCCGCAATCAGTGCCGGCGCCACGTCGGTTATTCCTGCTTGATCGTAGATCTTATTAGCGACGTCGATCCCTTTGGAGAGAAGTTGATCGAAGGGAGCCCCGGAACTGGTATTCAGCCCGGAGCCCGCCAGCGCATTGCCGATCTCCTTTGGCAAGGAATCGAAGAACAGGGTGGTGACGTATTGCTGAAAAGCGCTCGAATTCGTTGCCAGCAGCACGACGACCACGATCCGCATCGCCCGCCAGGCGAATTCCATAATTGGTTCGGAGATCGCGCCGCGCATCACGGCAAAACCATAGAGAACAACATAGAGCATTACGGCGGTGCGAAGTGGTCCGTCGATGTAGGTGGCGAGGTTCGAGACCGAGGTCGACACGAATGCCGTGATCGGTTGCTCAAACTCCTTCAGGAAACTGTCGAAGACGTTTACAGCCATCGTGGCGGTCCTTACTTCAGGGCGTCCTTCATCTCTTTGACGAAGGCCTTCTTGCGGGCTTCATTGGCGTTGATGCAGTCGGGAGTGTTCCTGCGCTCGCCCGGATTATCGCGGCACGCCTTGAGAGCTATCGCAAGCTCATCCCGATGATCCAAGAACCAGCCGACAGTTTTTGCTTCTTGACCTTTGTTGACGTCGTTGCAGCCCGCAAGGGTCGCGGCGACGGTGAGGAGAACAATGGCAAGGCTCGTCTTCATTGCAGGGCCGCCCTCATTTCATCGACCAGTTGTCGCCGTCTCTCCCGCTCTCGTTGAGCATCCATGTCCATGCGGGCCTGTTGGATCATCGCCAGACCCTGCATTCGGAGCACGTCGTTCTGCAGCAGCGCCTGTTCGGCCTGCAGCCGCGCGGATAAATCGAGGATCTCCTTGGCGTCGCTCGCCGAGCTGATGCGAGCCCTGAGTTCCTCAAGCGCATCGATGCGCTGCGAGGCCGTGTCGTACACCGCCTGGCCCATGGAGTGCTTCGCGCCCGCCTGCCGGGCGATCCGGTCGAGCTCGCTTTGGTAGTACGAGTTTCCGCTGTTGCCGGCATACGCGCGGTTCTGCGAAAGATAGTGGTCGATGGCGTCGGCAAAATTTCCGCCGCCCTGCCCCGTGACGAGCCGTTCGATGTCCGAGAACTGCTGGGGCAGAACCTTCCGAAACTGTGGTGTGTTCAAGAGCGCGCCGATGTCGTTGGCGTTGGTTCGCTTGTTGAAGCTGTCATAAAGCTGCTTGGCTTGGCTCAATTGATCCTGTGCGACCTTGAGCTGTGATGTCAGGGTATCGACCTGCTTTTTCAGCTCCGTCAGTTGCTCAAACTGCCGGGCATAGACGCTTGGGTCGAACACGATCTCCGCCCCGGCCGGTGAGGCCGTCAGCAGGGTGACAACGGACAGGCAGGCGAGAGCCGTCGGCCTACGTTGGACCATCATTGCGTTTTCCTTCGCTCACCGTGAAATACCGGCAGCCATCGCGCGGGGTCGTCGCCGACCTGCTTGCGAATGCGATCAAGCAGCTCGACCGTTTCGGTACGCCCCGACAAGACGGCAAGCGCGTCGTCGAAGCCGCCGAGGTCGAGTTCCGCCACCACTGAGTTGTGCCCCTGTTTGACCAGAAAGCGCCGGCTTTCGGGTGCGAGCTCCTCCTTGATCAGGCGGAATTCCGTGTCGGTCAGATGGAAGCCGTCGACATAGTCCGCGCGTGTTCCCCGCGCATTCGGCAGGAAGATCTGGGTCGGGCATTGTTCGACAATGGTATGCGCGATCGGCGAGGCGAGCGCGTCGCGTGGCGACTGCGTGCCGAACACCATGACGCCGTTCTGCTTGCGGATGGTTTTCAGCTTGTTGTTGGCGAGATCACGAAATGCCTCGTCTCCAAGGGCCTTCCAGAACTCGTCGATGTCGATGATCAGGCGCCGGCCGTCGATCAGCCGCTCCACGCGATGGAACAGATACATCATCAGCGGCGTGCGCACCGTGGGATGATCCAGGAGATCGGTCATGTCGAAACCAATGAACCGGGCGTCGAGGCCGATGGCGTCGTGATCGCCATCGAGCACCCAGCCGAAGGGAGCGCCGCGGCACCATCGCTCGAGCCGCGCACCAATGCCCTCGCGGTCCTGCTGTCCGAGAAAAGCCCGCAGTGTCCCGAACGATCGCTCCGACTGGCGCAATTGACCGAGCGCGCGCAGTCCGGAATCGATCCTTTCCTCCTCGATCACCGTCAGCGGGCGATCGTCCGGGGTGACGAGTTTTCGGATCAGTTCGCCCAGGAAGGAAAGATTCGCTGGCGTCAGCTCCAGCGCCTTGAGTGGCGCGCAACCGGTCGGGGTACCATTGTGGAGTGTCAGATAGGTGCCACCGGCGGCGCGCACGAAAATCTCGGCGCCACGGTCCTTGTCGAAGAAAACGTAGGACGCACCTAACCGCTCCGCCTGAGACAGCAGAAAATTCTGCACGACGGTTTTGCCGGATCCTGAGGGACCGCAGATGAAGGTGTTGCCGAGGTCGCCGTAATGAAAGGAGAAGTAAAAGGGTGAGCCGGATGCGGTCTTGAGCATCGCTACCGCCGGTCCCCAATGGTTCCCCGCTGGCTGCCCGGTCGGATAGGTGTGGAACGGCGAGAACGCCGCGAAATTCCGCGAGTTGATCGCGCCAGTGCGTGCCCGGTATTTGAATAGGCCAGGAAGCTGCGCCCAATAGGCGGCTTCAAGTCCAAGATCTTCTCGTGCGATCACAGCACCCGCATCGGCCAGTGCGCGACGTGCCACGCTCATATGATCCTGCAGCTGCAACGGCGTATCTGCGTAGACCAAGAGCGAGAGGTGATGGTCTCCAAGCACGAACCGGTTGGATTCGAGATCGTCGAGCGCGTCAGAGAGCTCGTCGATCTGTGAGGCGGCCGGATCCTGGGCCGAGACCAGCTGGTTCTGCTTGCGCGTCAGCACCGTCTTGGCGTCCGCCTTCGCCAAAAACGCGAATGATTGCGTGACGATGAGCTCAAACGGCGCCGACAGCAGCGCGTTCAATAGGCCGGGCCGGGTGGATGCCGGATACTCCTTGAGGCCGAACATGCCAGCGAATCGCGATCCACCGGCCCCGCGGATCTCGAGGGCTTCGCGGCCGAAGATGACGCGATTCGAATAGAGCGCAGGACCGATCGGCCCTTGCGGCAATGGCATCGACATCCATTCCCCGGAGGCGAGCGCGTGGAGCAGCTCCATCGGTTCTGAGAAGGTGATGCCGTCGCGCTCAAACAAGCCGACCGCGCGGGCTCCGTAACGATCGAGTGCCGCAACGATATCTCGCGTAGCATCGTCAAGCCGCTTCAGGGCCGCGCTGTCGACCTCGGCGGAGTTCCCTACGCTTCGGCCAACCCGCCGAAAGAACGCGGCCGCCGTATCCGTCGCCGTGCGGCCGGGGTGACAAACCAGGGTCAGATACAGATCGTTGCGAAATAGCGCTTCCTTGCAAAGTCGTTGGCGATATTGTGCGTCAAGTGCCGTCGCAAAGGTCGACCGGAAGGCGCCGTCGGGATAGACCGATGTCCGGCGGCGCACCAGGTGGCTCCAGAGGGCGAGTTGCGGATCTGCAACGTTGCGCAGGGTCAGATTCAGCTTAGCATGCAGATCGTTCAGATCCGACGTCTCGGCAGTCTCGAACGAGGTGCCGTCAATCCGGATCACAGTCAGCAGGGCTCGGGTTGTAAGACCGATCGCTGTGTCGGTGACATGCCGGCCGAACGGCAGGTAGACGTTGGGCTCGATCTCCCGGGTTTTAAGCGCCCTATTGCGCATAACCGACGTCCCTTGTTCGATATCGCCGAACGAGCTTGAGTGGCGTGCAGGACGAGCCGCCCCAGAAGGCGGCGTTGCGCGCGCGCCCACGGGTTTCGATCCAGGCGATTAGAATCCGGAACATGTTAGGGTCGTGTCGGCAGATGATGCGACAGAGACCATGGATCGGAATCGCAACGAAGCCGTAGACGATGCTCCCGGCCACTAGGAAGAGGATGCAGGAGAACATCACGTTGAGAGCCATGGCCTCCATCGTGACGCCGGCAACCATGGCGGGACGCGTACAGGCGAGGAACAAGGTGTCCTCCGTGAGACGCGCGGCCTCGACCATCAATGACCCCCAGTCAAGGTCGAGACCACCTCGGAGGCGCCGAACGTGATGGCGACGCCCAGCACGACATAGGCGGCCTTGCGCAGATCGAGATAGCCGAACATCCAGGCGATACCGACGATGATGACCGCCAGCGTCGCCAGCAGCCGAGCGACGTTGCCGGTCAGCATGTTGACGATGTTCTGCAGCACGCCTTCGATGTTCGCGGTCTGCGCCAGCGCCGGCTCAACCAACGCGATGCTGAGAACGGCCCCCATGCAAAGCAGGGCAGCGGAGTGTTTAAGAGGAGAAGTCATGGCAGCGCTCCGATTGGCAATGCAGCCGGCCCCGGTCCGGACCGCCTGTGGTGTTGAGAGGAAAAGACGGCGTTCTCATCGTTCGTAAACAAAGGCTGACGTGCCTAGTCCGGAGCGATAGACGTCCCAACGTGGGCGCTCGCTGGTAGAGGCTGCGGGTCGATTGATTGTCGTATCGCCGGTGGGGCGATCACCATCGGCAGATGGCATCGGTTGGGTGCGAGGCTCGGGCGCTTGGCTGGGAGCCTTGGCCGAGAAACTTGCGACAACGTGCGCTATCGCCTCGTCGCGGTTTGCGCTTTTTATGCCCGCCGCTTGCAGTCGCGCGTCGAACAATCTGCCAAGGCCAGCAATGTGCTGGCACGCATCGAAGGTCGTGGTAGCCGTCAGCCCGGCCTTCTTTGTTTCCTCAGCATCAAGTTGAGCGAGCCCGGTTCGGACCTGCTGGCCGGCGGCGATGGCCTCGGTCGCGAGCTGGATGGCTTCGTCACGATCGGTGGCTTGAATCGGAATTGGTTTGCGCCCTTCGCTCGTGATGAGCAGCGGCTCGAACGAGCTCGCCTGCCGCACGATGGCCGTCAGCGGCCGGACCATTGCCGTCGGGGCGCATTGTTCGACCAGAGCCGCGAATGCTGCTGGATCCATGGCGAGAGCCTTTTTGTCAGGAGCTGAGGACGTTCGATGTTAGGCCGCGATCGCCAAGCTTGATGGCGCGTCAATTGCGTGCCCTGAGATCTGCCCGGCCGCTCGGATCGCGTCGAGAGCCTTATCGGTGACGGGCAGCAATCCAGCGACGGCTTTGGTCGGCCCGATTTGACGAGGCGTGCCGAGGCGATCGAGATGCCATCCGGCCCGGCGCAGGATGCGTTCCATGCGCAGATCAGTGACGGTTGCGATGGCCTGAAGGTCGCGTTGCTGCCCCCATTCGATCATGGCTGCAAACAGCAGGAACGTCGCTTTGCGCAGACCATTCTCTGCTGTTGCCGCAACAGTCTTTGTGTCAACGCAAAAGCGCGAGCTCTCCCAAACCGTCGTCGCCTTCGGCGCCGGGTTGCCATCCAGCAACACCGGGAACGTATCGGCGAGCATGTTGCGCCCAGTGGTCGGCAGCAGGCGAACACAACCCACGACCTCGGTCCGCTCGAGTGCCAGCAGATATGTCGGCTTGAAGGTGTCGTACTGATCGATCTCCAGTCCGTTGGAAACAGAGACGTCCCAGTCGAGCCGATCCTTGAACACGCGCCCTCGCAGGCGATGCATTCCCAGCGTTAGTTCGGAGTCGTGCAGGAGTGCCGGACGGCTACGCACAATGACCTTCATTCTTAACCTCAAACTTACGAATCACAGCTTCGAGATCAAGAAAGCAGCCACGGTCACGGCGTTGCGCTGTCAGTTCTGACAGGGGGTGTTTGGAATCGTTCTTGCCGCAAAGCTGCCGCAACGTCGCAATACACGCCTGCACGTGAAACGCGAATCGTCAGATTGTTCGCGTTGTGGGAACTAAGAAGCGACTGAAGTGGCGCAATGAAAGATGTCAAAAGAGCATGCGATGAATTTGTCGATTGTCTGCACGCTGCCCATACGGAAGATGATTTTCGGCGTGTCGCGGAACGAGCTGCGCATGCCCTGGGATTCCGGTGGTTCGCTTATTTTGGTCAGCGCGCCAATGGCCCCAATCTGATCTCTTCCTATCCGAAGAGCTGGACCAGCCACTATTTTCGGGAAGGGTATCACAACATCGACCCCGTTCTTCAGGAACCGCGAAACACGAGCCGGGTGTTCCTGTGGGATGGACGTGAAGCGCGAAGTGCAAAATCAGCGAAAGAGCGCCGTCTGTTTGACGATGCGCTCAGCTTCAAGATCAGGACTGGCCTGACGGTTCGCATTCCCTCGAGTCAGAACCAGTTCGCGGCGTTTACGCTGGCGGTTGACGAGCGCAGCCTGGGACTCGATCGTTTCATCGAGAGCTCGCAGGACATGTTGGAAAGGCTGGGTCTCACCTACCATGCGCATGTGAGCGCCTCCAGAGTTGAACGCACGTCCCCAAACGGGAAGCAGGTAAGCCCCTTGACTCAGCGCGAGCGGCAGTGCCTCGCCTTGATCTCAGATGGCAAGACGATGCAGGACATCGCGGATCTTCTTGGTGTTTCTTCACGCGGCGTAAAGTTCCATCTGGACAACGCAAGGGGAAATCTTGCTGCATCAACCCTTCCCCACGCTGTGGCGCTCGCGTTTCGGCAGGGATTGCTCCCGTAATGCGCAAAATAGCTGTCCCGCTTGTAAGAAGTTCCAAGATCGACGGTTCAATCAGGATGGTAGGTTGGGTGGTTGCATTCAAGGCGCGGGATTCTTTGGAACATAACCACGGCGTCTTTTGCGGACCAGCCAAGCCTCGAGCGCTTCGACGGCCTGGACCTTCCCGGCAAAAAGATCCATCCGCCGGCGGCCGCGTTTGCCGAGACGCCCCCATTCGCGCACCAACGCCGTATCACCGAACAGAGTCGGTTCGATCGTGAGGACATAGAATCTGGCCATATTGCGGGCCGGATCGCACCGTTGGAGCACGAGGTATGGCACCGTGAGTTCGGACATGCGCAAGAATCGCAACTGTCGAAACCGCCGTCCAATTAAGTTATCGAATCGATCAGGCCTATCGATTCAGAATTTTAATACCGGTGATGAAAGGCATGGAGGGTGCGCAACGACCGGTCTCGGATAATATATCGGCTGTTGTGCGCCTCTGACTGCGAAGAAAGCGGGCGTCGCCCTGCGGGCCGGGCTGGAGGCTGCGCTGAAGCCCCGCGAGCGGGTCTTCCCCCTTACGGGCTGCCATCCCTGACGCGAACGGGCGAGCGGCCCAACCAACAAACTCTGCCCCGATCTGGAAGGGGCGAATCGATTGGTTTTACCCCTATTGGCGGTACACTTCCTCGCTGGGGGGCGATTCGTTACCTATCCCCTGCATGATCCCTTGTTCGTCGTAGGTCCTGCATTTCAACATCGGGTGGATGGGGGACCAACATGGCAGAAGCCGCTTTCAAACTGACGCCGTCAGAGGCTCCTCCGTACCGCCAGCCGCCGCACAATATCGAAGCCGAGCAAGCGCTGCTCGGTGCTATGCTGATCAACAACGACGCCTTTCATCGTGTTGCGGATTTCCTGAAGGCGAATCATTTCTTTGAGCCGCTGCACGGGAGCATCTTTGAGGTGATCAGCGAGCTGATCCGCTCGAACAAGGTGGCCAATCCGATCACGCTGAAGACCTTCTTTCCCGCCACTCTTGATGTGGCTGGAATATCGATGGCGCAGTATCTCGCGCGCTTGGCCGCGGAGGCGACGACGATCATCAATGCGGTCGATTACGGCCGGACGGTCTACGATCTAGCCGTGCGACGTGAGTTGATCAGGATCGCCGAGGACATGCTCAATGGCGCATTTGAAGCACCCATCGATTGCGCTCCAGCAGATCAGATTCAGCATGCCGAGCAGCTACTATACGAAATCGCCGAAACGGGGCGCTATGGCGGAGGCTTCGAGACGTTCGAGACCGCACTCGACAGCGCCATTGATCGGGCCGTGCAAGCGTACCAGTCCGATGGCAGGCTTTCTGGCCTCGCAACCGGCCTCAAGGACCTCGATGCAAAAATGGGAGGCCTTCAGCCAACGGACCTCATCATCATTGCTGGTAGGCCCGGCATGGGAAAGACGTCTCTAGCCACCAATATAGCTTTCAATGTTGCCAGCGCCTACGATGCGGCACAGCAAGTCGGTGTCTCGACTAAACCCGCGGCTGGTGGCGTCGTTGCTTTCTTTTCTCTGGAGATGTCGTCGGAGCAACTCGCCACTCGCGTAATCTCGGAGCAGACGGAGATCCCGTCCTCCAATATCAGGCGTGGCGACATCGACGAGGCAGCTTTCGGTAAGCTGCTCGATTGCCGTCAAAGGATGCGGCGTCTGCCGCTCCTCATCGATCAAACTGGCGCCGTCTCCATCGCTCAACTCGCGGCCCGCGCGCGCCGTTTGAAACGACAACGAGGACTGCACCTCATTATTGTCCTATATCCAGCTCATGCAGGGCAAGTCACCGCGTGCGGCGCAGAACCGCGTGCAGGAGATCACTGAGATTACGACCGGCCTAAAAGCGCTCGCCAAAGGACTTAATGTGCCAGTCATTGCGCTATCCCAGCTTTCACGCTTGGTCGAGAACCGCGATGAAAAACGCCCGCAACTCTCAGATCTCCGCGAGTCTGGCTCGATTGAACAAGAGTTTCGTGAAGAATATTATCTCAAAAACAAGGAGCCGAAGCCCGGCACCGACGAGTACCTCGCTTGGGAAACAGAAATGAGCGATGCGCGCGGCAAAGCAGAGATCATCATAGCTAAGCAGCGGCATGGTCCCACCGGGACCGTGGCTATGACCTTTCAAGGTGAGTTCACCCGCTTCTTCGATCTTGCCGAACACAATCGCTTGCCACGCCGATCAGACTAAGTCTTGCCGATACTGGCTCTTCATTCACGCTCTGCCCGGTGCAGCGATCCGGTAGGGCAAACCAAACGAGCGCTATTCTCGCCGCGCTAACTCCGAACCCACGCCTGTCAAGCTGACCCACGCTCGTTCGTAGGCATCGAACGCGCCTCGCTGCTTCAACAACAAGGATCACACTTGTTCTCGCGTCGCGATCTGGTCGGCAAGGGCCCGCGGATGAAAGATGTGCAGTGCGGCACACGATGCTTTCGGAGAAGGACCAGCCCCGCTCTCGAATGGGCTTTCCTTGGTTCTGGTGCGGCCTTCCACGATCAACCCGCAAGGGGTTCGCTACGCAAGCGTGCGACCTCTTCGGCTTCGCCTACGAGGTGACCGCGACCGCCCCCGAACACGTCGGCGCCTGTCGAGCGGGGATGGTCCCCGCCGCAAGACGGGAGCCTTTCGATGTCGCACAATCTCGCCCTCGCTCAGAACCACGCCTTCGATCTGGCCCGCACGCTGATGGTGCCGGTCATCCTTTTCCAGGCTGAGAACGAATTCGGTGTGATGGTCTCCAGCGAATACGAGGGCGACCAGGACGCCATCGTCCATGATTATGATCCATGGGAGATTATGGACAGCTAAGGCTGTCGCCCGAGACAAATCCTTGATGTGCCGAGCCTATCGTTCGGCGCATCTTCGATTGAACTGCACATAATCCGAGGGCCTGCTCAAACTCCCAACGACGGAGATCGAGCATGCCCATATCCCGACGCCTTCTCAGGACCGAAGATCCGGACAATGTTCTCTGGCCCATCATGGGCCTTTATACGGATTACCTCGCTCGCGGCCGCTACGGAGCTAAGCGTCGCCGTCGATATACCGCCTGTGCTCTTCATTTCGGCGACTGGTTGCACAGTGAAGACGCTGGACCAAGCAACATCGACGAGGCTCGGATCGGCCGTTTCCTCACCGGCCACCTGGCGATCTGCTCATGCGAGCCCCCGGTCCCGCGTGGCCTCATCCTCAACAGGGCGGCGATTAACAATTTGCTGCGCGTTCTGCGCATGCATTGCATTGTCGCGTCTCCAGCACCCAACGCCATCGAGGTGGAGCTCGCCCAGTTCGACGCTAAAATGAACGAGATCTGGGGACTGACGCAGGGCACGCGCGATCACCGCCGCCGCATCATTCGACGCCTGCTCCGGGAGCAGTTTAGCACACAACCGATCGATCTGAGCGTCATCACGCCCAATGCCGTTCGCGCCTTCGTCCTTGGCGACGCCGGCTGGAGCACCAGCACGATCCGTGTCATGGGTGGGGCAGTCCGCTGCTATCTCCGTTATCGCGCACTGCTCGGCGACGACGTTGCTCATCTCCTCAAAGCGGTGCCGCGCCCGGCATTCTGGCGGGATGCCGAGCTCCCGGAGGCCCTGTCGGCCGCCGATGTCGAGCAGCTGTTCTCGGCGTTTGACCGGCCTTGTCCGTCGCGCCGGCGAGGCTACGCCATCGTGCGCTGCCTGGCCGATCTCGGCTTGCGTTCGAGCGAGGTCATCCGACTAACCCTTGATGACATTGACTGGGAGGAAGGCATCGTAAGGGTGCCTGCCGGCAAGGCCCGGCGGTCCGACGTACTCCCGCTCTCGCTCGCGACCGGCGAAGCGATTGTCGATTATGTCCTCCACGAGCGGCCGGCAACCGCCCAACGAGAAGTGTTCGTCCGCCACGTCGCGCCGCTCGGCGAGCCCGTTGGTAGACGTGTCGTGCAGAAGACGCTTCACGCCGACTATGCCCGGCTGGGCTGGGACCGGAGCCGCGTTCACATCCTCCGTCACACGCTCGCAAGCCGGCTGGTCAACAGCGGCGTGCCAATGAAGCAGATCGCTGACGTTCTACGTCACCGAAGCATCGTCACCTCCGCGGGCTATGCGCGGGTTGACATCACGCGGCTGTCGGCCGTCGCGCTGCCCTGGCCTGGAGCGGCCGCATGAGCACCCCCGTCACAATGCTCGCGCGCGCCAAGGCCTACCTCGCCGAGCGCCGCCGCCTCGGATTCGTGCTGGATCGGTCGGGCAATCTCACGCTCGCCTTCGCCCGCTTCGCCGACGCAAGCGGCCACCAAGGTCCGCTCACGTCCGCCCTCGTGCTGCGCTGGGCGAAGGAGGAGGCGATGCATGCCGATCCCTTCACCTGGGCGCAGCGGCTCAACGTACTCCGGCCATTTGCGCGTCATCTGGCTGGTGCCGAGTCAGGAACCACCTTCCCCGAAGGCTCACCCTTCGGGCGCTCGAAGCGCCGCCTAGCGCCACACATCTTCACACCGGACGAGGTGAACGCGATCATCGGAGCCGCGCGTGCTCTTCCGCCAGTGTTCGGTGCCGGCCCGGCGACGTTCCCGACGCTCCTTGGTCTGCTTGCGGCGGCGGGTCTGCGCATTTCGGAGGCGCTGTGTCTCCGCTGCGGAGAGCTCGACGAGGCTGCAACGCAGATCACGGTGAAGCAATCCAAATTCGGGAGGACACGCATGGTTCCGTTGCACCCGACCGCGTCAGCAGCTTTGCGAGATTACCTGCGCACCCGAGCGAGGCTCGGCGCGACCGACCATTCTGCGCCGTTTTTTCTCGACGAGCGCAGCGGTGAAGCTCTGGGCTACGGGGCCGTGCGCCGCGCGTGGCTCCGGCTGACGGCAGACCTCGGCATCGTGCCGCGCGGCGGCCATCGGTTCATCCGTATCCACGATCTGCGGCACACCTTCATTTGCCGGCGGCTGATGCTCTGGCAGGCCGAAGGCGCTGACATTGACAACACAATGCTGGCGCTCTCGACCTACGTCGGCCACGTCAATCTCGGCGACACCTATTGGTACTTGCAGGCTGTGCCCGAGCTCATGGCGCTGGCCGGCGATCGCTTCGAGGCGCTTGTACCGCAGTGCGGGGAGGCGGGTCGTGACTGACATGATCCCCTCGTTCCCGATGCTCCTCCAGCGCTTCTTCGTCGATCATCTGCGCCAACAGCGTGCAGTCAGTCCCAGCACGGTCGCGGCCTACCGCGACACGTTCAAAGCTGCTGCTCGCGTTCGCGGAGAAGGCGATAAGCAAAGCGCCGACCGACCTCGCCCTCGCCGACCTGAACGCGACGCTGATCCTCGCCTTCCTCGATCACCTCGAGCGCGAGCGGAAGAACAGCGTACGGAGCCGTAACGCGCGCCTGTCGGCGATCCGCACGTTCTTGAAGTATGCCGCCCACGAAGATCTGACCGTGCTTGCGGTCATTGAGCGCAGCCTTGCCGTCCCGCAGAAGCGTCACGACAAGCCTGTACTCGGTTTCCTGTCCCGCGCTGAAATGGACGCGATCATCGCGGCGCCGGACTGCGCAACATGGGCTGGGCGGCGCGATCAGGCCCTGTTTACGTTCCTTTACAACACCGGAGCCAGGATCTCCGAGGCGATCAACCTCCGGGCTGGCGACGTGGTGCTGGATGTCTCGCCAGTCGCTCATCTCCACGGCAAGGGGAGAAAGCGACGGAGCGTCCCACTCTGGAAGGCGACGGCCGCTACACTCCGGCAGTGGCGTCGCCATCTGCAAGACGCCGGCCCACAGGGGTATCTGTTCCCAAGCAAAGCAGGCGGCCGGCTATCGCGGTCCAGGGCGGCTCAGCGACTCGCACTGGCAGTCGCGCAGGCAGCGCGCCAGATCCCGCCCCTGGCTGAACGGGCAATCTCGCCACACACGATCCGCCATACGACAGCGATGCACCTGCTACAGTCGGGCGTGGAGATCACCGTCATCGCGCTGTGGCTCGGACACGAGGATCCGAGCACGACGCACATCTACTTGGAGGCAGATCTCGCCATGAAGAGGCCGCTTTGAGTCGGCTCCAGCCGATCACGGCTGCACCGGCACGATATCAACCACCGGACCAACTTATGGCTTTCCTCCAATCGCTGTGATTATGCGCAGTCCGGCTTCGAGCCGGACTGCGCTATCCCAGGCATTCTCAGTCGGAGCTGTCCATAATCTCCCATGGATCATAATCATGGTTATGCTCACATCCGCATAACCATGAATACGACCCCTGGTGCCCGGCTCATTGAGCCGGGTGACCGGCTGCCGCTGGCGCCATGCCGGCTGCAAGGGAAGCTTCGCCGCGCCCAGCTATCTGACAAATTCGACAGCTTGTCCGCGCGCCCTTGCGCCCGGCAGGCTTCGCGGCCGGTCGGGGATGTGCCGCAAGGCTAGGAACAGGTGAGACCAACAGAAGGAGGGACCGGACGTCGCCTGCGCGACGCCGGTGCAGACAATGGACAAGAGAGAAATTGAAGAGCTGCGAGAAAAGGTTGGCTGCGCGGCCCTTTTGGAGAAAGACGGCTGGAAGGTCGACGTCAAGGAAAGCACGCGGCGCGCGATCAAGTATCGCCGCGACAGCAACATCATCATCGTCATCCACCAGGGCCGCGGCTGGTTCGATCCCTTGTCGCCGGCAAAAGGGGACGTATTTTCGCTTGCCGAACACCTCGGCGCCGACGGTTTCGTCGAGGCATGTGACCGTGTTGCGGATGTGGTTGGCTTCGTTCCAAGCGCACCAGCATGGCAGCACCCGGAAAGGCCCAAGGCCCTTGCGTCCATTATAGAGCGGTGGGGACATCGCTTCAGGCCGCGCCCCGGTTCGCCAGCCTGGCGCTATCTCACCGGCGAGCGCGGACTGCCAGCAGACATCGTGAAGCAGGCGGTCGCCAGCGACCGGTTGCGAGAGGGTCCCCAAGGCAGCATGTGGGCGGCGCATATCGATTCTGCTGGAGCGCTCACAGGCTGGGAGGAGCGTGGACCGGCATGGCGGGGCTTCGCCACGAACGGCGGCAAGAAGCTTTTTCGCTTCGGGCCGGGGGAGTCCGAGCGGATCTGTATCACCGAGGCGGCCATCGATGCCATGAGCCTCGCCGCGATCGAGGCCCTGCGCCCTGACACCCTTTATGTCAGCACCGGCGGCGGTTGGTCGCCCGCGACCGATGACGCCATTCGCGGCCTCGCCGAGCGCGCCAGCGCTTGGCTCGTGGCAGCAACCGACAACAATCGGCAAGGCGACATCTACGCCGACCGTGTTCGCGTCGTCGCGGCGGATGCAAGGGCGCGGTATGACCGATTGCGGCCGTGCGCGGGCGACTGGAATGAGGATTTAAGGGCCTGACGGCTAACTCTTGATGTAGCGCGCGAGAGCGACGCGCGGGCTGCGTGGCGGCGCCGCACCAAGGCCTCCGCATGAGTGGTTCTCTGACGCCTTGGTGTTGAGCAAAGGAAAAGGAGATCGAACAATGAGGGAGAGGAAATGAAGTGGGAATGAGCGCTGCCGCATGCGCGACCGGCGCGTCAAGGGTGAAGCTTCGCCCGCGTTCCGCGGCCCTTGACCCGCCGGATCTTCGATGCGGCCGGCGAGGAGGTGTGATGAAGGACTGAAGTGACGAAGAGATCAGGCGGATCGCTCGCGCTGTCAGTCCGGCCAGGCCAAGAGGAGCCGCCCATGCACACCTCCCCCAGCATCCGCAAAGTCTTCGAGGGCGTTGCGACGCGCCACGAGATGCACCGCTTATTCAACCGCCATCGTGGTGACCCCGCGATGGCCGAAGGTGTAGGCCAGCATCTCTTCGCTGGAGAGTGGTTTGAGGTCAACGAGCGCGAGCACGACTACATGCTCGAGATCCTGCCACCGCTGTTCATGCGCGCCGACATGTTCGCGATGCGCGAATTCATGACGGGCAGCGTCACCAGCATCTTCTTCGCGCTTGCCATCGACGGAAGGCGGCGCTGGTTCCATGGCTATTGCGATCTTTCCGATCGGCTGTCGCCAGAGCGGATGAAGGCGGCGATCATCGAGCGCGAGTCACGGCCCGTGCGCGCGATGACGCGCGACGAGCGGCTCGAGCACATCTGGTCGAGCACGCATGACGATTATCGCGGCTATGCCGGCGAGCGCTGGCCGCTTGCCATGCGCGGCCGCCGCACCGTACTCGTCTATACCGGCCAGAGCGGCACGGTCCTGAAGCTGCTCGATGACCTCACCGAGGCAGAGATCGCGGCCAAGTTGCCGGTGCAGTTCCGCCATCTGCCGGCGACGGTCGCGGCTTAGCCTGACCTCCCCTCCCCGCCCCGCGGCAGCCCGGCCTCGCGCCGGGCATCGCATTTCAGCACCCGGCCTGGCGCCGGCCCGCTCATCAACTCCCGCAACGCCGTGCCGTCCGTCGCAGCCCGCGCCGGCGGACGGTGGCGCGCGCCCAACTGGAGGACATTTCCCATGGCGCATGACGATCCATTCACCCTCGACCTCTTCGGCAATACCGCCCTTTCCTCCAGCCTCGGCCTCGGCGTCACAGCCTTCGCCGCCGGTTTCGGCGGCGCTGACGACCATGGGGATGATCCGCCGCCGTCGACGCCGGCTTCGGTAAGGCCGGCGATCGAATCGGCGCGGCGCTCCGAGGACGGTCCCCGCAAGTGCGGCGACAGTTTCTATCTTTCCGGCGAACGCGGCCTCGCAAAGGGCTGGAAACAGCGCGCCCGCGACAGCATTGCCGCAGTTCGGCTAGCCGCACAGATCGAGGCCGAGGAGCGCCCCGCGACGAACGAGGAGCAGCGGCAACTGATCCGCTTTACCGGCTTCGGCGCCTCAGAGCTCGCCAATGGCGTTTTCCGCCGACCGGGCGAAGCCGAATTCGCGAAGGACTGGGACGAGATCGGGGCCAATCTGCAGGATGCGGTCGATGAGGCTGACTACGCTTCGCTGGCGCGCTGTACGCAGTATGCCCATTTCACGCCGGAGTTCATCGTCCAGGCGATGTGGGCGGGTTTGCTGCGCTTCGGCTGGCGCGGCGGCCGCGTGCTCGAGCCCGGCATCGGCACCGCCCTGTTTCCGGCGCTGATGCCGCCGGATCTGCGCGAGGTCTCCCACGTCACCGGCGTCGAGCTCGATCCCGTCACAGCGCGCATCGCGCGGCTGTTGCAGCCCCGGGCGCGGATCGTCACCGGCGATTTCGCGCGCACCGAGCTGCCGGCACGATTCGATCTCGTGATCGGCAATCCGCCCTTCTCCGATCGCACCGTCCGCTCGGACCGCGCGCTGCGCTCGCTCGGTCTGCGGCTCCACGACTATTTCATCGTCAAGGCGATCAAGCTTCTGAAGCCGGGCGGGCTCGCCGCCTTCGTCACATCGCACGGCACGATGGACAAGGCGGATGGCTCGGCGCGCGCGCTGATCGCGAAGCACGCTGATCTCCTCGGTGCCATTCGCCTGCCTGAAGGTAGCTTCCGCGCCGATGCCGGCACCGACGTCGTGGTCGACATCCTGTTCTTCCGGCGGCGCAAGCAGGGTGAGCCCGAAGGCGACCTCTCGTGGCTCGAGCTCGACGAGGTGCGCCCGGCGACCGAGGACGAGGGCCCAATTCGCGTCAACCGCTGGTTCGCGTGCCATCGCCACCTTGTGCTCGGCGCGCACGCGCTGACCTCCGGCCCGTTTGGCGAGACCTACACCTGTGTGCCGAGTGACGGCGAGGATCTCACGACCGCGCTGGACGACGCGATTGGCCTCCTTCCGGTCGCAATCTATGACGGCGAACCGGAGGTGATCGTCTCTGACGGCGAGCACGAGCCCGCGTCAGCGAAGTCGGAGAGCCCGGCGAGCCTCATGGCGCGCGAGGGCAGCTATCTGCTCGATAGCCGGCATGGCTTGATGCAGATCCTCGACGGGAAGCCGGTTGCTGTCTCAGTGCGCAAGGGCCGCGGCGCCGATGGCATTCCGGAAAAGCACGCTCGGATCATCCAGAAGCTGATCCCGATCCGCGACGCGGTCCGCGAGGTGCTGAAATGTCAGGAGCTCGACCGGCCGTGGAAGGACGCGCAGGTCAGGCTGCGCATCGTGTGGTCGAACTTCGTGCGCACCTTCGGGCCGATCAACACGACCATCGTGTCGACGGCCGAGGACGACGAGACCGGTGAGGTCCGCGAAACGCACCGTAGGCCGAATCTCCAGCCATTCCTGGACGATCCGGATTGCTGGCTGGTGGCCTCCATCGAAGATTACGACCTCGAGTCCGACACGGCGAAGCCGGGTCCGATCTTCACCGAGCGGGTGATCGCTCCGCCGGCGCCGCCCGTCATCACCAGCGCCGCCGATGCGCTAGCCGTCGTACTCAACGAGCGCGGCCATGTCGATCCCGGCCATATCGCGGAGCTCGTGCACCGCGACGCGGACCACGTCATCGCCGACCTCGGCGGCGCCATCTTCCGCGATCCGGCCGACGGCTCGTGGCAGACGGCGGACGCCTATCTGTCCGGCGCGGTCCGGTCGAAGCTTGCGGCGGCGGAGGCCGCGGCAGCGCTCGATCCGGCCTATGAGCGCAACGTCAGGGCGCTGCAGGAGGTGCAGCCTGCCGACCTCCGACCCTCGGACATCACCGCGCGCCTTGGCGCGCCGTGGATTCCCGCCGCAGATATCGTGGCCTTCGTTAAGGAAACGATGGGCGCGGAGATCAGGATTCACCACATGCCGGAACTGGCGTCGTGGACCGTGGAGGCCCGGCAGCTCGGCTGGATGGCTGCTGGCACGTCGGAATGGGGCACGGAACGGCGGCACGCCGGCCAGCTTCTCTCTGATGCGCTCAACTCCTCCGTCCCGCAGATCTTCGACACCATCAAAGACGGCGACAGCGAACGTCGGGTCCTCAACGTCGTCGACACCGAGGCGGCGAAGGAGAAGCTCTCGAAGATCAAGACCGCCTTTCAGAATTGGATCTGGTCCGATCCGGATCGGACCGACCGGCTGGCGCGGGTCTACAATGACCGCTTCAACAACATCGTGCCGCGCGCCTTCGACGGATCGCATCTGAAATTGCCGGGCGCCTCGGGCGCCTTCGTGCTCTACGAACATCAGAAGCGCGGCATCTGGCGCATCATCGCCTCGGGAACGGCCTATCTTGCCCACGCCGTCGGCGCCGGCAAGACGATGACGATGGCGGCCGCGATCATGGAGCAGCGCCGGCTCGGGCTGATCGCCAAGGCCATGCTTGTCGTTCCGGGGCACTGCCTGGCGCAGGCGGCGCGCGAGTTCCTGGCGCTCTATCCCGGTGCCCGCATCCTCGTCGCCGATGAGACCAACTTCACCAAGGACAAGCGGCACCGCTTCCTGTCGCGCGCCGCGACCGCGACGTGGGACGCGATCATCATCACCCATTCGGCCTTCCGCTTCATCGGCGTGCCGTCCGCGTTCGAGCAGCGGATGATCCACGACGAGCTCGAACTCTACGAGCAGCTCCTGACCAAGGTCGAAAGCGACGACCGCGTCTCGCGCAAGCGGCTTGAGCGGCTGAAGGAGGGATTGCAGGAACGGCTCGAATCCCTCGCCACCCGCAAGGACGATCTCCTGACCATCTCCGAGATCGGCGTCGACCAGATCATCGTCGACGAGGCGCAGGAGTTCCGCAAACTATCCTTCGTGACCAATATGTCGACGTTGAAGGGAGTCGATCCCAACGGCTCGCAGCGCGCCTGGGACCTCTATGTGAAATCGCGCTTCGTCGAGACCAAGAACCCTGGGCGGGCGCTGGTGCTCGCCTCCGGCACGCCGATCACCAACACGCTTGGCGAGATGTTCTCGGTGCAGCGCTATCTCGGATACGGCGCACTCCTGGATCGCAAACTCCACGAGTTCGACGCCTGGGCCTCGACTTTCGGCGACGTCTCGACGGAGCTCGAGCTCCAGCCGTCCGGCAGATACAAGCCGGTCACACGCTTCGCCACGTTCGTGAACGTTCCTGAATTGATCGCCATGTTCCGGTCCTTCGCTGACGTGGTGATGCCGGAGGACCTGCGGCAGTACGTGAAGGTCCCGGCGATCTCGACGGGCAAGCGCCAGATCCTGACGGCAAAACCGACACCGGCGTTCAAGCGCTACCAGGTCCTGCTCGACGCGCGGATCAAGGCGATCGAGACGCGCGACCGGCCGCCGGAGCCGGGTGACGACATTTTGCTCTCGGTCATCACCGATGGGCGGCATGCGGCGATCGACCTGCGTCTGGTTGATCCGGACAGCGATAACGAGCCGAACAACAAGCTGAATCTTCTCGTCGGCAACGCCTTCCGCATCTGGAAGGAGACGTCTGACAACACTTACGTGCGCGCCGACGGCAAGCCGTACGAGCTGCCGGGCGCCGCGCAGATGATCTTCTCCGACCTCGGAACGATCAGCGTCGAGAAGACGCGCGGCTTCTCGGCCTATCGCTGGATCAGAGACGAGCTCATTCGCATGGGCGTGCCCCCGTCCGAGATCGCCTTCATGCAGGACTTCAAGAAGTCCGAGGCCAAGCAGCGCCTGTTCGGCGATGTGCGCGCCGGCAAGGTCCGCTTCCTGATCGGCTCCTCCGACACGATGGGCACCGGTGTCAACGCACAGCTCAGGCTGAAGGCGCTCCATCACCTCGACGTCCCGTGGCTGCCGTCGCAGATCGCGCAGCGCGAGGGCCGGATCGAGCGCCAGGGCAACCAGCACGACGTCATCGACATCTTCGCCTATGCGACCGAGGGCTCGCTCGACGCGAGCATGTGGCAGAATAACGAGCGCAAGGCTCGCTTCATCGCCGCGGCGCTCTCCGGCGACACGTCGATCCGTCGGCTCGACGACCTTGGCGAAGGCCAGGCCAACCAGTTCGCGATGGCCAAGGCGATCGCGAGCGGCGACCAGCGGCTGATGCTAAAGGCCGGGCTCGAAGCCGACATCGCCCGGCTCGAGCGTCTGCGCGCGGCCCATATCGACGACCAGCACGCCGTCCGTCGGCAGATCCGCGACGCGGAGCGCGACATCGCGTTCTGCACGAGCCGAATCGCGGAGGTCGGCAAGGATATCGAGCGCCTTGTTCCGACGGCCGGCGACGCCTTCGCCGCGACCGTGGCCGGCAAGCGCTATGTCGAGCGCAAGGAGGCCGGCCGCGCGCTGATGAAGGAAATCCTGACCCTCGTCCAGCTCCAGCAGGAGGGCGACACCATCATCGCCTGGATCGGCGGGTTCGATCTCGCGTACTCCGGCGAGCGTTACGGCCGTGACGGCTATCGCTACAGCACCTCGCTGATCCGCACCGGCGCCGGGCATGAGATCGAGTTGCCGGTCACGGTGACGCCGCTCGGTGCGATCTCGCGCCTTGAGCACGCGCTCGACGATTTTGAGGGCGAGCGGGAGCGCTATCGCCAGCGTCTCGCCGACGCACGTCGCCGGCTCGCCTCGTACCGGTCGCGCGAGGACGGCGAATTCGCATTCGCAGCCGATCTTGCCGAGAAGCGCCGGCAGTTGGCTGATGTCGAGCAAGCCCTTGCGACGGATGTGGAGGGCACGGGCGGGAGCGCAATCGCAGCATGATGAGGGAGGAAGGGAAAACCCTCTCGCAGAGCGGTCAGGCCGGCAACGCTGACGCTCAACCGCCGCCTGCGCGATCCCAGCCCGTCGTCCTTCGCAGAGCTGTTAGCCCTGCTTGTCCGGCCTGGCAGGGATGCTCGGCCGCGATTGTGCCGGCCCGACCGCTCCGCGGGCCGGGGGGTGTCTTCGGGAAGAAGACGAGGAAGGGCCGGCAAGGCGCGGTCCGCGAACCCGAACAGGAAAAATCCTATGCAACTCATCAAGATTGATCCGCGTGCGCTGAACGAAAATCCCGATCGCATGCGCCAGACGAAGTCGACGCCGCAGGCCGACGCCCTACTGCTCGCGACGATCAAGGCCGTCGGCATAGTCCAGCCACCCGTCATCACGCCCCAGACCGGCGGCGGCAACGGCTATGTCATCAATGCCGGTCATCGCCGCGTGAAGCAGGCGATCGCCGCCGGCCTCGAGGAGATCGACGTCCTCGTCGATGAGGCGGCGAACGACAACGGTGCCATGCGCTCGATGATCGAGAACATCGCGCGCGAAGCACTCAATCCCGTCGACCAGTGGCGTGCGATCGAACGTCTCGTCGCTCTCGGCTGGACCGAAGAGGCAATCGGCGTCGCATTGACCCTGCCCGTCCGGCAGATCAGGAAGCTCCGCCTGCTCGCCAACGTGCTGCCGATCATGCTCGATCACATGGCCAAGGGCGACATGCCCGACGAGCGCCAGCTCCGCACCATTGCCTCGGCGTCGCACGATGAGCAGAAGGAGGTTTGGAAGAAGCACAAGCCCTCCAAGGCGGATCCGCAGGTGTCGTGGGGGAGCGTGGCGCAGGCCCTGACCAAGGTCCGCATGTACGCTCGTCACGCCAGCTTCGGTGACGACCTCGCCCAGGCCTACGGCATCCAGTGGATCGAGGACCTGTTCGCGCCGGCGGACGAGGATAGCCGCTACACCACAGATGTCGAAGCGTTCCTGGGCGCGCAGCAGGAGTGGATGACGAACAACTTGCCGAAGCGCGGCATCATCGCCGAGACGACGAACTGGGGCGAGGTCAAGCTGCCGCCGAAGGCGGAGCGCGTCTACGGCAAGCCGTCGAAGTCGGATTGCACGGCGATGTATCTCGACCGTGACGGCCGTGTGCAGAGCGTGCATTACCGCATGCCTGCGGCGAAGAAGTCGAAGGACAAGGGCGCGGCGGCCGGCACTGACGCTGCCGATGAGAGCACAGCGGTCTCGAAGCCGCGTCCCGACGTGACGCGCAAGGGCGTCGAGATCATCGGCGACTTCCGAACGGACGCCCTCCATGAGGCGCTGGCACGCGCGCCCGTCGAGGACGATGCGCTGATGGCGCTGCTGATCCTCGCGTTCGCGGGCCAGAACGTCTCGGTCGATTCCGGTAGCGGCGGCACCTATTACGGCAACCGGCGCATTGCGCGCCATGCCGCAACGCTGTTCGATCAGGATGGCAAGCTCGTCCTCGACATGGACACGCTGCGCGTCGCTGCGCGCTCGGTCCTCATTGAGGTTCTCTCGTGCCGGGAAAACCGCACCGACAGCGGCATCGTTGCGCGCGTCGCCGGCGAGGTGGTCGGCGCGGACAACTTCTTGCCGAACATGGGCACCGACGACTTCCTGTCGTGCCTGTCGCGCGCCGCGCTCGAAGGCTCGTGCAAGGACACCTCGGTTCTCCCGCGCCAGAAGGTGAAGGACACCCGCGCCGCTTTGGTCGAGCACTTCAAGGAAGGCCGCCTTGTCCATCCGGCAGCGCTGTTCGCTCCGGACAAGGTCAACTTGCTGGCCTGGCTGGCGAAGAACGCCGTCGCGGCCGCCGATGAGGCCGACGACGAGGTCGAGGAGCCGGACGCTGGCGACGAGGACGACGGCGAAGCCTTAGGTGACGAAGCGTTCCGTGAGGCGGCTGAATAGCCCGCACGCCATCGACAATCCGAATGACACCCCCGCCGCCGGCCCAGCCGGCGGCGGCTTCGTTTCCAACACCCATGAACAGGAGAACGTCCATGTCCGCGCAGTTGATCTACGACCTCGTCCCGCTCGGAGCGATCATCCGGTTTTCCGACGGCACGCCGCGGCCGCCGGAGCGGCACCGCAAGAAGCTCGCGGCCTGGGAACACCGCAACAGCGGCGGCAGGCTGATCCGCAAGCAGGCAGAACACCGCGTCGGCAACACCATCATCGCCGCCACTATCACACTGCACGCCGGCGACTGTGGCGGCGGCGGCGTTGTGGTGCTTCGCGTCCACCGGAGCTTCTCGGTCGACAGCGACCTGAGGTTCGTCGTAACCGAACGCCCGAGGATCGGTGCGGTCCGCGTGCTCAACCGACCCGGCGAGGACGCCGAACTCGTCTATCTCGGCAGCAGCCGCGCCGACGCGGAATGCTGGCTGCAGAGCCACGGCTATCCGGATGCGGTTCTCGACGAGGTGACCGCCGATTCGCGGGCAGCCGACGTCATGGAGGGGAGGACGGCCGTATGACTACGCCCTCACCGCTCACCACCGAGCCGGATTCGAATTCTGAATTTCCCGAGGTCGAGTTCGGCCGCAGCGGCGACGGCCATCTCGTCGCTCGCGTCGGCGACACAGCCTTCGCCATGCTGCCGGGACGCGACGACCGCCATTATCTTGCGACCGGCTGGCGCATCAACCGGCCGATTGCCGAATGGAAGCGCTCTGACTTCTACGGCCATTCCGGCGAGCTCGCCGACGAGGCGGCCTTTCGGACAAAGGTCGCGGAGAACGCCGAGCATCAGCGCGAGAAGCGTGCGCTCGGCCGTCGCGACATCGGCTCGAATGCGAACACGCCATGGGGTCCGTCGCAGGGTGCAACCGTCTATGCGGAAGGCGTTGTCTGCCATTCGACGGCGGGCCACGGCGGCTTCCATCTCTCGGCCGAGCGCAACCGCAAGGTCGACCCTGTACTGCGCGCGCCGGGCGGCTGGTACGAGGAAGACGAGGCCTGGGCGATCGTGGCGATCACCTTCCCGCATCTCTTCACCGGCTACGAGCGGCGCTGCGCCGAGCGCACGATCAAGGATAGCTGGCCCGATGCGTGGGAGGTGATCTTCGGGATCGTGCTGCAGCCCGGCGAATCCCGTGAGAAGGATCGGCGCGCTTTCGAGAAGGAGCACACCGATAATTGGATCGTCGTGTCGGCGATCACGTCCGATCAGCAGCCGGGCTTTGTTGAAGTCGTCGCCACACCGGGCGGCAGACGCGGCGCGGGGACGGAGGAGCGACGTTTCCTCATCCCGTCCGACGAGTACCGGATTGGCCGCTTCGGCTTTGTCGTCGATGAGACCCGCCACCCGGTCTATTCCGGCCCGTCGAGCTTCATCGGTTGGCAGGGAAGGACGCCGCCATGAAGGCTTCCTCCGAACGTCTCGCCCAGCTTTCGCGCATGGAAGAGGCACGGCGCCAGACGCAGCGCCAGCTCGACATGATCGACCGGCAGATCATCCGCCGCATGACGGCGCTGATTCCGCAGCTTGGCCGCAAGCGGTCCGCATACCGTGGCGGCAAGCCGCCCGACCCCAGCGCTTTCCTCGAACGCTATCGTTCGAACCTTGCGGCGATCACCGCAGAGCGCCAGCCGGAGATCGACGCGCTGTCGCGCAAGCTCGCCCGGCAGGATGTCGCGATCGAGACGCTGCGGGCCCGATGCGCGCCGGAGTTTCGACCCGCTCATGACGACCCGGAGCGCGCACATCGCAAGGACGAATGTCGCAGCTCCGCCGACTGTCGTCCGGGCAAGCGCCATGGTGCTGCGGCCTAGCCGAGCCGAAGCCGACCTTGCGGTCCGCTCAGGCGGATAACTCGAGCACGGCGCGAAGCTGGCGATCTGCTGGCTCGAACCTTTCCAAGGTTTCGCCAATCCGGCCTGGACCCTGTCGGCTCTCCCCTCGGGTTTGCTGCGGTCTGCGCCCCCGGCGGTCCGCTTCAAGGCCAAGTCGCAAGCGACCGGAGACCGCCGATCTCGGCAAGGCCCAGCCGCGTCCGGCGCAGGGCCCCAGCAAGCTGGACCCTGCTTGTCCGCAGCCGGACCTCGCTCGCCTGGCGGTCCCCGGACCTTGAAGCGGCCCTCATCCCGGCGGCGCTCGGCGACCGCACCCGAAGGGAGGTCCGGCAGGGGCCGGCTCGAACCGACGGCGAAACCAGATAAGGAATTCACCAATGACCAAACCTGCTCGTTCCTCTCGCGCCAGCGCCCGCGTCATCCCGCTTCGCAAGGGCACGACTCTCGAAATGGTCCGGCTCGCCTGCCCCGACTCGGCACAGGCACAGCGCATCTCTGAAAGCTTCGGCCTTGCGATCCTGGACAGTGACGGCATCCGTGATCTGCATGAGCGGCTCATCATCGAAACTGCGGACGCGCTCAAGGACGGCCTGAGTGAACGCGCAATGCAGATTCACCTTCAAAGGATCGTCGGCGCTTATGTCGGCTCCGCGCACGGCGCCGGCCAGTTCTACACCCGCGCAGTTACCGAAGCGCGAGATGCGACCGCCAAGCTCGCCAACGACGGCCGCGATGAGGACCTCGATGGTCCGGTCGGCTTCGATAGCCAGGCACAGCGCAAGCGTGAATTCGCCGCCGACATGGGCGTTCAGTCTCACGCCCTTCGCATGGCCGCCGAGGGCGCCGTCGCTGCCTATGAAAAAGTGGTCGGCGAGACCTGGAAGCCTTTCGAACGTCCTGTCGACAACACGACCGACACCGTCGGCCGGAAGGCGGCGAAAGCTCAGATGTCGGCGTTCGACTAACTGTCAGCGCGGGGCCTCGGCCCCGCGCCTCTTCCACTGCAGCCACCTCGCGGGCCGGTCTGGAGGAACCGGCCCTTTTTTCGTGCCGCCGCTGCAACAAAGGGCGCCTGCCCGCGCTGCGTGCCATCGTCGACTCCTCCCGGTCCGTGGTCCTGCGCCGGACCCTATGCCCGCGCAACGGCTTTGCCGTCCTTCGCGCTGCTTCGGCCCTGCGGGTGCGCGGACCTTGGGCCCGGCGTTGGCGGCCCCCGTGAGGAGCCGCGATGGGCGCGGCCTCCCGAACGGAGTCATTAAAATGAACAGGAACGGAGAAAAGACGCGAGGCGACCTGTACGCCCGCATCACGGACCGCATTGTCGCGGAGCTCGAACGCGGCGTGCGCCCCTGGGTTCAACCTTGGGCCACCGCGAATATGGCAGGCCACATCACGCGACCGCTGCGACACAACGGCCAGCCCTATACGGGCATCAATGTCGTGCTGCTTTGGTCAGAAGCCGTCGCGCGCGGCTTCAGCTCTCCGATCTGGATGACGTTCAAGCAAGCCAGCGAACTCGGCGCGCACGTCCGTAAGGGCGAGACCGGCAGCACCGTGGGTTATGCGAGCCGCTTCACCAAGACAGAGACCGACGCTCACGGCGACGAAGTCGAAAGGGATATCCCCTTCCTGAAGGCCTATACCGTGTTTTGCGTCGATCAAATCGATGGCTTGCCCGAGCATTATTACGGTCGGCCGGCCGCTGTCGCATCAACGATCGAGCGTAACGCGAGCGCCGACGCTTTCTTTGCCAATACCGGCGCGATTGTTCGGCATGGTGGCTCGCTGGCGTTTTACGCGCCCTCGTCCGATCACATTCAGATGCCGACGATCGAAAGTTTTCGCGACACCGCCTCCTATGTCGCCGTCAGAGCCCATGAGACCGTGCACTGGACCGCTCCCGCTCACCGCGTTAATCGCGATCTCAGCCGTTACAGCAAGGATCGGAGCGAACGCGCGCGCGAAGAGTTGATTGCCTTATCTTGACAGTCTGCACCGACTCTCAGCGTCTTGCTTACGTCGATGCAACAGGACTGACGGAGGCGGTAGGTCTTGTCCCCACTTGTGGTGAGCTCG
>NZ_LMQJ01000014.1:0-223435 GCF_001424605.1 Bradyrhizobium sp. Leaf396
GAGCTATGCCTGAATCTGGGTGACGGAGCCGATCAGGCGGCGTGGCTTTGCTGGGGCGGAATGACCTCGATGCCGTCGGCGAATCTGGCACCGGCGATGATCTTCGGCAACTGATTTGTGCCTTTCAATCGACGCCAGGTTTTCGAGGCTGCATCGATCAGCTTGAACACCATCAGCCTGGCCGTCTGTGGCGACAACGATCCCTTGGTCCGAACCGTCCTGTGTCGCACTGTGGCGAACACGCTTTCGATCGGATTGGTGGTTCGCAGGTGGACCCAGTGCTCGGCAGGGAAGTCATAGAATGCCAGCAGATCCTCGCGATTCTTGATGAGGCAATCGACCGCGCGCGCATATTTTGCTCCGTATTTCTCGGCGAAGGCTTCGAGTGCAAGCTCCGCGGCAGCCCCGTGTGGGGCCATGGAGATGTCCTGCAGGGCTTTCTTCATGCCGCTCTGCACGGAGCTCGGAACCTTGTTGAGCACGTTGACGGTCTTGTGCTGCCAGCAGCGCTGCCGCCGCGTGCCGGGGAAGACTTCGTCCATCGCCTTCCAGAAGCCGAGGGCGCCATCGCCGACCGCCAGTTCAGGCGCAGCCTGCAGTCCGCGCCGGCGAATGTCGATCAGAAGCTCGCGCCAGCTCTGGGCGCTCTCGCGCACGCCGACCTGAAAGCCGATCAGCTCCTTCTTGCCCTTGGGCGTCGCGCCGATCAAAACCAGCATGCATTCGCTGTGGTCCTCCATCCGGGCCTGCAGGAAGACGCCATCAGCCCAGACGTAGACATAGCGCCGCGTCGACAGATCGCGCTTCTGCCAGCGCTCGTACTCGCCCTGCCATTGCGCCTTCAGGCCTGAGATCACCGATGGCGACAGGTTCGGCGCATCCTGGCCGAGCAGCGCCGAGAGCGCTTCCTGGAAATCGCCGGTCGAGATGCCGCGCAAATAGAGGATCGGCAGCAGGGCATCCAGGCTCTTCGTCCGCCGCGCCCACAGCGGCAGGATCGCCGAGGTGAAGCGGATCCGATCAGCTCCGCTCGCACCGCGGTCTCTGACCTTGGGCCGGGCGACCTCGATCGCGCCGATCCCCGTGGCAATCTTACGCGCAGGCCCAAAGCCGTGCCGCACCACCCTGGCACGGCCATCCGGCAGCTTCAGCTCCGCCGTCGTCTCCAGAAATGCCTGCAACTCGATCTCGACGGCCCGGGCGAGCAGCTCACGGGCTCCGTTCCGCAGAATTTCTGTCAGTGGATCGTCAACCGCAGACGGCTGACGGAAGGGCAGGATGTTGGTAGTCTCGTTCATGGCGTATCGCTCTCCTTGAGAGGTTCTGGCAGGCTCGACACCCGCCTCGATACGCCGCCTCTCTCAACCCGTCATCACCCACTTTCCCGCATAGCTCCTGGCGTATCGCTCTCCTTGAGAGGTTCTGGCAGGCTCGACACCCGCCTCGATACGCCGCCTCTCTCAACCCGTCATCACCCACTTTCCCGCATAGCTCGAGTGACTATCACGAAGATGCAGAAGGCTAAATGACCAGAACTTGCGTTCGCTAACGCGGCGCTAAACGAAGCGGGGCGGCATCAAACGGCAATGCCGACCAAAACAAACGAAGGGAAATTGAAGATGAAACGGAACAAGCTCGCAATGACCGCGCTTGCGCTGACGCTCGCATGGTCGTCCACCGTCGCATTCGCGCAGACCGCGATGGTCAACGGCGAAGTCAAGAAGATTGATGAAGCCGCTGGAAAAATCACGCTCAAGCATGGTCCCATCAAGAACCTCGATATGGACGATGATGGCATGACGATGGTGTTCCGTGTCCAGGATTCGTCGATGCTCAAGCAGGTGAAGGTCGGCGATAAGGTCCAGTTCGAAGCCGAACGGGCCTCAGGAGGCATCACCATCACCAAGCTGCAAAAGGCCAAATGAGGAGTTGGCGGTGCCGCGCCGTAACGGATGCGGCACCGACCTTGGTCACATGCGTGCGTCTCCATTCCTTTGACAGGAGCAGCGATGCCACCTTCGACGGCCAGTTCAGGAACGCTTGCTCGAGAACAGCCCGAACCGCTTTTATTTGATCGCGCCAGGGGCCAACTCACGGGCGCGAGCTCGCTTGTTCGTGCCGCTATCGCCGCGTTGCGGGCGGGATCCGCAGCCACGAAGCCTGTCGGGCACCGAGGTTATGGCATCGGGTGCCGAGTGGTTGGGTCAATCATGGCGCCGCGCGAACTCCTTGTGCGATTGAATGAGGATGCGCTGTTTGCCATGCCATTCTGCGATGCGTATTGGAGCAGGCTACTTAATTGCAGCTATCACTACGAACAAGAGATCGAAGCGCTTTTACGTGTCGCACGCCATGATCGCTATACCTTTGTAGATTGCGGTGCCAATTTTGGCTATTGGTCGATCCTTGCGTCGAGCCGCGCTTTTGGTGTGCAACAGGCGATTGCAATCGAAGCATCCGGACCGAATCTTGGGCAGCTCAAGCGCAATGCAGAACTGAATGGGAATCGCTTTCGCTACTTGCATGCCGCCCTCGCAGGCCGAAGCGGCGACTTTGTCCGTATTCACGGCGCTAGACATGAAAAGTTCGCAACCGTTCCGCTCGCACGAGCAGAGCCGGGGTGCGTCGAGACAGTGTCGCTTGACGGATTAGCCGAGGCCGGGCTGATCGACGCGTCTGTTCCGCTTGTCATCAAGTTGGACGTCGAAGGCGTCGAGATCGAGGCGTTGCGCGGCGCGCGCGGTTTGCTCGCGGGTGATTGCCTCGTGATTTGCGAAGAGCATGGTTCTGATAAGACGCATGCCGTGTCGCGCTATCTGGCGGAACAGACTTCGCTCGAGCGTTTTATCTTCGACGAGGACAATGGCGTCTTCATGCAGCTTGATCAACTCAAGGGTCTTGCACGAATGAAGAAGCATAGCTGGGTCGGATACAACGTCTTCGCGACCTCGAGCGAACACTGGAGCAAGAGGCTTCTTTCCGCAAGCTGGCCACCCAAATGACCGGGCCGGACCAAGGCCGCTTGCACCCGCCCTATGCCAACCATGCCGGGCCACGCCACCCTTTTTGCGTGCGGAAGGCGCGCATCTCCGACGCTGCAGCGATCGCACTGCTGGCTCATGCAGCTGGCGGGGACGTTCTTCAATTTATTCTGGGAGGGCTCAGTCAAAGTGCGGCTGCACTGGATGTTTATCATGAGATGGTCTGCGAACCCGGCGGCATCTACTCATTCGAACGATGTGTGGTCGCCGTCGCCGGCAATGCCGTTGTGGGAATGGCCAATGCATTTCCGGCGGGCCTCATTCACAACGAGTATCCCGTCCGCAGTCCGACCTCTCGCGATGTTCTGCTCAAGCCCCGGTTCGAGCTGAACGATTGGAAAAGCTATCTCCTCAACAACATCTGCGTCGGCCCCGACCATCGTCGTGAGGGCGTCGGAACCGCTCTGTTGAAGGCGGTCGTCCGCGACGCAAGACGCCAGGGGCACGCCTCTCTAACGCTTCATGTATGGGCGGACAATCACGGTGCCGTCGCCTTCTATCGAAGGTTTGGCTTTCGTCAACGCGGCCGCGCCCCGATTCCATGGCACATCGATTTGCCACACGAGGGCGGAAGTTTGCTCATGAAGCTGCCGCTACGTACTGTCCCCGATGTGCCCGCTTTCCAAGACGAGGATCACCCATGATCGCTCTTCCCTATGACTATTTCCTGATCGCCTGGTTCGGGCTCGCTTTTGCGTCCACCGCATACGTCGCCTTCGATCAATTCAACGGCAATCCCGAACCGACGGTGATGAAGTGGGGCTTCATCCTCGTCACGCTCTATATGGGCCCGTTCGGACTGTTGCTCTACGTGCTTGCCGACAAAGAGCCGCGTCCGGGCGAGCATGAGCATTTCACCTCGCCGCTGTGGAAACAGGGCATCGGCAGCACGATCCATTGTGTCGCTGGCGATGCGACCGGAATCATCCTGGCGGCGGCCGTCACAGCCTCTCTGGGATTGCCGATGTGGATCGACCTGATCGTCGAATACATCGCCGGCTTCTCTTTCGGACTGTTCATTTTCCAATCCCTGTTCATGAAAAAGATGATGGGCGGGACCTACTGGGAAAACGTCCGCAAGAGTTTTATGCCCGAATTTATCAGCATGAACGCCATGATGGCGGGCATGGCGCCAACGATGAGCCTGCTGATGATGGGCCGCGACATGCGCGCAATGGACCCGCTCGAATTGATCTTCTGGGCCGTGATGTCGCTCGGCGTCATGGTCGGATTTGCAACCGCCCATCCGTTTAACGTCTGGATGGTGAAGAAAAAGATCAAGCACGGGCTGATGACCGAGCGGGATGAGGGCGGGCAAGGCGGTCCTCGGGGTCACGAAGGGCATGGGGAGGCAAAGGCTCCATCAGCCGCCGGGGGCCATGCGGGGCATGGAGCCGGACAGCAGATGACCAGCGACGCCACCACGCCTCAACTGGCGGCGCTCGCAGGCGTGACATCGTTCCTGCTGATTTCGGGGATGGTTCTGCCGGGCTTCTCGGTCAATCTTCGGCTGAGCTTGCGTGACGTCGATGCCTCCATCATGCCGCCTGGCATGATCAACACGTTCGACCTTCCGGGCGAAGCCATGAAAGACATGGCGGCCGTCAAGCCTAGGAAAGTGACATATGTCGCGCCGAAAGACGCCAAAGGAGATCAAATCCTTCAACCGCGCATCGAGAACGGCGTCAAGGTCTTCGATATCGAAGCGTCCGTCATCCGATGGAATATACTCCCGGACGTCGCAGTGGATGCCTACGCCTACAATCGGCAGGTCCCGGGACCACGACTGCAATTGACGGAGGGCGATCACGTCCGGATCAACCTCCGCAACGCGCTGCCGGAGAGCACGACGATCCATTGGCACGGTCTGATCATCCCCAACGAAATGGATGGACCCGCAAAAATCACGCAAGATCCGGTGCCGCCAGGGGGCTCCTATACCTACGACTTCGAGGTGGGCCAGAGCGGCACGTATTTCTACCATAGCCACGATCATCCAGACCGGCAGCAGGCGCTCGGGCTTTACGGTGCGCTGCTCATCTCGCCGAAGGATCCGTCGACGGAGATTAAGGCGGATCTGGACTACACCATCCAGCTTCAGGAATGGCTGAAGCGGGAGTGGTTGACCTATCCGGCCATGCTGATGGAAGGCGCACTGCCGAACTATTTCACGATCAACGGCAAGGCCTATCCGTCGACTGACACCGTCGCCATGAAGGTCGGCCAGACCATCAAGCTCCGCTTCATCGGCACCAACAACAACTTCGTGCACCCGATGCATGTTCACGGCGGGCCGTTCGAGGTCGTCGCGGTCGATGGCGTCAACCTAAAGGACAGCGCGCGCTATCAGGCCGACACCGTCAACGTCGGTCCGGGGCAGCGCTACGACGTAGTATGGACGGCGCGAAAGCCCGGGAAGTGGCTGGTGCACTGCCACATTCCACATCACACGGCCAATAACAACGTGGAGCAGCATGGCGGCGGCGGGCTGATGCTGGTTCTCGACGTGCGGTAGGAACGATGAACAACGCTTCGACCAAGCTGATGGACGAGGATTTGTCGACCTGCGTCGACGACGGCCTGCGCTGCTACCGGACCTGCCTCGACACGGACGTGAAGCGCGGCCTGGCCGAAGAGGCGAATAGAATCGCGGCGAAGCACATTCGGCTGATCTTGACATGTGCCGAGATGTGTCGCACCGCCGCACACCTCATGCTGTTGAGATCGCCTCACCACCGCCAACTTTGCGAGGAATGTGCGGCAATCTGCTCGGAGTGTGCGAGGGAATGCGAACGTGTCGGCGGCATGGACGAATGTGCCGAGGCTTGTCGTTTCTGTGCCGATAGCTGCCAGGCGATGGCGATCTGACGATCGACTGCCGTATCCCCTAAACATGTCGCCCACCGCAATGCGAGTAAACACATCGATGAACGTCAATCCTTTTCGCCGTCACAGTGCCAAATCTGCGTGCCGACCGCGGCGATGAACTGCATGACGAATATACCGGTACGAGCGGTGCAGGTGCGTGCTGGCAGGACGCCGGCTGGCGACGGCCGGGACGTGAGGCTTGATCTGTTTCGCGGGCTGGCGAACTGGACGATCTTTCTCGACCACATCCCGAACAATGCGGTCGCTTGGCTAACCACCAGGAACTATGGCTTTAGCGACGCCGCCGATCTCTTTGTCTTCATCTCCGGCTACACGGCGGCCTTGGCCTACTCCAAAGCCATGCGCCGTGACGGCTTTTGGGCAGGTGCAGTCAAACTGATGCGGCGCGTCTGGCAGCTCTATGTGGCGCACATTCTCCTATTTGTGGTCTACGTCGCCGCCATCGGCTGGGTCGCCCAAACCTACCGTCATTCTCACCTCTTGGACGAATTCAACGTCGCCGGTCTCATCGCCAATCCGATTGAATACCTCACTGCGGGATTGCTGCTAAAGTTCAAGCCGTTGAACATGGACGTCCTGCCACTTTACATCGTGCTGATGGCGGTTTTTCCGGTCGTGCTCCGCGCGATGTTGGCGAGGCCCAACACGACGCTCTTTTGCTCGCTCAGCCTGTACGTTTTTGCGCGCCTCTTAGGCTGGAATCTGCCCGCTTGGCCTGAGGGCGTCTGGTATTTCAATCCGTTCGCCTGGCAGCTGCTGTTCGTGCTTGGTGCCTGGTGCGCTCTCGGCGGCGCGAAGCAATTACACTGGTTGCTAACCTCTCCGGCCGTACTGAGGTTCTGTATCCTTTACCTCGTTTTCGCACTCATTGTAGCACTGCCGCAAAATCTGGGTATGCAATCATCCGCCCTCGCCTGGTTGTCAGATGGTTTGGCCATCGACGACAAAACCAATCTTGCGCCGTCACGTCTTCTGCATTTCATTGCGCTGGCTGTTCTTACGATCAGCCTGGTCCCTCGTGACCGACCCTGGCTTCGCAGTCCGCTTCTTCGCCCGATGATGCTCTGCGGACGCCGATCGCTGGAGGTTTTCTGCGTCGGTATTTTCCTGTCGTTCGTCGCTCATTTCTTGCTCGAACTCATCTCCAATTCTTTGCTGATGCAGATCGCGGTGAGCATCGGCGGTATCGCCCTTCTAGCTGCTGTCGCCTGGCTGAGATCTTGGCCGGCCAAGAATAACTCTCCGGGTCCAGGCCCCTCCAGCGCTGGCGCAATCCAATGACCGAACATGCTGCGAGACGGCAGACAATCCCGGCTGCAGTCGCAGGACGGCTGAAGACCGCAGTCTTTCAGCTCCGGGTCAGCGCGGCGCGCCTTGTCTATGATCGCATACTGCGATCCCTCGTCACCGATGTCGAGTGGTGCTGCCGTTTTTACCCTATGCTCGATTCCGATTGTGCAAAGCAGGTGCTTATCGTCGGGCCGCACAGTTTTGCGTTTGCTCTGTCTTTCGCAACCCATTACCCCGAAGTCTGCTTTGTTGCGGTCGAGCCGCAGGGAAGTCAACGGTACACGCGCTCTGCGGGACGCCAGGGCCTCAATAATGTAAACTTTATCGAAGTGCCCGCAGACGCGCCGCTTCCGTTCACGCACGAGGCGTTCGATACGATCATCTGCAATTTCGCGCTGCATCGGCTCATGCCAGCAAACAAAATTGCATTGCTGCGGGGTCTTGCGCCCTTGTTGCGCGCCGACGGTCGTCTCCATGTCGTCGAGCTGGACCGGCCGGCCTCAGTCCGAGAGGGCAAGATGCTCGGTTTTGCAGCCCTGCTTTGGGGAACTGACGCTGTTGCGCCGCATTTTGATGACACCTGGCGCAAATGCCTGCCTCCAGCAGGCCTGCGAGTGCTTGCGCATGATCGGTCATTTTCGATCGTCGCGGGCAGAGTTTCGGTCATAGTGGCCGGCCACAAGCGCAGCGGCGCTAAACCGATGCGAAGAACTCAAAGATAAGGATTGATGGAGTGAGGAAAGTCTTAACTGCGGCGGCTCTGCTCGTCATCGGCGTTGCAATAGGAGCCGTTTTGTTTATCACATCAGGCACATACGACATTGGCGCCGATACGCCCCACTGGGCGCTTACGCGACAGATCATGGAGGTCACGCGCGAGCGCTCAATCGCGGCTCGCGCGACGTCTCTCACCATACCGAATCTATCCGACGAGCAACGGATACTCAAGGGAGCCGGGCAGTATGCCGCAATGTGCGTAAACTGCCATTCGGCGCCCGGCAAACCCGATACCGAATTGGGCGAGGGGCTGTATCCTAAGCCACCGAATCTCTATCAAATGAGCTTGGATGCCAAGACGATATTTTGGGTGACAAAGCACGGAATCAAAATGACGGGAATGCCGGCGTGGGGGCGGACCCACGATGACGATACGATCTGGAACGTTGTGGCGTTCGTCATGAAATTAAAGGGAATGTCCGGCCCACAGTACGAAGACATCGTCGCGAAAGCTCCACCTGACGATGACATGCAAGACATGCCCAATATGCAATCGCAAGGTGGACCCGAAAAGCCCAACAAGGCATCGACCGGCGAAGCTAACAAGCCAACGAGCGAAGCCAACAAATCGTCCAGCGAAGCAAACAAGCCTATGGGTGAAGCGAACAAACCGGCGGGGCACCAGCACTGACCAAGCGTCCCAACTCTCGCAGCGGTGCAAGCAACGTGAGAAGCTTGCACCGCATTCGGACGAGGCTCTGATCGTGGCCTGTACGAGCCCGCTCACCTAGCCTTTCTTATCCTCCTTCTTCTCTTCCTTCTTCATTTTTGCTTGAAGCTCTTTCAAATCCTTTTCATTCTGCTGGAGGGTCTTGCGCGCTTCCTTGGCAGTGTCTGTATCCTTTGTGTTCTTGAGAAGCGCCTCCGACATATCAATCGCTCCCTGATGATGGGCGGCCATGCTCTTCATCCACGCCATCTCGGGGTCGGCGTCCATCATGCCCTCCATCATGGACTTGTTCATCTTGTCCATTGCCGACATTGCGTCCTTCTGGAAAGGGTTCATGTTCTTGTCCGACATGCCCTGCATGCTTTTATCCGACATGCCCTGCATGCTCTTGTCTGACATACCTTGCATGGATCCGCCCGACGCAGGTGCCTGCTGCGCCGCTGCCGGAAGGCCACCCAAGACCAACAACGTCGCGGCGAATGTGAACTGACCGAGCTTTTTCATCATAAGTTCCTTATTGGGGGTTTCGACACCGCGTGAACCATCCGATGGTGCTCGTGGTTCCAAAGCGAAGCCCAGGCGCTCCTCGGCAGCGCTCAGCCCGGGATTTCGTCCTCCTCATCGGAACTTCCGCCTCGCACGGGCATCTCGAAGTTAGTCGCTACGAACGGCAAAATGCCGACAATTGGTTTAGCCTGCGGCGTTTGGAACGTTTGAAGAGACCTGTCGTTTGCAGGCTCGGAGCGGAGGATGCGGCGGTCGCTGCAGCTCCAGGGCACAGATTTGGAGCACCGGCATGAGCAGAAACCATAAAAACGATCACCGCGGGAACGATGACGCGATAATTCAGACCTTCGATGACTATCAGCTCTATATCGGCGATGGCAGCTCAAACCATTTTTCCGGCCCGAGCAGCGACATGAACATCACATTCGGTCGGGGCGGCAACGATCAACTATCCGGCGCGTCCATGGATGACGATTTGATCGGAGGAGCCGGCAACGATGTCCTCACGGGTGGTGCGGGCGCCGATCATCTTGTCGGCGGTGCCGGCAACGACCGACTGGTTGGCGGGGACCAAGCTGACATGCTGATGGGCGGTCCCGGCAATGATGTTCTCAACGAAGGCGCCGGTCACGGCGATCTGGAAGGCGGGCCGGGCAATGACATGCTGACCGGCGGTCTGGGAGCCGACGCCTTCGTCATCTCCCCAGATAGCGGCAACGATATCATCAAGGATTTCCGCGCCGGGCCCGGAATGTTCGATCATATCGCAGTCATGAATCTCGAACCCGAGCAACTGCGCTTTGCGGATACCAAGGCCGGTGTCCTGATCAGTTGGGATACGGGCAAAGGAGATGGTTCGGTTCTGTTGGAAGGCGTCTACAAGAAAGATCTGGCCCAGGACGACTTCATGTTTACCGACGACCGCCACCTGCTCAATCCGGCGGATGCGCATTCTGATCGTTTCTCCGCTGAGCACTTAGGCACGACCGGCGGCAACGAGGCCGGCCCAGGTCCGACTGGCGCGCCCACCAATGCGTCATTCACCAGTTCTTTTGACGACAACAACGTGAAATTCGGAACTGACGCTCAAAATGACATGCTTCTTGGCACCGCCAAGAACGATTTTTACTTTGGTCTGGGCGGCAACGATTATCTGTCTGGCGGTGCGGGCGACAATCACCTCGACGGCGGGGCCGGTAATGACACCCTCGTCGGAGGATCTGGACAGGACGACCTGCGCGGCGGTGATGGGAACGACAAGCTCTACGGCGGCGCCATGGGCGACAACTTGATGGGCGGAGCCGGTAACGATTATCTCAGCGGAGGTGCGGGGCACGACATGCTGGATGGTGGCGCGGGCAACGACGTCTATAGCGGCGGGGCCGGAGCCGACGCGTTCATTGTCGCGCATGGCAGCGGTAATGATGTTGTGGTGGGTGGCTTTGATCCAGGTCCCGGAGCGTTCGATCACATCGCATTCACCGACATCATGCCAAACGAAGTCAATGTGGCGGATTCTGCCTCGAATCACGGAGATGCTCATACAGGCGTGCTCGTCGCATGGGGCGATGGATCAATTTTCCTGGAAGGCATCGCCAAAGGCCAGATGGCTCAGGATGATTTCATGTTCAACGCCGTCGAAGGCGGGGCGTTTGTTCCTGACCCCCAAATCAGCACGGAAGGAAGCCGCATGCTGTTTCAGAATGGGCACCCCGATTGGCCGATGGCGTGAGGCCTTCCTCCTCCCCTCACGTCGCTCGTGATGCGGGCCATCATGGCTCGCATCACGAGCGTTTTTGTAAGTCATAGACGGTCGCGGAGCACCTTGCCTTGGACATTTTGCGCGATGACAAGGACACATACCGCCCGCAGCTCGTCGCTGCGCTTGTTGGAATCGCCTGCCTGAGTGCGCTGGTCAGCGTGCTGTACCTGACCGGCTCGCTGTATATGCTTGAAGTCTACGACCGTGTTTTGCCGAGCCGAAGCATCCCGACCTTGGTCGGGTTGAGCGTGATCGTCGCCGGACTTTATGCCTTTCAAGGGTTTTTTGATCTGATGCGCTCTCGGCTGCTGGTCCGGCTGGCCGGGGCGGTGGACATGTCGCTTCGCCGAAAAACATACGAGGCGGTCGTGCAGGCGCCACTGGGACCGGCTTCCCGCAGTGAAGGGCTTCAGCCCTTGCGGGACCTCGATCAAATCAGGACGTTTTTGTCGAGCACCGGGCCGGCGGCTCTGTTCGATCTTCCCTGGGTTCCCATCTATGTCCTGTTATGCTTCGCCTTCCACTTCTGGATCGGAGTGGTCGCCTCGATTGGCGCTGTGCTGCTCCTCGCTCTGACGCTGACGACCGAATTGCTGTCCCGCCGGCCAACGCTTCGCTCGGCGAGCGCTGCCGCAGCCGCTATGGATCTCGCTGAAGCTGCGCAAAGAAATGCTGAGGTGCTCAGGGCCATGGGTATGGTTCCGCAAATGGCCGATGTTTGGGAGCAACGGCGCGATGATCATGGGTACAACTACGCCCGCGTCGCTGACGTGGCCGGAGGCTTAGGGGCGATCACGAAGGTCGTCCGCTTAGGCCTTCAGTCGAGCGTGCTGGCCACAGGAGCTTTGCTGGTCATTCAGGGCGAAGCAACAGGCGGTATCATGATCGCAAGTTCAATCCTGCTGGCTCGCGCACTCGCGCCTGTCGAGCTTGCAATCGCCAATTGGAAGGGCTTTGTGGCGGCCCGCCAAAGCTGGAGCCGTTTGCGTATCTTCCTGCTCCGGTCGCCGCAGAAGCGTCCGTCCATTAGGCTGCCCCCGCCACTTCGCGAAATCAGCGTCGACTTTGTCAGCTTGGCGGCTCCGGGAGGAGAACGTTTGTTGCTGCGCGATATCAACTTCTCCCTATCGGCAGGGCAGGTCTTGGCCGTGGTCGGCCCGTCCGGGGCCGGAAAGTCGTCACTTGCGCGCGCGCTCGTCGGAGTGTGGCAGGCGATGAGGGGCAGGATCAGACTTGATGGCGCCCCGCTGGATCAATGGTCGCCCGATCAGCTCGGCCGCCACATAGGTTACCTGCCCCAGGACGTTGAGCTGTTCGAAGGCACCGTCGCCCAGAATATCTCGCGCTTTTCAGCTAGTGCGAACTCGGAAGCGATCATTTCGGCTGCCACGGCTGCCGGGGTTCACAATCTCATATGCTCTCTGCCCGATGGGTATGATACCAATATCGGTCCGCGGGGTACGTCGCTCTCGGCCGGCCAACGCCAGCGCGTTGCGCTTGCGCGCGCTCTTTTCGGCGACCCGTTCCTGGTCGTGCTGGATGAACCAAATTCCAGTTTGGACGCCGACGGCGAGGCGGCGCTGCTGGAGGGCATCCGGCGCGGGCGCGAGAAGGGAATGGCGTTCGTTATCATGGCGCATCGCCAGAGCATCCTAGCCGCTGTGGATCGCATCCTTGTTCTGGGAGCAGGCCAAATGCGGGCGTTTGGCGCAAGGGACGAGGTGCTGAAGGCGTTGCGACAAGGAGTGGAGCCGGCCGATAGAGCAGAGCAACTGCCCCAAAACGCGCGAACGCTTGCACCGCAATCGGGTGCATCGTTACGAATCACGCGGGTGGGCACATGATGGCCAGCTCCGCGGACATGCGTCGTTCAGTTCGTCGTCATCTGCTGTTGAGCTCGTTCGGCGCTGCTCTGCTGATAGGCGGATTTGGTGGCTGGGCTTCTACCACAGAACTCGCTGGCGCCGTTGTCGCCTCAGGATCTTTGGTCGTTCGCTCCAGTGTCAAGAAAGTCCAGCACCCGACGGGCGGCGTCGTCGGAGAGTTACGGGTTCATGAGGGCGACGTCGTCGGCGCGGGAGACGTGCTGATCAGACTCGACGAAACTGTAACGCGTGCAAATCTGGCTGCTGTTGAAAATAGCCTGATGGAATTATATGCGCGACAAGCTCGATTGACTGCCGAGCGCGACGCTTTGGGCACAGTCGAACAACCGTCCTCTCTGCGTGGCTTCTCGGACGCCGCGCGAGCCGCCGAGGTGCTCGCAGGCGAGCGAAGACTGTTCGAGCTGCGCCAAACGGCACGGGCGGGGCAAAAAGCCCAGCTTCGCGAGAAGATCGGCCAAATCACAGAGCAGATCCAGGGCCTGACCGAGCAAATTGCGGGCAAAAAGCAGGAGACCGAGTTGATCAGCCGGGAGCTTGTCGGCGTGCGCGAGCTTTGGGCCAAAAATCTCATTCCGATCCAGCGCGTAACCGCATTAGAGCGGGATGCAGCACGCATCAAGGGAGAGCACGGCCAGCTTGTGGCGTCGACGGCGGAAGCCAAGGGAAAGATGTCTGAAATTGGATTGCAGATCATCCAGGTCGATCAGGATCTTCGAAGCGAGGTTGCAAAGGAGCTTCGCGAAACGGAGGGAAAAGTTGGCGAATTGGTTGAGAAGCGCGTCTCGGCTCAGGATCAGCTCAACCGAATAGATATCCGGGCGCCGCAAAGCGGCATGGTTCATCAGCTCTCGGTCCACACGGTCGGAGGAGTGATCAGCCCAGGCGAGCAGTTGATGCTGATCGTTCCCCAGGCCGACGTCCTCGTGGTCGAGGCCAAGATTGCGCCGAAAGACATTGATGAAATCAGGCTGCAGCAGTCAGCAGTCCTCCGTTTCACTGCCTTTAATCAGCGCACGACGCCCGAAGTTCACGGAACGGTGACGCTGGTGGGAGCCGACGAGATCACGGATGACAAGAGTGGCAAGTCGTATTTCAAGATTCAAATTACACCATCTTCGGAGGAGTTGGTTCGCCTGAAACAGGAGAAGCTCGTACCCGGGATGCCCGTTGAAGCGTTTGTCCAAACCACCTCCAGGACAGCGCTGTCCTATTTCGCAAAACCCATAACCGATCAGGTCACTCGCGCTTTCCGCGAGCAATAAACCAACGGGTCGATATGACTGGCTTGCAGGGGCAGATCGTCAGTCTGCTCAGATTCCGCCGCTGACCTTGATTTGCCGCCCGTCCGTTAAGAGCGGCGAAGTGGATGATGGCGGGGCCCTATGCCCATGCCAAGCGGCCGTTGCGCATCCTGCGCAGGCGGCTGGGCCGTAAGCGACGTCCACGTCCCATTCGCAAAGATTTGGAGGGACGGATTGCAACGCGTTGGCGCCACGGACTGCAAATCCGTTGATCAACGCGTTGCAAATCGTTGAAGTCGCGACTGCGGCGGCAGCTACGGAGAATTAGGAGGTGCGGGCGAACGACCAGGGCAAGAGTTCGTCGATCCGCGACTGCGGGTGACTGGTTGCGATCGCTTCGAGGGTCGCTTTCATCCAGGCGTAGGGCTCCACGCTGTTGATCTTGCAGGTGGCGATGAGCGAAGCTATGCGGGCCCATGAACGGCCACCTTCGTCGTGACCTGCAAATAAACTATTTTTGCGCGTCAGAATCAGCGGTCTGATTTGATTTTCGACGGGGTTAGTGTCCATCTCAACGCGGCCATCGTCGAGAAACAAAGTGAGGCCATCCCAATGGTTCAGCAGATAGGCTATCGCCTTGCCCATCTCGCTGCCCGGCGACAGGCGCGCAGCTTGCTCGCGCAGGAATCTCTCGAGTTCGGCGACGAGCGGCCGTGATCGCTCGTTGCGCGCCTTTTGTCGGATCGCGGCGTCGGAGCCAGGGATCTCCTTCTCGATTGCATAGAGCGCTGCGATGCGCGCGAGGACGGCTTCGGCGATGGGTGAGCCGGCCTTCGGAGTCGCAGCAATGATCTCGCGCCTGGAGTGGGACCAGCATGCGGCCAGCCGCAGCGGCGCGCCGCCTTGACGCTCGAGTCGTGCGAGCCTGTGATAGCCCTGGTATCCATCGACCTGAAGGATGCCGTCGAAGCCGTCGAGGATATGCTCGGCATGTTTGCCACTGCGTCCTGGCGCGTAGTGGTAGACCACGATTGGTGGATCAGCGCCGCCGTGGCCGCGATCGTCGCGCAGGACAGCCCACAGATAGCCGGTCTTGGTCCGGCCCAGGCCCGGATCGAGCACGGGTGCCCTGGTCTCGTCCATGAACAAGCGGCCCGATTGCTTCATCACGACGCTCATACGCTCGATCAGCGGCGGGAGGTGGAAGGCGACCGTTCCCATCCAATCCGTCAGAACGGCGCGATCGATGAGGATGCCATGCCGGGCGAGAACCTGGGACTGACGATAGAGCGGCATGTGCTCGCTGAACCTGGCGACCGCCACCTGCGCCAGCATCGCCTCGGTGGGCAGGCCACCCTCCACCAGATGGGCGGGAGCCGGCGCCTGGCGCACGCCAGCGCATCCTGTCGCGCAGGCGTAGCGCGGTCGCACCGTCTCGACCATGCGATACTGGGCCGGCGTCACGTAGAGGCGTCTGGAGCGATCCTCGCCGATCCGGACCATCCGGCCGCAGCCGCAGGGACACTCGAGGCTCTCGGGTTCGATCACCTGCTCAATGCGCGGCAGGTGCGCGGGAAAGGCGCGGGCGGCGCGGCTGGCCCGGCGGCCCGACGGTGCCGCGCCGGTGCGGCGCGCACGATCGTCCTGGCGCTCCTGGACTTCGGCGATGGCGATCTCGATGTCTTCGAGCACCAGCTGCATCTGATCGGGATTGAACTTCTCCGAGCGTTTGTCGAAGCGTGCGCGCTCGTACTCCTTCACGAGCAGTTCGAGACGGTCGACGATCTGTTTGGACGCAGCCAGTTCGTTCTCGACATGAAGGCGCGCCGTGCGTTCGTCATCAGCGCGACGACGCTCGGCTTCGAGCATCGCTTCCTGCGTGCTGAAGAGCGCTCGCAAATCGGCGGGCAGCGCTGCAAGACGGGCGGGATCAATGGCGGACGGTGACACATCCGCAAGCTATCATCCCGAGGCGCCGTGCGAAACAAATGGTCAGCCCCCGAGTCAGTTCGCCGCAGCTGGTGTTGCGACGATCCATTCGCCCACACGCTTCCAGTTCAGCCCGTCAAACAGCGCTTCGAACTGCACCCGCGTCAGATGCACGACGCCGCCGCTGATCTGCGGCCACTCAAAACGGCCATCGCGACCAAGACGCTTGTAAATTAGAACGAGGCTCGTGCCGTCCCATAGCAAAATCTTCAGCCGGTCGGCGCGCTTCGAACGAAAAACCACAATCAGGCCCGAATGCGGATCGAGCCCGAGCGTGTTATGCACGAGGCCGGTCAACGCGTCGTGCCCGCACCGGCAATCGAGAGGACGTACCGTAAGCACAATCCCCAGTCCCTGCGCCGAAATGGGCTGCGCCGCGCTCGATCGCGGTCACGATCTCCGCGATCCGCACCGCTGACACGTCCGCGTCCGGGCGAACCGAAACCTTGCCAATATCGTAATCTCGCCAGGCCCCACGTTCTTGCCTGACGCCGCTGGATCACTCAACTCGATCGACACGAAATCCGCCGCTTCGTCCGTGACCGATGCGATCCGGCCGGCACGCGCCAATCTGCGCCACGTCGTCAATTCCTGCGCGTTGACGCCATAACGCTGTGCGACATCATATACGCGGGCACCGGGCTTCATGCTCTCGAAAACAGCGCGCCCCTTGGTCTCCGCAGACCACAACCGGCCTCCAGAAAGGGTACGGCGCGCAAGCTTCCCTACAAAACCGTCGGCTTCGGCTTCCTCGCCCGATAGTTCCATCGCCCTCAGTCTCCTCCTGGCTGCCTGATCAACCAAGAATCGCAGACCACAAACCGAGGGGAAACCCATCAATCAAATGGGGACAAAGCTTCGCTTACGCTGGGCCGGATCATCCGCGATATTCGCCGCAAGATCGAAGGTCAGACCGCGCTCGAGAATGCCGTCGCCCTCCCGCTCGGCCGGGCCTCCCAGATCCGCTCGCAGCAGCAGCGCCAGCGCGGCTAGAAGCTTTATTCCTTCCACGCTCCGGAGGTCGAGTGCAATCGGCAAGGGCCAAGGCAGCCGCGCTTACGAGTTCGGTGTCAAAGCCTCTCCCGGCGCTCTATTCGTGCTGCACGCCAGGGCGCTACCAGATAATGCGTACGACGGTCACACCTTGCGGACGTCATCGACCGCACCGAGACACTCACCGGCTGTGCGATCGAGCGGGCCTATGTCGACAAGGGATACCGTGGCCACCACGCGCAAAATCGTCGTCGCGTCTTCATCTCCGGCCAGAAGCGCGGCGTCTTCGGTGTCATCGAGCGCGAGCTGCGCCGCCGCTCGGCCATTGATCATCGGGCACTTGAAGACCGATGGTCACCTCGGCCGCTGCTACCTCAAAGGCCGCCTCGGCGATGCGGCCAACGTCATCCTCTCCCCGTCGGCCACAACTTCCGTCGCATCCTCGCCTGGCCGAGGGCTCTTTGGTGCCTGATCCTGACCACGCTCATCGCGGCCGCCAGCGACCGCTCACAGCTCAAATCGGTTTTCTTAACGGACGACTTCATATGGAGCATGCCGCCCTTTTCATATGTGAGCATGATCCTGAGAAGTCGAAGGGGAACGATCATGCTCAATAAATCATAGCGCGATGACGTTTCATCTCAATCGCACCTCGCTAGGCCGAGCGGTCTCCTGGACTTGGGCGCTCCCTTTCGGTTGATGCTAGATGACGAAGCGGTCCCAACCAGCGTAGTGTTCGCGGGTTCTCTTGCCACGCCGCAGACTAAGAATAGCTAATGCGACACCTAGGAAGACGCTACTCCAGGACGCCGTTCTCGTTGCCCCATCCAGAATCCATGGCGCTGCGATCAGCCAAGCTCCGAAAAGCACGATCAATAGTCGCAGAATACGCGCCACCTCCGCGGTCGCAATAATTGCGACGGTCAGCGTAAGGGCCCCCATCAAATGGTCGCTGTTAGCCATCGCGTTGGTCGTGCCGAAGATAAGTCGGCTGAACATCAGAAACACGGCGATGGCCATGCAGCCAGCGAGATTCCAAGGCACGCAGACGCCCCGCATTGTATCGGTCCAGAATGCGCCCCAGCTCGCCAGCCCATCCGATCGATCCTCTGCCCCGGCATCCACGGCATCGCCCCTAAAGAAAGTGCGAATGAGCGGCTTGCCCCGGCAACTGGACCAGTACAGAAATTGGCCCATCGCGATGACTTCGTCCAATGCGAATGGAATCATGATGAGCATCGCAAGCGCTGCAATAAGTGCTGGCGTGCTCCAGGTCCCGATGACGATGGGCTGGATAATGATGAAGTAGATGCTGATGACGCCCAAGGGAATGACGAGAATGCCGAAGAACGTCACCATCCAGGGCATCGTACGCCAGCGGTCGCGGCCCCCCATGACAGCCATTAAGATTTCAAGCGTATAGGCGACAGCCCCAAGGCCGGCATCCGGAATGGGCCATGCCTTGGAAACAGTAGACGTGATAATCTCCTCGGTGCCGTTCCTTGGATCATTGGGATTGCCGGAAAAGAATGGCTCCCAGACGTGGTCCACATGTCCGAGCTGATATGCCGTCAGCACGCGGGCGATAATCAGGCCAATGAGGCCCATTGCGGCTATAGGCAGCCGCTGTGCGCCCGTGGATGGGCAATAAGTCCAGCCGGGGGGAATTACTTTGGGGTCCATCATGCCGGCCATGCTCATCCCAGGCATCATGGGCACGAGCACCGCGAACGAAATGACCAGCGCTCCTACCAGGAGATCGTTATTGTATTGCGCGGCACTCGGGCTCCAAAACAAGAGGGGCGCGAATAACAGCCATAAACCGACAGCAGCCGCTGCCCATTGCGCCCACCAGGCCGTTCTGCTCGAGAGCGAAAGCGCGCCGAAGCAGGCAATCAAGAGCCCGCTGATCACATCGCTCGCGAGGAGCAAGCTCGTCCGCCACTCGAGCGAAGGCAGGTCCCGGTCCAGAGACACGACGAGAACATTTGTATTGATGCTATCTGCACGCATAGCGTCGTAAACCAGGGGACTGGCAGCCAGCCAAAGACCCAGCCCCACGTTCGCGTAATGCGCCCATCGCGTGCGCCGCTCTTCGTCTTTCATCTTCGACATGTGGTCGTGGCCGCTTCGAGTGGCATGATCCGTCCCATGGTGAGGGGGCGCAGAGGCCTGGGCGGCGCCATGCGCATCCTTCTTTTCATTGCCTGACTGGGCCGGCGCCGGACGCTGTCCGTACCACGCCACGAGCGCGGGATTGAGCTTGTTGGCTTTGTACCATGCGGTCGGATCACGGCGCAGCGCATCGATGATCTTTGGCAATGTCTGTCGCAATGAATGTCGCGGCTGCCAATCCAGCAACTGCCGCGCGCGCGATATATCGAGTACATAGTGAGCGCTTGACTGCTCGACCATCCAGGGCTTGATGAATTGATCATCCCCCAAGACTTCGGTCTGAAGCCACGATCCGGCAAGCGCCAGGGTCTCGGGGACGCGAATAGTCGTCCAATCCTCGCCATGCAGCGCCTCGCCGATGATGTTCTGCACTTCGGCGTAGCCAATCGCATCGGGTTCGCCCACAAGGAGCGGCAATTCGGTGGGAAGGCGATCTCTTCGCTCGATCAGCCGAGCGATCGCGTTCGCTAAGTCATCAAGATGCAGGAAGGACTGCCCGGCGCAAAGCATGCCGGGATAGATATGCGCCGTCGCGCGGTGCTCATAAATTCGCGACACCTGCTCGGCGATGAAAGGTGAATGGCCGAGATCATCGTAAACGCCGGCGATCCGAAGCATGACCACGGGGATGTGACCATGCCGTTCGCGCAGCACCGTCTCGGTTCTGACCTTCGACTCCGGATAGGCCCATGACGGCTCGATCGGAGAGTCTTCCCTGATTTTTGCATCGGGCCGGTCTGTTGCCTTGTAGACAAGCATCGTGCTGGCAAACACGAACTGTTCGACCTGGAATGATTGTAGTGCATCGATCAGGCGATGTGTTCCTTCAACCGTCACCCGTTCATATAGCGGGTTTGGGTCACCCGATATGTCGTAATAAGCTGCCAGGTGCACGACGGAAGCGATCCGCTTTCCGAAACGCCTCTGCAGCTCGTTAAGGCCTGCTTTCACGCTCTCTTCTGACGTCAAGTCGAAGTCGATGACATTCGCTGGAGAGGGAGGGTGAGGGGGGCCCGCACGGTCCAGACCGACTAGCGTATATTGTCGGCCCAAGCGTCCGATAATCCCGCGGCCGATGAATCCACTGGCGCCGGTGATGAGAACGACTGAGCCGCTTTCCTTAATTCCGCCCGATGCCATGTTGCGTCATCTCCAATAGCAAAACCTCGTCTTGCGCCTGCTCAGCGCACAGGAATGCTGCCAGCCAACTCTTCCAATCTTGCGCTGTTCCTTTGACGCTTCGTGGCCAGTGTGTGGCTAAGCGATCACATCCAGCCAGAATCTCCTCGCGAAGCCGCCGCTCTCGGGATTCTTGCTGCATGTTATTGAGACCAAGGCTCCCCATCCGAGTACTCTCACCATCGCGCGCCTACCGAACGAACAGTTCAGCCCGCATCCCTTAAGGAGATTGGACCTTGAACGAGCTCAGCCGTCGCCATCTACTCCGGCTCGCCTCACTGTCCGGCGCTGCCGGCTTAGCTTCGTCAGCCCTGCCGAGTTGGGCGCAAAGCGGCCCCTTCCATCCTGCAAGCCGGCTCTCAGAGGTTTCCGGAAGCAGCATCGATCTGACCCTCGACAGGGCGGCCTGGCCGATCAACGGCAAAGCAGGTTCCGCGATCACAATAAATGGAACTGTGCCAGGTCCGATTTTGCGCTTGAAAGAGGGACAACGAGTCCGCATCGCTGTCACAAACCGCATGGACGAAGCCGCTTCCATCCATTGGCATGGCATGCTGGTTCCATTCCGCATGGATGGCGTGCCCGGCGTGACCTTTCCGGGAATCCCGGCCCGCAGCACCTTCGTCTATGAGTTTCCCGTCGTCCAAAGCGGAACTTATTGGTACCATAGCCACTCCGGCTTTCAGGAGCAGGTCGGGCTCTACGGCCCGATCGTCATCGATCCAAAGGGCGTTGATCCCGTCCAATACGATCGAGAGTATGTGGTGATGCTCTCGGACTTCAGCTTCCTATCTCCAGAGATGATCATCCAGCGGTTGAAGCAGGAGGGCGGTGTATTCAACTATCAGCGGCAAACTGTCGCCAGTTTGCTCGCGGGCCGGGACCAGACGTTGGCCGAGAGACTTCAGTGGGCCAAGATGCTGATGGACCCCACCGATATTTCCGATGTCACAGGTGCGATATACACGTTCCTGATCAACGGGTATGGACCGGAAGATAACTGGACGGGTTTGTTCAGGCGAGGTGAGCGCATCCGCTTAAGGTTCATCAATGCCGGCGCGCAGATGGTGTTCAACGTGCGGATACCCGGCCTGCATATGACAGTTGTCGCCGCCGATGGACAGATGGTGCGGCCGGTTCGCGTAGATGAATTCCAGATCGGCAACGCCGAAACCTACGACGTCACCGTCCAGCCGATGGACGATAAAGCTTACACGATCGTCTCTGAGGCAGTCGACCGCTCCGGAATGGGGCGCGCCACGCTGGCCCCCAGGCTGGGGATGACGGCGCCGGTCCCGCCGCTTCGTGAGCGACCGCTGGCGACAATGAAGGACATGGGAATGGACATGTCTTCCATGGATATGGGGGACATGGACAAATCAACAGGATCGAACAGTAGCGGGATGTCCGGGATGTCGGGCATGTCCAAGGGCGTCCAAACGGGCGCTCAAGCCAAACAGGGAATGCAGCAATCAGGCGGCATGCAGGGCATGTCGGGGATGTCCGGTAAGTCGGGCATGGCGCGAATGTCATCATCCACTCCGCCTGGAATGGCTCCGCAAAAGCCGCGCGGTTCAGACCTGATGAGCGGCCCCGAAATGGATATGCGCGATCCCAAAAATGCACCAGGCGTCAAGATGGGGCCTGGCGTCCAGACGATTGCGCCCATGCCGCAAGATCGAACGGGGGATCCCGGCATGGGGCTTGAAAGCGTAGGGCATCGGGTCCTGACGTATCGGGATTTGATTGCCCTTGAGCGCAATCCCGACCCTCGCACCCCGACCCGGGCGCTCGACATCCACCTCACCGGCAACATGCAAAAGTTCATGTGGGGCTTTGATGGGGAAAAGTTCAGCGAAACCACCAAACCCTACACGTTCCGAAAACGCGAGCGTGTTCGTGTGACGTTGATCAACGATTCGATGATGCTCCATCCCATCCACCTGCACGGTCATTTCTTCGAAGTGGTGAATGGCGCTCCCGAAAACCACAGGCCACGCAAGCATACGGTCAACGTGTTGCCAGGTGGAAAAGTAAGCTTCGACATCACTGCCGAACCGGGTGACTGGGCCTTTCACTGCCACATGCTCTACCACATGCATGCGGGCATGTTTCAGGTGTTCAGTGTGCGGCCACTCACAGGCGATAACGCATGAACAGGTCCGTGCTGATCTTGGCGGCGGCCGGGCTGGGAACGTGCAGCGTTCCAGCCGGAGCCCAAATGAGTGGCAATATGCCGGGTATGAGCATGCCCGCTAACAAGCCGGCTGCCGCTGTTGCGCCAAAAAAAAAGAGCGCCGCAAAAGGAGCGGCATCTGCAAAGACGTCGCCGAACTCGCAAGGCGCTCAGGATGGATCAATGTCAGGCATGCAAATGCCCGGGATGAAGACCAAGGGAAAAAATGCCGCGCCCGCCGCGGCGTCCATTCCTCACTCGCCGCCTCCTCCGCCGCCGCCAGACCATGCTGCGGATTATTATTACGATCCCGCGCAGATGGCTGAGGCGCGGCGCGAACTCCGTCAAGAGCAGGGCGGCGGAGTATACTCGAAGGTGTTTTTCAACATCGCTGAATTTCAATTGGGCCAGCCCGGCGGTTACCGCTGGGATGGACAGGCTTGGCTGGGCGGCGATATCAACCGATTCGTTGTCAAAAGCCAAGGCGATGGCAGCCGTCGCGAAGGTCTCGACAGCGCCGAAGTCCAGTTGCTCTATTCGCGAGCCGTGGCACCTTACACAGACGTGCAGGCAGGTATTCGCTACGATTTCAAACCCGATCCCTCGCGGGCCTATCTGACGTTAGGCGTGCAGCAGCTCTTTCCGTATTGGTTCGAGTTCGAGGGAGCTCTCTTTGTTTCGAACAAAGGAGAGCTGCTCGCCCGGCTCGAAGGATCTTATGATTTGCTGTTGACGCAACAGTTGGTTCTGCAACCGCGCGCCGAATTGAATTTTGCGGCTCAGAACTCGCAGGATATTGGCGTCGGAGCAGGCCTTTCCAACGCCGAACTAGGCCTAAGGCTGCGATATGAATTCCGCCGGGAATTTGCCCCTTATATCGGCGTCTCCTACGATCAGAAGCTTGGGAATACAGCTGCGTACGCGAGGAGTTCAGGCAAAGACAGCGGCTCAACAAGGTTTGTTGTGGGGCTACGCTCCTGGTTTTAATCGCAGATTGCTGGGTCTTTTAGCCTGTTACTGAGGCTGGTCGCGCCATGTATGCCAAACAGGCATTGGCCATAGCGCAACCGCGCGTCGTTGCGGGCGTCACGAAGAGCTGTGCCTTGGCATCCACACCCCGCACCCGACCTGAAATATTCTTCAACGGTCGAGTTCGGCGGGTTAGATGTGGTTAACAATCGAAGCGGGCATAAGCAACAGACACAAGCTGTATTTAGTGCAAAGAGACGAGCTGCGGATTACGAGCTTACAAATGGAGCGTCAAAGAAGTGGATTCGCGAAAGCTTACCGGACTGCAAGCGGTTGATAGACCGTGCGCTGGCGGATCGAACTGAGGCCGGGAAAATGGCGCCGGAGCCAGGCACGAGATATTGCTCAAGCGAGCGCGGCGATGGGAGGCGGCGGCCGACCAAAGCTTCTACTGCGGCCAACACCCCCAGGGTGAGGCGGCCTTTCTAGCTCTGTCTGTCCACGCAATTTGGCAGCGAGCAGTGACGGCTTTCTCGAGAAAATGCTAGTTTCTTCACAGGCTCGGCCGTTCCCAGACGCCCACCGAGCTTAGACCGCCGGCCTGCGGGTTCGCCTCATGAGCCGGCGGTCGTCTCTCTTTGAGCCAAACAAAGAGGCCGGCTACGACGAAAATTATGGGGGAGCCGTTCACCTCGCTTTGCGGCTTTTTGCGGTATCAGCCCTGGAGGAAATGCTCCGCTGTGTCCCGCGCTCACCGCCGCCATTTGTTATTTCGTGCAAGTCACTGGTTCTCTTAAGAGCCGAATGCCAATTAACGAAAAATTAACCATGTAGTCGGCAATTTCTGCCTAGCTCCGCAGGAGGCTGCCGATGGCAATCAACGATATTTCCACCCTGTCCGTGCTGCGCACGAAAATGCAATGGCACCAGGAGCGTCAGCGCGTTTTGGCACAAAACGTCGCAAATTCAGATACGCCCAAATTCAAACCCCTGGATTTGGTCGAACCAAATTCGATCGAACCGGCCGGGGCGTCGGAGTTCCGGCAGCTTCACTTGTCATGCTCCAGACCGCGCCGAACCATATGGCGTCAATTTCAAGCGGTGCAGGGCCGAGTCAAAACGCAAAAAGTGGCTACCAGACCCGTCCCGCAGGCAATCAAGTCAGTCTGGAGGAGGAAATGATGAAGTCGGCTCAAAATCAAATGGATTATGCGGCTGCCACCTCGTTGTACTCGAAAAGCCTGAACCTGCTTAAGACAGCAATCGGGAAGCGCTAGGCCGGCAAACGCCAAGAACCTCGAGAAAGCGTGAGGACCGGGAGACAAACCTCTAAGCTCAAAACTGCTTGGCGGCCGCCTGCATGAGTTGGCCAGCCGCTCGTCCCTGATCCCAAGACAATGCAGCGCGCCATCTTGATCCGGTGAGGTGGAACTCGACCGGTCACGACTGCGAATTTGGAGCGAAAGTGCAATCGAGCGTGGGCATATCTGGCTTGTTCGGCGCGGGCACACGGTTCTAGAGTCGGAACGCATTTTCGCTACCGCGAGCATTGAACGCCTGCGACAACAATCAAGCCCGACGACCAGAGACAGAACTCTATGACATTTGTCGCCAACGCTCCCAAATACCTCATTGTCGCACTGCTGGGCGCTGGGGTGGCGGTCACTATGTGGCAGTTGCTCGCGCCGGCCGAAAAGCCCAAGAGCTACATCGTCGATGTGACGGAGCCAGAACTCTCCTTCGCCGGGCGCGAGGGGAAGGCGCTTTTTGATACGAATTGTGCGCCTTGCCACGGCCTGAAGGCGGCGGGTACGGACCACGGTCCGCCATTGGTGCACGACATCTACAATCCAGGCCATCATGCCGATGCGGCCTTTGTGTTCGCGGCCCAGAACGGCGTGCGCCAGCACCACTGGTCTTATGGCAACATGCCGCCTCAACCGCAGGTGAGCGCACAGCAGATCATGTCGATCGTACAGTACGTCAGAGAACTGCAGGTCGCCAACGGCATCCGCTTTCGATCGCACCGGATGTAGTTGCGGTAGTTTTCATGTTCGTTTACCCATCTCGTTCGTTGAGAGTTCGCAAGAATGAAGCCCAAGGAGGGAACTTCGCCCGCGTCTTCGAAACCGGCTCAGCGCAAGCAGGACGCGCTGAAACGCCTAACCTGGGAGATAATCTCGATTAATTTCTCCATTGAGAAACTTCATCGCATTCGGGCAAGAGCCCTCAACATCAGCGGCCCGCAGTGGAAGATCTTGTTGGCCATTTCCGACCATGAAGATGCAAACGACGGAATCCCCGTCAACGTTGTCGCCAAGACGTTGCATGTCGACGCTTCATTCGTGACAACGCAATCAAAAAAGCTGGAGAACATGGGCTTTTTAAGCCGGAAGCCTTGTCCTGCAGACGCCCGCGTTATGCGGCTCGCTTTATCAAAAGCGTCAGTTCAGCAACTTGCCAGCGTGGCCGAGCAAGAAATCGCGCTCAGCGAATTTATTTTCCAGGATTTTTGCGAGAAGGAGCTGAGCGAGTTCAGCATCAAACTCGCTTCGATCAAGAAGCGCCTGGACAAGGCTCGGTTGAAGCTGGCGCTGGAGTTTTGAGCCAATGCGTTCTCCTATGACGGCTCCGATTCCCTCACGACTGGTGAGCGTTCTCAGGTGGTGACGATCCGCGTTTTTGGGTTGCACGAACCACGAGCGCGGAAAATGGAAGCACTCGGCATCAGCGGGCGACGCAAATCGGACAGCGCACCTATCGTGCTAGGTTGAGCTTCGTCGAACACAGATCTAAGCACTTCCAACGCTGGAATCTGGTCAACAAATCGCTTTTGCATTCTATTTGGGTTAGTCAACAATGAACCCGTAGGAGCCCCCGTATTTGCGCGCCGGCTCGGTCCGACGGGGCACGCCATAGATGCGGTTGATGTTGCCGAGCAATTCTGCCTGCGCATCCGAAGGCGCCGCAAAGCCGTCATCCGGGCGCGACAGATCCTTTTGCGCGACTGCGCGGACGATATAAGGCGCCACAATCACGATTAGCTCAGTCGTGTTGTTGACGAAGTCGCGGCTGCGGAAAAGTGAGCCGAGGATCGGAAGCTGCATCAGGCCTGGCAGGCCGCTGGCTGCTTGCTTGGTCTGCTGCTGGATCAGGCCAGCCATCGCTATCGCGCCACCGGACGGAATTTCCAGCGAAGTCTCGACGCGGCGGGTCTTGATCGCGGGCACCGTCAACGAGTTGACCGACGTCGAGCTCACGGCCTGTGACAGCGTGATCGCGTTTTCGTTCGACAGGTCCGACACTTCCGTCATCACACGGAGGCTGATTCGACCCTCGGTCATCACAACCGGGGTAAAGTTCAGGGAGATACCGAACTTTTTGAAACTTATCTGGGTGGTGCAAACACGGGTGGTGGGATCGCAGGCATAGCCCGCTGGAACCGGGAATTCGCCGCCGGCGATGAAGGTCGCCGACTCGCCGGAGATCGCGGTCAGATTCGGCTCCGCCAAGGTGCGCAAAACGCCAGCGCTTTCCATCGCTCGCAGGACTGTCTGCACCGACGGCGTTGCGCCGAACTTCGTGGTAAGGTTGTTGCCGTCTACCAGGTTGCGTCCGTAGGCGGTAAACGGGTTGGAGTGAGCGAAATTCACCACCGCCGTGCCGTAATTGAGGTTTGCGGAGAGATCGATGCCGAGCTGCTTGATGATGTTGCGCGCGACTTCGGCGACCGTCACCTTAAGCATGACTTGGTCGCGGCCGCGGACGACGACCGAGTTCACGACCTTGTCGGCACCACCGGCAATGCGCGCGGCGATGTCGTTGGCCTGCTGCGCCTCGATCGGACTCTGGGCGGTACCGGTAAGGACCACGCCTTCGCCGAGGCCGTCGATCTGGATATCGGAATTGGGCAGGATCTGCTTCAGTGCGGCACGCGCGCCGTTGAGGTCGCGCTTGACCGCGATGTCATAGGACGCGATCTGCTGGCCGGCGGAATCGAAGAACACGATGTTGGTCTGGCCGACCGCAGCGCCGATGATGTAGGCGCGCTGCGACGAGCGCACGACCGCATTGGCGATCTTGGGATCGGCCACCAGCACGTCCTTGATGTCCCGCGGCAGGTCGATCACGATCGACTTGCCGATGCCGAGCGACAGGAAACGCGCGTTCATCTGGCCGTCGGCGGCGGAAACCTGCGCCGCCGGGCGATAATCGTCGGCGATCACCGGCGTCAGCACCGGGTTGAGAGTCAACGCGGCCGCTGCGGAAATCGACAGGGCGCGGATAATCATGGTCCGCAAGCTCGCCGTGGTGACCCGGCATTTCATATCGAAAGTCCTCATCGTCACTTCTGTGCCGTCATCTGGCTCGGCACGCCGAACCGGATGATCGAGATGCTCTCGCCGCGCTTGCGTGTCGGCTCATCCGACGCGGGTTCCTTGGCATTGGCGTCGGAGATGCTGCGCAGCGCCAACCACAGCGTGCCACTCTGGCGCGCACGGGCGAGCGTCTCGGTCTGTTCCGGCGTGACCTCGAGCAGGACGGTTCGGGCCGGCGACGGCGCGGACGTCAGGCGGCAGCATCGCAGCCCTGACGCCGCAGAAGTCGGCCTTAACCTACTTCTGGTCGCGGATGTCTCACCCCGCATTAAGGAAGCACGTGCGATCGCGCCGAGCCTGGGTGTTTCCGATGGACGATCGGTGCGGCGAATGAAGGTGGCGCTGGCGGTCACGGCCGGGCAGGTCTGCCACGGGACCTCTTCCGGCTTGACGGGCTGGCCGGGGGCCGATGGCGTTCTTGGCGACGAGGACGTCAATGATGGGAAGCTGTACGACCGGGCGGCGGGAGGCGGGGCTGACTTGTCGGAGCAGCCGGCGAGGCGCGCGGCTTCGCCGGCACCAGTGGCGGCCACCAGGATTACGGTGCGTGCCTTACCCATTTCGCTTTACAATCATGCGGCGTCCAGCTCCCAGTTGAGCAGTCATTTGTCAAAGTATGGTTAATGAAGCGTATACGAGACACGTTGGCGCAGCTTTACCCACTAAACAAACCAGCTGATCCATAGCTCACAAATGCATGTTGGCGACGCACTCAACGTCGAAAGCTTTAATCAAGCGCGCGCAGATTTTCCCGAGCGCGAGGGAAGTTGTACCGTCAACGCCTCTGATGTCGCCGCAACCACGGCCATGCGCATCAATCGGGCACGGCGCTTGGCCAGGCTATCGTTAGCGCCCCTGGATGCCTGAAATTGCAGGATCAACCGGGCAATCTTTGCCGATCCGGCAAATTACCCCTGTCAAATCACCGCAATCGCGTCATCTTAGCATTGATTTTGCAACTGATTCCGCAATGGCATCGCGCTTGCCTTCTCTCGGCTGATCATGGGCGGAAGAGAGATCGACCGGCCGTGATGCACGGAGACAGGCTCAATGAATATTTACGGTAGTGAGCGGCGGCTAACATGGGTTTGAATTCAGCCTTGGCCAGTGCGATGAGTGGCCTGCGTGCCAACCAGGCCGCACTCTCGATCGTCTCGTCGAACGTCGCCAACTCGCAGACGCCAGGTTACGTCGCCCAGACGCCGAACCAGATCGAGGTCACGACCGGCGACTTCGGATCCTCGGTTATCACCACCGGCGTCAGCCGCGAGCTCGATCGTTATGTGCAGGACCAGCTCCGTACGGAGACCGGGGGCGCTGGCTACGCCGATCAAATGGCCAACATCCTGAAGCAGTTGCAGAGCGTCTATGGCAACCCCGGCGGCAGCGGCACGCTCGAAAGCGGGCTCAACAAGCTGACCAGCGCATTGCAGGCGCTGTCGACGAGTGCAGGCGCGCAGTCGGCGCAGACCGTAGCGATCTCAGCCGCTCAGGCATTGGCGCAGCAGCTCAACGTGTCCACGAAGGGAATCCAGTCGCTGCGCTCCAACGTCGAGCAGGACCTCGGCATCTCGGCGCAGCAGGCCAACGCGGCTATGACGCAGATCGCAGCCATTAACGGAAAGCTTCAGGGCCTGGCCCTGAACGATCCGTCCGCCGCAACGCTGATGGACCAGCGCGACCAGGCGATCAACACGCTGTCGAAATACGTCGACGTGCGGGTCGTAACCGACGCTTCGAATCAGGCCAACATCTTCACAACCACGGGCATTCAGCTCGTCGGCGCCGATCTCGCATCGCAGTTCGCCTTCTCTTCGAGAGGCGCACTCAATGCGATCGCGCTTTACGATCCCAATCCGGCCAAGTCCGGCGTCGGCGCGCTGAACGTCAAGCTGCCCAATGGCTCTTCGATCGATGTGGTCGCCAACAATGTGGTATCCTCGGGTCAGATCGCCGCAGATATCAAGCTGCGCGACCAGACGCTGGTGCAAGCGCAGACCCAAATCGACCAGCTCGCCGCAGCAATTGCGAGCGCGTTGTCAGACCAGACCGCGGCCGGCAAGGCTGTAACGGGACCGCCTGCCGGCTTCGACGTCAATCTGTCAGGCGCCTTGCCCGGCAACACCGTCAATCTGACCTATACGGATAAAACGAGCAATACCCAGCGCCAGATCACGCTCGTCAACGTGACTGACCCCGCGGCATTGCCGCTCCAAAACGCGGGGAATGCCAACCCTCTCAAGGTCGGGGTCGACTTCAGCGGAGGCATGACCTCGATCTTGGCAACGCTCAACTCTGTTTTCGGAGGCACGCCTTTGACGTTCGCCACCTCCGGCGCGACGTTGCAAATCCGCGACGACGGCACGGGCTCGGCGGCCGTCAACAGTGCCTCGCTCACCAAGACCATCTCGTCGCTGGCGTCGGGCAATCCGCAGCTGCCGCTCTTCACCGACGGCGGCGCGCTCTATACCGGCGCGATCACCGCGGCCGGCTCGCAGATGACGGGACTTGCCGGGCGCATCCAGGTGAACGCGGCGGTACTGAGCGATCCGACCAAGATGTCGATCTATAGCACCTCGCCGCAGACGCCAGCCGGCGACACCACGCGTTCGGACTACCTCTATTCCCAGCTCACCAATGCCGTATTCTCGTACTCGCCGCAGACCGGGCTCGGCTCAACAGGGCAACCCTTCACCGGTTCAGTTTCGCGCTATCTGCAGCAATTCCTGAGCGTGCAGAGCAATGCATCGACTCAGGCGACGCAGCTGCAGCAGGGGCAGAGCGTCGTGGTTTCTACGTTGCAAGCCAAGTTCAACTCGACCTCCAGCGTCAACCTGGACGCGGAGATGTCGAACCTGATCCAGTTGCAGAACGCTTACGCCGCCAATGCGCGCATCATGTCTGTTGTGCAAACAATGATGGACACTCTAATCAAGGCTCAAGCATAGTGGTTCGCTGCCCTCGGATCCGCCAAGCAATCGTCGTCTTGCGCAAGTCGAATTGCCGCTATGGCGTTCCAAAACAGCCCAGCATAGACGAGGCAATTCACAAATCTCGGAATTTTGTATATTGTTCGGATGGTATTTGAATGGTTCCATTTGTCGCAATGCCACGACCCTTTGAATGCCGATACGTAGCTTGATTATTCGCCGCCATTCTAAAGCCGAGGTATGCAGATGAAACGACTGACTATTTTCTCAATCGCCGGGTCCGCTTTTCTGTTGGCTTCGGCAGGCGTCGCAACCGCGCAGCATCATCATGATGGCGCACCCACTTTCACTACAGAACATAGGGAAATGCTCCACCAGCATTTTAGACATCAGCACTACAGTTCGTTCCGCGATCCTCACTTTCATGCCCATGTCGGAGATGTCGTTCCGGACGCAATGGAGCTTCATCCCCTTCCTGACACGCTTGCTACGCGCGTCCCGCACGGAAGCCACTACGGATACGGTCTCCTCAACGAGAGGCCCGTGATTGTTGATCATTCGACGCGACGAGTGATCCATCATTTTGACTGACAAAAGAGCCCAGGCGGCTGTCCGACGGGAACCACACGAATTCCGGCTTGCAGTCTAAGTTATTAAGTTGCCCGCTAGGTTAAGTTGGGTTTGTTTCACTCAAACTCTAGCCCCGCCCTTTCGGCAGGCTTGACTTGCCCATTTGAATGAGTAGGCCTGCGTACGGTGAAGTGCCGGCCTGGGATCCGCGTGTGCTTTCCCCAGATTTCCAGAACTGTTGCGGACGGATTGATCGCCGCAACGCTTATGTACTTTCCACTCCCGCGATGTTTCGTCCGTCAGCCGTAGCTGGAACAAATCCGGCTCCGCGAGGTCGTTAGACGCGCGTCAGTTTGGATCTTTGTCGATCGGGATGAGGAAGGCAAACGCATACTTCGTATCCTCGCCACGAGCCCGGTCCAAGCTACGTTCCAACTCCAGCCTCGTTGCCTCCTCCGGGTTCGCAGGTCTGATTTGACGTTGGTCGCGTGTTCTCAGAAGTGAGCATCCGACTGAGCGCATTCGTCCTAGCTCTTCGACGAACCAATCCTCAGAAATGCGTCTCATGGCGCTCGACAAGGACGGCGCAGTGAAAACCAACACCGGCCTCTGATTTATTTCCAGGGTGAAGCAGGGCGTTTGCCGCTCTTTCGCGGCGCGGTTCCGTTTTTCAGCAGTGAGCCGATCCCGGCCCGGCTCGCGCTTCATTTCGGCTCACCATAAGGAAGGACGACTCAATCACTCGTTCTGAAACAAGCTTATAGCTTTATAGCGAACTGAGCGCGACTTCTTTGGTGCATCGTAACAAATGCGGTGGTTTTTGGGTGTGATAGGCATATCCCGCCGTGGCGGTGAATAGCGTGAATTGACCAACTGCCAGCTCACACCTTTCCGACTTAGTATCGCGCTGAAATCACAAGATAGGCTGCGCGTCCTGGAGCTTGGAAGACGAACGGTGCGGCGCTCTGATACAGCGCATCGTAGTAGCGCTTGTCGAAGATGTTGTTGACGTGAACCTTCAGCTTCCAGTTCTGGTTGATCTTCGCCTCGGCAAAGGCGTCGAAGCGCCAGTAGCTCGGGATCGATGTGCCTTGGTTGGCGGCGAGGAACGTGCCGCCATATACCTTCGAACGATAGACGGCCTGGCCGCCAAGCTCCCAGACATCAGTCACCTGGTATTTGCTGAGCAGGCTCAACGACTGGTGCGCCACGTTCGCAAGCGGCCGGCCGACATTGGTTGCATAGAGCGTGGTATTGGCGGGCGGGATGTTGGACTTCGTGACCTCGGACTGCATCAGCACGAGTCCCGCCATGACGCTCCATTTGTCGGTGATGTTGCCGCCAAGGCCGAGATCGATGCCGCGGATGCGATAGGCCGCGCCCGCGCTGAGGCAGGAGACGGTACCGGTGGTGCCGGCTGGGTAGGGACACGCCGCGGTCGCAGTTGCGGCCGTGATGTTGCGTGACTCGCGTGCGTTTTCCTTTTCGGTCTGGAACAGTGCGGCGGTCAGCAGCGCGTGCCGGTCGAACAATTCCCACTTGGTGCCGATTTCGATCGCCCTGTTCTTCTCCGGACCGAAGATCTGAGGCGGATTGCCGTTCAGCACCGGTGCAAGGCCGCCATACTGGATGCTGGTGCCGTCGAACTCCGCGCCGACCGGGTTCGACGATGTGGCGTAGGCGGCGTAGACGCTTCCGTTCGGCAAGGGCTTTAGCGTCAGGCCGAGGTTGAAGTTCGGCATCCCCGTATGCTGCTCTTGCTGACCGAAGACGTTGGCGACGCCGTTGACGGTGCCGTAGCCGTTCACCTTGATGTTGTAGTCGTCATAGCGGACGCCGCCATTGAGGATCAGTAGGTCGTTGTAGTTGGCGGAATCGATGACGTAGATGCTCTTGGTGTCGATCGCGATCTTGGTCGGCAATCCCGAGAGGCCAAACGGCACACCGAAGGGGAGGTTGGTGAACTGCGGATAGAACACGCTCACGCCCGCCAGCGAACCGTTCCCGCTAAAGCCGCCGGGCAGCGCTTCCGAGCTGAGGCCGAGATAGCGGTCGATCGACGACCTCTCCCGGTCGTATTCGAAGCCGCCCAGCGCGGTATGCTTGAAGCCGGCATTGTCCGTAAATTTGTAGGTCGCCTCGGTCTGGTTGGCAATCACGTCGGTGGCCTGGTAGCGGCTCTGCGGGTTGGCGCTGAGCGTCGAGGCCGAGAGCGGAGTGGCAATGACCGGCGCTTCCGGCAGCGTCCCGATGTAGTTCTGCGTCGAGTGCGAGTCGCGGAACTTGTTGGTGATCAGCACGTCGGGCGTCACCTGGAATTCGGCATTGAGTGTCCCGATGTCCTGGCCCGTCCGGGAGAAATCGCGGTTAACAAAGCCGTACCAATTCCTGCGGTTCGAGCCGAAGTCCGGGAACGGGCCGCCGGCCGTAGTCGCCGTGCTCGGCCGGTAATAGGGAACGCCGAAATCCGGGAAGCCGGTCAGCTCGGTGTGGATGTAGTTGGCGTAGATCTTGACAGCATCGGTCGGCGTCCACGTCGTTGCCAGAAAGCCGCCGTTGCGATTGTCGGTGACATAGTCCCGGCCGGCCACGCCGGCATCCTGGAACAGTCCGCCGGCGCGCACCCCCCAGGTCGGGTTGATGACCTGGTTGACGTCGAGCACGACGCGCTTGGTCCTGTCGGTGCCGAACGTCGTGTCCATGTTGTAGAAATTGCCATCGGTCGTGGCCTGCTTGGTTACGATGTTGATCGCGCCGCCGGTGGTGCCGCGGCCTGCAAATGACGAGCCCGGACCGCGCAAGATCTCGACCTGCTCGGTGAAGAAGTTCTCGCGCACGCTGACGCCGGAATCGCGCACGCCGTCGATGAAGATGTCATTGCGCGCGTCAAAACCGCGGATGAAGAAGCGGTCGCCAAAGGCATTTCCGCCTTCGCCGGTGCCGAGCGTGACGCCGGCCGTGCTCAGAATCGCCTGCTTCAGCGATGTCGCGTTCTTGTCCGCGAGCACCTCCTTGCTGAGAACGGTCACCGTCTTCGGCGTATTGAGCAGCGGCTCTGGAAATTTGCCGCCTGCCTGTAGATGGTCGACCTTGTAGGGAGCGGACGGATCGGCATACGGGTTGCGATCGGGAGCCCGGCTTCCGGCGGCCGGAGGCGGAGCCTGCGTCGTTTGCCGGGTCGGTGCGCGCCGGAGCGCATCGCGAGCCCGGATCTGGTCGGGTGACGGCTTCGATGCCTTGGGCCGCGGCCGCTGAATCGGCGCGTCGACCGTCACGGGAGGGAGATCGGATTGCTGGGCTTTTGCGCCGGAGAACGATGCGACAGCAATCAGCCCAGCCACCGCAGACACCTTTCCGGATTGGCATTCTTCAGCGGTCGACTTGATCCCGTTCTTACCAACGCGAAGCGTTCTTGGTATTTTCACGCAAAACATATAGCCCCCAATTCAATCTCTTCTCGCGCGATTTCGTCGCTTGATGAAATGGATCATTGGAACCGGAAGTCCGCAATGGATTCCTGGCAACACCCTTTTCGAATCGGCCTGACTTGTAGGTTTTCTAAAATCTGCCGCGGAGTAGCTGTCAAATTGGAATGCTTCTAACAACCGACCTATGAGAATGCGTGACGAGACTTGCCCTTAGCGAACTTTGGAAGCGCGTCTTAGCCGTAAGCAGATTTCCGTATGGCGCGAACTGTAACCCGCACGCCACTGTCCTTGGCGTATGGGAGTGAGACAATCCCCCGAGAATCGTTTTGAAGACCTTGTGCTAACAGTTTAAGAAGAGCCGGTCGGTAGGTCGGAGCTGTCGCGCTTGTTCGACGGTCGATACAACGCTTGGCGCGCTCAGGCGAAAACTCACGCTTGCCGCGCAGTTCGATTGCGAGGGCGCGGGTACCTGACGTTCTTGAGTGAGCTATGCGGAATATTTGGGTGACGACAAGGTGATCAGGCGACCCGGTTCGCCGGCTTTTGGATGACCTCGATGCGGTCGTTGAATCTGACACCTGCAATGAGTTTCGACAAATGATTTGTGCCTTTGAGCTGCCGCCAGATCTTTAATGCGGCGAGGATGAGCTTGAACACCATCAGCATAACAGCTTGGCAAACCTCCTCTCAAGCGCGGCGTCGCCCGCAATCTTGCGGCTGATGTCGCGCATCACACGGCCGAGAAAGGTGCGCAACGTCTTCAGCGCCCGCCCGGCACGCTTGAACAGCTTGGCATGGGCGTAGCGCTGATGCTTGATCAGGGCGAAGTGCCCACCCTCGCATAAGACTGGCGCAACTCGACGCTCACCTTACCATCGGCGAGCGAGTCAGCCGGCTGTTGGCGATGGCGACGCGATGCGTATAGCGGCCCGAGACAAGCCGCTCCGGACCCGGGGGCGGATGGCCCAAAACGATCATTGGCTGCTTGAAATTAGATAACTATTTCAATAATATACAAGTTCGTAGTTTTGTTCTGAATGGCGCACCACTTCTTCCGGGAATATCTCAGGCACCGCTCTCCTTGGCCTGATGCCGTGCCCTGAGCCGCCTCAGCTCCGACGCGCAAACACCAGCTGCCCGACGTCGATCTTTCCGGCCCTGAAGCCGGCCTCGCAGTAGCACAGATAATATTCCCACAGCCGGCGGAAGGGCTCATCGAAGCCGAGCGAGGTCAGGTCGCTCCAGGCCTGGCTGAAATTGTCGCGCCAGAGCGCGAGCGTCTTTGCATAGTCCTGTCCGAACAGGCGCTCGCGAATGACGGGCATCTCGAAGCGCTCGCCGAGCGTGCGCAGGATGCTGGTCGAAGGCAGCATCCCTCCGGGAAAGATGTACCTCTGGATGAAGTCCACGCGCTGCCGATAGCTGTCGAAGAGCTCGTCGCGAACGGTGATGGCCTGGATGCCCGCCAGGCCGCCCGGTTTCAGCCGTTGCGACAGCTGGCTGAAATAGGCCGGCCAGAATTGCTCGCCGACCGCCTCGATCATCTCGATGGAGGCGATGCGGTCGAAGCGACCGTCCTGGTCGCGATAATCCTGCAACCGCACCTCGACCTTCTCCGCGAGCCCGGCCTCGTGAATTCGTCGGCTGGCAAATTCGTGCTGCTCCTTGCTGATGGTGAGTGCCAGCACGGTGGCGCCGTAAGTCTTCGCGGCAAATTCGGCGAATCCGCCCCACCCGCATCCGATCTCGAGCACGCTCTGTCCGGGCTGCAATTCGATCGCCTTTGCGAGTTGCTCGTACTTGTGTCGTTGAGCGGCGGGCAGGTCGGCCGTTTCGGTCGAGAACAGAGCCGATGAGTAGGTCATGCTGGTATCGAGCCACGCCGCGAAGAACTCGTTGCCGAGATCATAGTGCCTGTGGATGTTGTGCCTCGAGCCCTGTCTCGTGTTTCGGCGCAGCCGATGAAGTGCCCGTCGGCAGAGGCGGACCAGCACATTCCCGGCAAAGGCGCTGTCGACCAGATCTTCGTTGAGACAGAACAGATAGAGAAGCTGGGTGAGATCGGGCGTGGTCCAATCGCCTCTTATGTACGCCTCGGCCATGCCGATGTCGCCGCCCAGGACGAGGCTGCGCGCGAACCTGTAATTGTTGAGTTCGATCGTGGCCGATGGACCCGGAAGCTGGCCGCGCAAAGCAACAACTCTCCGGTCGGGGAGGCGCACATGAACGGTGCCGTACCTGAGCTGCGATGCAAGGCGCAGGGCCAGCCGGGCAAGGAATGGAACACCATCGAATTGGACGGAGTGACGAGCGGCAGCGAGGTCCATGGTTCAAGTCTCGCGTTGTTTCAAGCGGGGCAGGTAGGGGACACCCTTCAGCCAAAGCCGCATCGCTTCCCAGTGTATAGCTGCGATCACCTTGAACGTGAGGAAGGGCAGGGCGACGAGCGCCGCCAGCAGCGAGCGGCTGTTCAGGGCGCGCCGTCGTCCGCTGAATGCTGCCGCGAACATCGCGCCTTGCTCGCCCGTCTGCACGATTCTGACCGTCACGTTTTGCGCCGGTGGAGAAATGCTGAAGCGGTAGTGTGTTCCCATCTCCATGAAGGGTGAAACGTAGAACTCCTTCGCCTGGTTCTGTCGTATTGCGCCGCCCGGTCGTGCATCCTGCACGGGCAGGACGTAGGAGTGCATCTCGCCGAAGGTGTTGCGGACCTCGTAGATCAACAGCGCAAGATCGCCCGACGCCGCATAGCAGAAATAGACCGAAAGCGGGTTGAACACGTAGCCCAGAACGCTGGGATAACAGAGAAGGAGAACGCGACCGCCCGAGAGGTCGACGCCGCGCTCGGCCGCCAGTCGTCGGGCGTGCTGGCTGAGGCACCCGCCTTTGCCGTCGCCGTGGTCGCACTCGTGGAAGCTGAAGGGGGCTGCTCGGTTGATGCCGAATAGCCAGGACTGGCGATCCGCCTCGTTCAAGCGGTCAAGGTCGATCAAGAGGCTCATCACGCGATAGGTGAACCTGTGCTGCACGGGCCGCCAGCGCGCGTGCATCACCTTTCCCCAGTAGAGCGCTGCCGGCGCTGTCGCATTCTCCGCGTTGGCCGGTTTCGTTGGCGTCATCGTGCTACTCGGCAGCCTGGATCAGCAGCGAGTCAGAATGCCGCCACGGCACCGTGCTGCCAAGTGCCTCGGCAACGGAGATGCCGGCCTGCAAGCCATCCTCGTGAAAGCCGTAGCCGGTCCACGCACCGCAGAACCAGGTCCGGCGACGCCCCTGAATGGCCGGGAGTCGTCGCTGCGCCGCAAACGCAGCCAGGTCGTATTGAGGATGGGCGAAGCTGAATTTCGCAAATGTCAGATGGGCTGCCGGCTCGAAGGGAGGGTTGAGGCTGACGAACAACGGCTTGCTGTCGTCGATGCCCTGCAGCCGATTCATCCAATACGTCACCGCAACGTCGTTTTGGGTCGGCGTTTGCCGCGGCCATCGCAGGAAGTTCCAGGAACCCCATGCTTGACGGCGCCTGGGCATGAGACTGCGATCGCGATGCAGATAGACGGTGTTGGGAGCGTACTTGATCGCGCCGAGAATGGAGCGCTCGTGGGCGTCGGCATCCGACAGTGCCGCGAGAGCCTGGTCGCTATGGCAAGCCATCACCACGGCATCGTAGGTTTCCACACCGCCATGACTGTCGCGGATGGTCACGCCATGCTCCGCTCGGTTGACCGACGTCACGGCACAGCCTAGCCGAATGTTGTCCTTGAACAAAGCGGTGAGCTTGTCGACATAGCGACGGCTGCCCCCCTCGACGGTACGCCAGCGCGGCCGGTCCAGATGCAGGAGCCGGTGGTTGTCGAAGAAGGCGACGAAGTTCTCCGCCGGAAAGGACAGGATGTCGGCCGACGAGGAGGACCAGATCGCCGCTCCCATCGGTCCGAGATAATCGGCGAACAGGCGCGGCCCGAATGATTCCTTGCGCAGGTAGTCGCCGAGCGTCAGCCCGTGCAGCCGGCCGGCGCGCAAGTCCGTCTCGCTCTGGCGGTTGAACCGCAGCACTTCGGCCAGCATGCGAAAATATGACGGCGATCCGAGATTGCGCGGTTGTGCAAACAGGCCGCGGGCAGCTTGCAGAAGGGTCTCGCCGCCACCCCGCCATTCGAATCGACCGTGATCGGCCGACATGGCGAAGCTCATGCAGGTCTCGACGGTCCTCACGCCGAGATGCGCGAACAGCGCCGTCAACTGCGGATAATTCGCCTCGTTGAACACGATGAAGCCGACATCGACGTCGATCGGCTCTCCGTCATATAGGACGCGAACGGTATGGCTATGTCCACCCGGCTGCAGCTCGCGCTCGTACACTGTCACGGCATGGCGTTTCGACAGGAGCCACGCGGCAGCATTGCCGGCAATTCCCGTCCCGATCACGGCCAAACGCATTCCTTGTCGCCCCCACTGCAATACCGTCAGCTACGGTCGTGAAACAATCGATTTGGAAACGTTTGGCGGAATGATGCGGATCACCTTACCCTTTACCCGCAGGCCTGCCACCGAATGCGAAACCGGTTCCCGCAGCGGACGTACCGAAGAGAAGTTAACCTGGAGACGGCATGGTTCTTGTGCATGTGCAGGCGATCGGCGGCATTGCGCTGGCCCTTTGTATCCTGATGGGACTTGCCTGGGTCGTTCAGCAGCGCACGGGAAATTCCGGATGGGTTGATGCGATCTGGTCCTACGCGACCGGCCTCGTTGGTGCGGTCGCCGCTCTGTGGCCTTTTGAGGACGGCACGCCGGAACGCCGTGTGCTCGTCGCGACACTCGCGCTGCTTTGGTCGGTGCGACTTGGTACGCACATCGCGCGCCGCGCCGCGGCAGGCATCGACGATCCACGCTACGCGAACTATGCGCGCCAGTGGGGGGCGGCGGCCCCTCGCCGGATGTTCCTGTTCCTGCAATCGCAGGCGCTGGTTTCAGTGCCGCTGCCGTTCGCCATCTTCCTCGCCGCCCACGCTCCCGAACCTGGATTGCGGCTGCAGGATTATATCGGAGCCTTCATCATTCTAGTGGCAATCGCAGGCGAGGGATTGGCGGATCAGCAATTGCGCCGGTTCAAGCTCTCCCCATGCAACCACGGACTTGTCTGCGACATGGGGCTCTGGCGGTGGTCGCGACACCCCAACTATTTCTTCGAGTGGCTGGGTTGGCTGGCTTACCCGGTCATCGCGCTCGCGCCCGGATACGCCTGGGGTTGGGCCAGCCTGGCGGCGCCAGCGATCATGTACTGGATCCTCGTGCATGTGACAGGGATACCGCCACTGGAGGAGCAGATGCTGAAGTCGCGCGGCGATCTGTACCGGGATTATCAGGCGCGAACCAACGCATTCTTCCCATGGCCGCCCTGACGGGCGCCGTGATGAAACCGTGTCTCGGCGCGACGCCGTTCAGGTTGCTGAACCGGGCTGCAAGCAGAGGTGAGTGCGCGGACGTGATCCGGTGTGGCTCGTCAGACGTTATTTTCTGACCGGCGCGACAACCGGCCTGACGCAACCGCAGGGGGACCACGGACATGAATCTTCTCTTCACCTATCTTTCGGTGGCCGTGACCTTCGTTGCAGTCGATATGATCTGGCTCAGGATCATGGTTGAGAGGCTTTACCGGCCGGTGCTTGGGGACATGTTGCGGGCCGAGCCCAACCTGGGAGCCGCCGCAGTTTTCTATCTGCTCTATCCCGTCGGTTTGATCTGGTTCGCGGTGCTGCCGGCACAGCAGGACGGAAGCGCGTTGCGCGCTTTCACGTCGGGCCTGATGCTCGGCTGCTTCACCTATGCCACCTATGACCTCACCAATCAGGCGACTTTGCGGAACTGGTCGACCGGGCTTACGCTCGCGGACGTTTGCTGGGGATCGCTGCTCGCCGGCGTCAGTTCCTGGATCGGATACCTGGTCGCCCAGAAGCTGGCCCACTGAGCATGCGAAATAGATCTGCGCAGAGCTGACTTGAACTCGGAAAGCCGTGCGTGGCTGATCAGGTCGACTTTCGTCCTCCGAGCTGGTCGAAGGTTTCTCTGGTTTCCGCGATCTTCTCGGCCAGGGATTCAAATGCACTCTGCGCCTGCAGCCGGGTCACTTCGTCAAGCAAGAGGCCTGCGAGATCGACCAATTGTTGACCGATGCGCTCGGTGGCAGCAAGCAATCGATCCAGCCCGGCTTCGGGATCGTCGGCTGCAACGCGCTCGACTTCTCTCACCATCGCTTCGAGCCGTGCGACCGAGAAGACGAGTCTCTCCTGAGGCCTACGCTCGGGGAATTCAATGATCTCCGCGGCCATGCGCGCATCCTCCGGATTCAGGCGGCAGCCGATGCCGCGAGGCAATCCTTGCGAACGGCCACGATGGTTCGGTGCAGCCACGTCTTGATGGTGCCGACCGGCACACCGAAGCGTCGTGACAAGCTCGCGCGGCTCTCGCCTTCGAGGTAGGCCAGGGTCACCAGCCTGCGGCGATCTTCCGGCAAGCGAGCCAGTGCCCCCCGCGCGATCGGTTCGGCGCGGGCGTAGTCGAAGTCCTCGACATGTGACGCGTCGGAAGCCGCCGGGACCGAAACTGCCTCGTCCAGTTCGAAGGTCGGCTGTCGCCGAGTCCGCAGATGATCGATCGCGGTGTTCCGGGCAATCGTGGACATCCAGGCCGTGACCGGCGCCCGCCTGGAATCATACCGGCCGGCGTTACGCCAGACTTTCAGAAAGCTTTCCTGGAGGATGTCGTCGACGTCATGAGGCGAGGCTCCTGCGGCCAGCACGATCGCGCGCAGCCTGCCTCGTGTCAGCGTGTGAAGCTCCGCGAAAGCCCGCGTCTCACCTGAGGCAACGCGTGCGAGCAGTTCGGATAACCTTTCGCTCTGCACCTGACGTGCGAGGCTCGAACAGGCCATGCCCTGTCTCCCTTGCGTTTCTTTCAGAACGCTTCAGGTGCAGGCCCGGATCACTCCAGAGGAGAGATCGCAAGAGAATCACAGTCGCACGAACGGGCCGATCAGACGGCCGAGCAAGCCGTTCATGCGCAGGTCGCCGGTCATTGCGACCAGGCAGACACAGGGGCCCTCATCGCCAACGATAGGACGATGCTCGACCTCGTCGTCGCCGTAGTCGAAGTCGCCGGGACCAAAGCGTCCGCCCTCGTGACTGAAGCTGCCCTCGAGCACGAGAGTGAGCTCGGTGCCGGTGTGCGTGTGTTCGAGCATGCGCGAGCCCGGCGCGGACCGAAGCAGAAAGGCGCGGGCCTTGCCGGAACCGGAAAGCTCGATCGGCCGCATGCTCAGGCCGGGCGCGACGCGCCGGCGCTTGCCGATCCGATAGTTTCGGAGAGCGGGCGGAACATCATTGTCCGTAACGGACGCGGGGGGAGGCGCCTTTGTGTCTTCCGGAAGCTCATCAATTCGCGACATGATGCGGTCGAACGCATCCGGCGCGGTCGGCACCGGCTCGACCTCTTCCAGCGCCGCGCCCGCAAGCTGCTCCAGGGCTCGCACGAAACGGGCACAGCGCGTGCATCCCGCCACATGCACGCCGACGACCAGCTGATGGGCCTCTTCCAGATTGCCGGCGGCGAACTCGGCCAGAAGTTCTTCAGGCGGATGGTGGCTGATCGTCATGCGTCTTCGTCCAAAATATCTCTCAACCGGTTCATCGCCAGTCTGATCCTCGACTTGACCGTTCCGAGCGGGATGCCGAGCTGGCTTGCGATTTCAGGGTGTGCCTTCTCCTCAATGAACGACAGCCTGACGACCGCAATCTGCTCCGCCGAGAGTTGCTTGATGGCGGACTCGATGCGCGCGGCATCCTGCGCGCGGGAAATGACCGCATCGGCCGGTTCGGTGGGGTCCGGTGCATCAGGCAGCTCAGAGACGTCTTCCAGTCGGCCCGCGCGTGCTCTGCGCCGGAATAAATCGATCCGCAGATTGCGCGCGATCGTGAATATCCAGGCCGCTGCGCCGGCTGTTGCCGGGTCGAACAGGCTGGCCTTCCGCCACACGGCGATCATCGCGTTTTGAGTGATCTCTTCCGCTTCGTCGGGGCTGCAGCCGGCTTTCTGCATCAGCCCCTTGATGCGGGGGGCGAAATGCTCGAATAGCCGCTTGAAAGCCTCCCGGTCTTGGCGAGAGGCAACGCGTCCGATCAAATCAGCCCAGTCCACCTTTGCCTTCGGCCCTCTGCTCGCACCAAACGACAGCCGCGCCTCGAGCCTCCGGGGCAAACCCGCCTCGGCCCGGATTGGCACGTCTAAAGCCCGGATAGCAGCGATCATAGCGCCTCGACAAGCGACCTCTGAGGCTAAGAACGACCGGGAACCGGCGCCAGATCACCGCGAATCCGCAATTCTCGGTTCCCAAGCGCATACCCGCGAAGCCGGCCGTGCTGGCACTCCGCTTGCTCAGTCAAGACCAAGCCCAGGCCTCGGCGAAGAGGCCGTTTCAGGTTGAGGCAAGCGATGCAGGAAGTGTCCCGTTCTGGTGCTGCTGATGAACTCCGGCTCGACGCGTTGATCGCCGATCTGTGGTGGCGCGTCCGGCTGATCAACACCGACATTCTCGAGGAAGAGGCTCGTGCCGGGGTGTTCGACCCCCACCAGCCGACCTACCCGCTACTCGCGGCCAACCTTCGCGCCCGGCGCGATAACCTGGTCGCGACCATCGGCGTGCTCGAGCAGCGTGCGAGATCGACGTCGCAAGCGGCGTGAGGCCGGTCCGCGGTTGCACGGGAAGCTTCGAAGACCTGGTCGGCCGGCTGGCGGCAGCGTCGACCGTGGGCGCGGGATGCGATGAGCATCATCGCATGCCGCCGGCGCTTTGCCGGCGGCAACACTTGAGTTCACGCCACGCCTGCCTGTGATATGGCTGGCCTCTGCAATCCCCGCGAGGCCTCCATGCTCCCCATTCCCGCCGATATCTTCACCGAGCCCGAGGACGTCTCGCCCGACGGACTTGCCAATCTTGGCCCGCTTCGCCGTCTCGCCGGGACCTGGCAGGCCGACAAGGGCATCGACATCAATCCGAAGGCGGAAGGGCCGGAGCAGCGGATCTTCATCGAGCGCATCCGCATGGATCCAATCGATCCGCAGGCCAACGGGCCGCAGCTTCTGTACGGGCTGCGCTATCACATCCACATCAACACGCCCGAGGAAGACATCACCTTCCACGACCAGGTCGGCTACTGGCTGTGGGAGCCGGCGACCGGATTGATCATGCAGACGCTGGCGATCCCGCGCGGGCAGGTGCTGCTGGCCTCGGGCAAGGGCGGGCCGGAGGATAGGGCAATCTCGGTCACGGCCAAGCGCGGCGAGACCGCCTACGGGATCTGCTCGACCGATTTCCTGGAGCAAGCCTTCCGCACCGATGCTTACCGCTGCGACATCACTTTCAACGACGACGGCAGCTGGACCTATCTGATCCAGACCGAGTTGTTCGTCCGCGGCGCGCCGTTCAATCATCGCGACACCAACACGCTCCAGCTCGTCACACCGCCGAAGCCCAATCCACTGGCGGTGATCGTGAACGGTCGCGCCGGGGAAAATGCAGGTGGCGCCGGATCGGCGGCCTGAGCGCGGCATGGAGAACCATATGAAGCCTTATGTCGTTTGTCTCATGCACTCCAGCCTCGACGGCCGCACGCATCCCAGCCGCTGGCGTCCTAAGGGTGCAGGCCCGGATTGGTTCGAGAAGATTCATGACGAGCTCGGCGGCGATGCCTGGGTGATCGGCCGTGTCACCGGGTCGGAGTTCGCCAAGGGCAAGCCCTATCCAGCGAGCGAGGCGATCTTCCCCCGCGAAAACTGGTTCGCGCAGCGCGGCGCGAAAACCTATGGCATCGTCCTCGATGCAGAGGGCAAGATCGGCTGGGGCCGCTCGGATATCGGCGGCGATCCGATCGTCGTCGTGCTGACCGAGAGCGTGCCGGATTCGCATCTCGACGGCCTGCGGGGCGAAGGCGTGTCCTACATCTTTGCCGGCACGTCCGAGATCGACCTCGCGTTGACGCTGGACATTCTCGCCCGCGAGCTGGGCGTGAAGCGTCTGTTGGTCGAGGGGGGCGGCATCGCCAACGGCGCGTTCCTGCGCGCCGGCCTCATCGACGAATTCAATCTGATCCTCAGCCCCGCCATCGACGGCGCGAAAGGCGCCCCGTTCGTGTTCGACTCGACGGAGGCGGACAGTGACCGGCGCGCGCCGATCACCGCGATGACGCTGGAGAGCACGCGCGAGCTCGGCGGCGGCGTCCTGCTGCTGCGCTATCTGATCAAAAACGATCCGCAAGCCGTGAGCCGATAAGGGCGGCGATGTCCGACATGGCCGAGCACATTGTCGTCGTGGGCGCCGGCGCAGCCGGCCTGATGGCGGCGCGCGAGCTGGCGCGCGCCGGCCGCAAGGTAACAATTCTCGAAGCGCGCCAGCGCTGCGGCGGCCGCATTCATCCGTTGCCGGCGTCGGAGTTCGGCTATCCCGCCGATGGCGGTGCTGAATTCGTCCATGGCGAGGCGCCGGTCACACGCGCACTCCTGCGCGACGCCGGGCTGTCGCTCCAGGAGATCGAAGGCGAGCCGTGGAGCTTTCACGGCACAACGTTCGCGCGCGAGGATCGCCACCAAGCCCATGAGGCGGAGCTTCGGGCCGTGCTGAGGGAGCTCAAGGACGACCTCACGGTGGCCGACTTCCTGCGCCGGCATTTTGCCGGCGATGATTATGCGCCGATGCGCCGTTCGATCGAACGGATGGTCGAGGGTTACGACGCGGCCGACCCTGAGCGCGCGTCAACGCTGGCACTGCGTGCGGAATGGATGGACGGCGGGCACGCTCTGCAGGCGCGCATCGATGGCGGCTATGGCACGATGATCGATTTCCTGGCGGCCGAGTGCCGCAGGCACGGCGTCACCATTCATCTCGGTTGCGCCGTATCGGCTATCACGGAGGAGAGCGGCGCAGCCGTCGTTCGCTGCGCCGGCGGCGACCTGCACAGCTGCGATCGCGTGATCCTCACCGTGCCGCTGCCGCTGCTGCGGGAGATCGCGCTGCCGGCGAGCGCGCGCACAAGGCTTGCGGCGACCGATGACATCGGCTTCGGCAATGTCATCAAGATCCTGCTGCGTTTCGCGCGGCCGTGGTGGCGCGAGCGCAAGGAAGAGCTCGCGAACATGACCTTCCTGTTGTCCGACGAGACGATCCCTGTGTGGTGGACGCAATATCCGGACCTGCGGCCCGTGCTCACGGGCTGGATCGGGGGGCCGCGTGTCGCGGAGCTGGACAGCCTCGATTCGCAGGGGCTGATCGATGCCGGTCTCGGTTCGCTCGCTGGCATTTTCGGAATGGTGCGCGGGGACATCGCGCGCGAGCTCATGGCGGCGGCTGCGACAAACTGGAGCCATGATCGCTACGCGCGCGGCGCCTATTCGTGGGCGACACCGCGGACCCGGGAGGCGCAGGCGATCCTTGCGCGCACCGACGATGGCCCCGTGCTGTTCTCCGGCGAAGCGCTCTATCGCGGCCGCGACATGGGCACGGTCGAGGCGGCGCTGGCGAGTGGCCTGGAGACGGCGGGGACGCTGTTGCGGGAAGAGCAAAAGTAAAGGCCCGCATCTCTGCGGGCCTTTTGTCGTACCAGTGTCTGGCTTACCAGCGTCCGCCGCCGAAGCTGAAGGTCACGCCGGGACCGCCGCCGTAGTACCCGGGCCCGCGGCCATAATAGCCGTGGCGCGGGTAATAGCCGTAGCTTCTGTAATGGGGCCGGTGATAGCCGTGACGGTGCCGCCAGTGATGGCGGTGGCCGTGCCAGCGATGATGCCTGCGATGCGCGCTGATGTCGGTCGTCTGGCTTTCCTGCGCGGTCTGCTTGCCGCTCGCGCTGCTGCCGGCCGCGTTCGCCGCCGATCCACCGGCAAGCACCGCGGCACCGACGGTCATCGCGACAATGAGATACTTCATGTCATCACTCCAGTTGGATATCGTGCAACAACAGCTGTGCGCGTCGGGCGTTCCGCTTAGCGCGGGCGTCGAAACGACGCAGACACCGGGTTCCGATGAACGCGTGTTCATGTGTGTGAACGATCAGCGGACGCGCGTCCATGTCGCGTCAGGGCGTTTCGCGTTTCTCCCGCCGCGATGTCTCGTCTCGCGATTAACGCTTGCGGTGTCTCCAGGCGAAAATGCGGACACCATCGCATGATTTCTTCGGCCGAGTGCGCTCCATGCTGGTGGGGCAACCTTGCTGAGGATCAAGGTGCGAATGGTAGGCAGGGGATATTCTAGCCGTGAGCCTCACGGGGAGCAGAACTAAAGGACGCCATGCTGGTGCCGATCATTCAACCGCAGTCACTCGCTGACGTGACGACATTGCCGGAGCTCCTGCGCTGGCGCGTTCAAGCGACGCCGGAGGCGGAGGCCTATCGCCATTTCGATGTTGCCGCCGGGCGCTGGGTCAGCCGGTCCTGGCGGCAGATCGATGCGGAGTTCGAGCGCTGGCGGCGGGCACTGGCCGCCGAGGGGTTCGCGCCCGGCGAGCGCCTCGCCATCCTGATGCCAAACGGCATTGCACATGTTGCGATGGATCAGGCGGCGCTGGCGCGCGGCCTCGTGCCGGTGCCGATGCATGCCGTGGATAACCCCGACAGCATCGCCTATATCCTCGCAGATTCCGGCGCGCTGCTGCTGTTCGTCGACACGCTGGCGCGCTGGCAGGCGATCGCGGCCACCGGCCAGCCGCTCGACCATCTCAAGCGCATCGTCTGCGCGGACGGGACGGGGCTCACTGCTGTCGATGCCCGCATCGTCGCGCTCGACAGCTGGCTGGCGCAGGCCGCCGACGCGGGAGCGCCGCTGGCTGACGTCACGGTCGAGCCAAATGACCTTGCCGCCATCGTCTACACCTCGGGCACGACCGGTCGGCCCAAGGGCGTGATGCTGTCGCACGGCAACATCATCGCCAATGTGAAGGCCGTCGCGCGACGCATCGCAGCCGTGCCGAACGATGTCTTCCTGTCCTTCCTGCCGCTCTCGCACACCTTCGAGCGGACCGGGGGCTACTATTATCCGATCGCGATAGGAGCCTGCGTCGCCTATGCGCGCTCGGTGCAGCAGCTCGCGGAAGACCTGAAGACGGTGCGGCCGACTGTACTGGTCTCGGTGCCGCGCATCTATGAGCGCATCTACGCCCTGATCATGCAACGCCGCGCGGCGGCCGGCGGCGCAGAGCGCACGCTGCTCGATCTTGCGCTTGCCGTCGGGGGCCGGCGCTTCGATGCGCGCCAGGGGCGAGGCTCAATGTCGCTGTTCGACCGGCTCGCCTGGCCGGCCCTGAAGCGTTTCGTCGCCAACAAGGTCTTGGCCCAGTTCGGCGGACGCCTGCGCGTTGCGGTCTCCGGTGGCGCTCCGATTGCAGAGCCCGTGATCGGGCTGTTTCTCGCGCTGGGGCTCGACATCCTTCAGGGCTACGGCATGACCGAGACCTCGCCGGTCGTGTCCGTCAATACGCCCGAGGACAACGATCCGCGCTCGGTCGGCCGCGTCCTCGACGGGCTCGAGGTCAGGCTCGGCGATCTCGATGAGCTGCTCGTTCGCGGCCCCAGCGTGATGCTTGGCTACTGGCGCAAGCCGGAGGAGACGCGCAGGGTGAAGGAGGCCGACGGCTGGCTGCACACCGGCGACCAGGCCCGCATTGAGAACGGGCGCATCACCATCACGGGACGCATCAAGGACATTCTCGTGACATCCACGGGCGAGAAGATCGCGCCGGTGGATCTGGAGACTGCGATTCTCGCCGATCCCTTGTTCGAGCAGGCGCTGGTGATCGGCGAACAGCGGCCGTTCCTCGCCGCGCTGGTCGTGCTGAATGCAAAAGCCTGGACGCAGGAGAAGGAAAGGCTCGCTGCAAGCGGCGAGCAAGGCGACGCGGCGGAGCGCGCCGCGCTGCTGGCCAGAATTGCGGCAGCCGTGAAAGCCTATCCGTCCTATGCGACACCGCGTGCTGTATGGTGGACGTTGGATCCGTGGACCATTGCCGCGGGCCTGCTCACGCCGACACTGAAGAACAAGCGTCCCGCGCTGGAACGCCGCTTCGCCGCAGAAATCGAGCAGATCTACGCCAGGAAGCCGACCCCGATAACGTCGACGTGATTGCGCCTCGCCTTCCCCTTGATCCAGCGCAACTCTGGCGCCCGCCGCACGATGCAATCTTGCTGCGGCATTCGAACTGCAATCGAGGCAAGTCATGAAGGCGTATTTCATCGGCGGTGGCATCGGATCGCTCGCAGGCGCGGCGTTCCTCGTGCGCGATGCGCAGCTGCCGGGACGCGACATCGTGATCTATGAGGCGCAGCCGCTGGTCGGCGGCAGCCTCGACGGCGCGCAGCTCGCGAACGGCGCCTATTCGCTGCGGGGCGGACGCATGCTCACCACCGACCACTACGAATGCACCTGGGATCTGCTCTCGAGCATTCCCTCGCTCGAGCATCCCGGTCTCAGCGTGCGCGACGAAACGGTCGCGTTCAACGTGGAGAACCCGGCGCACTCCAGGGCACGCCTGGTCGACCGCAACCGCTTCAAGATCGACGTCTCGCATATGGGCTTTTCCGCGCGCGACCGGCTCGAGCTGCTGCGGCTCACCGAAGCTTCGGAGGAGGCGCTCGGCAACAGCCGCATCACCGACTGGCTGTCGCCCGGGTTCTTCGAGTCCAATTTCTGGTACATGTGGCAGACCACCTTCGCTTTCCAGCCCTGGCACAGCGCGATCGAGCTGAAGCGTTATCTGCACCGCTTCATGAACGAGTTTCCGCGCATCGAGACGCTCGGCGGCGTCAAGCGCACCGTCTACAACCAGTATGACGCGATCGTGCGGCCGCTCGCCGACTGGCTCAAGCGCCAGGGCGTGCAGTTCGTGCGCGGCACGCGCGTCACCGACATGGCGTTCGAGACCGACGGGGCGCGCTTGCGCGTGCGCCAGCTCACGCTCGACCGCGACAGCCGCACGGCCAATGTCCGGCTCGAAGACGACGACATCGTGTTCTTCCAGAACGGCTCGATGACGGACGCCTCGAGCCTCGGCTCGATGACCGAGCCGCCACCGCGCCTGACCAAGGCCGACAGCCAGGGCTGGTCGCTGTGGGAGACGATCGCGCAGGGACGTCCCGAGTTCGGCAACCCGTCGGTATTCAACAGTTCGATCCCCGAATCCTATTGGCTGTCCTTCACCGTCACCTGCCGCGATCCCCGGTTCTTCGACCGGATGGAAGCGTTCTCGGGCAACAGGGCCGGCACCGGCGGCCTCGTCACGTTCAAGGACTCCAACTGGCTGATGTCGGTTGTGCTCTATCACCAGCCTCATTTCGCGGGTCAGCCGAAGAATGTGCAGGTGTTCTGGGGCTACGCGCTGCATCCCGACCGCGTCGGCAATTTCGTCGCCAAGCCGATGTCGGATTGCGGCGGTGCCGAGATCCTGAAGGAGCTCTGCGGCCATCTGAACTTCGATCCCGTCGTGCTGGAGGATGCGATCTGCATTCCCTGCCGCATGCCCTACATCACCAGCATGTTCATGCCGCGCAATCTGGCCGACCGGCCGCTGCCGGTGCCCAGGAATTCCGTCAATCTCGCCTTCGTCAGCCAGTTCGTCGAAATCCCCGACGACGTCGTGTTCACCGTTGAATATTCGGTACGTGCGGCGCAGATGGCGGTCTATCAGCTCATGAAGATCGACCGCCCGGTGCCGCCGGTGACGCGGCACGACAAGTCGTTGTCGGTGATCTTCGCGACGCTGGAGAAAGCGTTCACGTGATCACTACTTGAACGGGTCCTGGATCGACGGTGCCGACTGGCGGATACGGCGCACGCTGACCGGCGTGCCGTCGGAAACGAACAAGAGCTCGTATTTGCGACCCTGGTTGTCGGTGGCCGAACAGGTGACGTCGTTCACCTTCTTGGCGGCGAAATTGCCGGTCTGGCGGCAGATGCCTGTAGAGGTCTGCTCGGCCGGCACCGGCAGGCCGTCGACCCTGGGGCGGTCCTTGGAATTGAGCAGCATGCGGTCGATCGGCAGCTCGTAGGAATTGTCGTCGGCGCGCTTGCCGTTCTCCCCGGAGAACGACACCACATGGCTGTCGTCGGAGGGGTCGTCGACCGCGACCGCGAAGTTGACCCGACCCTTGTCGCCGTGGGCATAGGCCACGGTCTTGCACGCGAAGGTGCGGCCCGCGACCTTGAGCGTCTTGCAGTGGCCGGACATCAGAGCCAGGAGATCGATGAAGGCGTTCTGCTGGGCCTGCGGATTGTTGACCGGGATGGGCTTGGAAGCCTCGGCAAAACAAGGGCTTGCCAGCGTCGTGAGGAGGGCGGCAAGCGCCACTGAGCGGAGGCGCATGGTTCGGCTCGTGCGACAATAGGATGTGGCGGCCGGAAAGCTTCGTCCGGCGGCCATCGAACCGCGAATGAGTCGCGATCCCGTTCGTTCTGTAAGACCAGCCTGGAATACCACCGCGTCACCCCAACGGCGATTCGCCCGATCGCCCAACCTGTCCGCCGGCACTTGCCGCTAGGCCGGTGTTTTTTTCGTGGCAGATGCGGGCACGATTCACGCCGCCTGCGTCATGCTCCGCGCAAAGGCCGGATAAGTCTCGGCGAGTTCGTCGAGAATCTGCCCGCGCAGCAAATCCAGGGTTGCGCCATCGGGCCTCGGCGTCTCGCGGACGACCTCCGGCTCGGCATAGTCGAAGCCGGTATTCTTCCTGATGTCGGCCGGCGTAAAGGGCGGATGCACCGAGCGTAAGGCGAAGCCGCCCGCCTCGCGATCGAAATCGAATAGCGCCATGTTGGTCAGAAGCGCGTAGGGGCCGCCGCGGCGGGGTACTTCCGGCGTGGTTGCCCGGGCGCTGACGAAATCGACCTTTGGCACGAACACACGCGGCGAATGCTCCTCGCGGAACAGGATCACGCGCGGGATCAGGTGATAAAGATAGGCCGAGCCGAACGAGCCCGGCCAGCGCACGTCGGTTCTCGGATAATCGCCAGTGCCGACGAGATTGATGTTGCCTTCGCCGTCGATCTGGCCGCCGCCGAGAAAGAACGCGTCGACGCGGCCTTGCGCGGCGCAGTCGAACAGCTCGATGCCGCCATTGGTGAAGAAATTGTGCCGCTGCGAGCCGAGAATCGAGATGCGCACCGGCGGCTTGCCGTCGCGCGCGTTCCGCGCGCGCAGCAGCATCGCGCCGGCGGCGGGAATTGGCGACGATGCGCCGACCGCGACGTGGCGGATGCCGTCGAGCAGATCGGCGATAGTGGCAATGAGGAGCTCGCGGCGCTCGTGCTCGGACTGCATTTACGCCACCTGCTTGCGATGTGACAGGAACGTGGAGAGATAGGCGCGAAAGCCGTCTTCGCTGCGCGCCATCGCCGTATAGCGTGCGATCTCCGCCTCGTCCGCGGGATATTCGTCCCACAGCGCGAGCGGCCAGCTGCCGCGCTCGGCGACCGCGATGGCGTCGACGTAGAGCGAAGGCAGGACGCCGGCGGCGGAATCCTCCGTCTCCAGCAAATTGCGGTCGACGATGCGTTCGACGGTGACCAGCGTGCGCCTGGCGGCATAGGCCATGGTGGCGAGCTCGCGGAAGCGGCCGATCCTGACATTGCCGGCACGGTCGGCCTCCGGCGCGTGAAACAGTGCGACGTCGGGTTTGATCGCCGGCACCACGACGACCTTGCGCGGCTCGCCGACCGGACTGTCGATCACCTTCCAGTCGGGCCGCACTTCGAGCAGGTCACTGCCGATTATGCCGGCGATCGGCATGAAGGGCACGCCGTGCTGCGCCGCTACCAGGCCGGCATGAATGGCGGGACAGGTGGCGTCCCGCAGCGTCAGGGAGCCGGCCCGCACTGCAGCACCGAAGCGCGGCGCGCCACCGGCCTCACCGAGCGAGACGGCACTGGTTTCGAGCGTCTTGATTGCGCCGGCGCCGATCAGGAGATCGGCCTGCATGCCGCTGATGGGGACACAGACCAGATGAAGATTGTCGATGCCGGCAGCGATGATCGCGGCGGTCGCGGCCATCGCGACGCCGGAGCGGTCCACGGGGACGGCCAGCGACTGTCCGGATTCGACACGTGCAGCCAGCGCCTCAAGCGCAACGATTTCGGTCATGGGTGTCCTCCGGTCGGTTTTTTTGCATCCTGCCTCAAGCCATCGCCGCCTGCCAGCGCTTATCACGCAGGGAGGGCCGGCGGTGCAAGCGGGCGTCCAGCAGAGCGCGGGCGCGGGGCAACTCCCCGCCGCGCATCAGCGCGACGATATAGGTGTCCTCGATCAATTCGCGCTGGGCGTGGCTTCCGCCGATCCGCGCCACCTCGGTGAGGACCGGTGTGAGGATTCGTACGCAAGTCCCGTAATCCTCCTCGGCGAAAGCCGCGAGCGCCCGGCAGATCGCCGGCACCACCGCGCCGGCCGGCAGCTTACCTTCAGCGAGCCGTTGCTCGATCACCGCAAGACGCGCGGCGAGCGCCTGGTGGTTCTGCGTTGCCGCCGCGAACAGCGCCATGTGGACGTCGGCAAAAGAGAGGCTCGACTTCGGAAACAGCTCTTGCGCTGCCGCCGCGGCCTCCCGCCACACCGCCTGCGGCACGGTATGGCCGTAGATCGTGAGACGCCACAGCAATGAGGCGGCATCGGTGACGAGGTTGAGCGGTGGCGCCTTCGTGGCGGCCGGCTGAAGCACATCGGCATAGATCGCGAGCGCGCGCGCCGCATCGTCATGCTCCAGCGCGCCGAGCGCCTGATGCCAGCGGATGTGGCCGTGCAGAATTCCATCGCGGCCGTAGCCCGGAATCCATTCGTCGACGAGGCGGTCGGCCGCCTCGATCGATCCGTCCTCGAACATCGCGTGCAGCACTGCGTGCGCTGCGTGGGCGTTCTGCCGGCGCAGGTTGAAGCCGCGCTCGGTGACGGCGCGGCCGCGCGCGACGTCGCCGTTTTCCGTCATGGCCCAGCCCGACATGGTGAGGAACCACCAGTCCTCGCCGTAATGCCGCGCGACGCTCTCGCACAGTTCGTGCCGGGCGCGATCGTGGTCGGCCATGCCGGAGAAGGCGAACAGGCCGAACGCGCCGAGCGGCAGCGACAGCACCAATGCATCGCGCGGCCATGCCTCGACATGCTTGCGCATCGCAGCGATCGCGTCCGGCAGCCGGCCCTCGATCGCGAGCGCCAGCGTCTCGACGTGCGAGCGCTCCCGCTCGGTGCCGCGCTTGGCCACGAGCTCGCGCGCCAGGGCCGCCTTTCCGCGCGCGAGATCGCCCTGCTGGTAGAAGGCGTGCACGCGGCCGCGGGCGATATGGGGAAGCGCGAAATCCGGGTCCGTCGCAATCGCGCGCTCCAGCGTCTCCGCCGTGCCGGTCCAGCCCGCGAGCATGAGGTCGACGCCCTCGCGATAGGCGCTTGCTGCCTCGTGCGAAGAGGTGGAGAGCGGTAGGCCGTAGCGATCTTCGAGCGTCATCGTGGTCTCCCGTTCTCACGCCGTCCGCGCGCGGCGGCCTTCGATCGGATAGGCCGGATCGTTGTAGCCGGGCGTCGAGGGATGGCCCGGCGCCACCAGCCTGTCGATCAGCGCCTCGTCCTCTGCGGTAAACCGATAGTCGAGCGCGCCGATGTAGCCGTCCCATTGCTCCTCGGTGCGGGGACCGGCGATCACCGAGGAGACGAAAGCGGAGTTCAACACCCAGGCGACCGCGAACTGGCCGGCGGTGATGCCCTTGCGCTCCGCATGCGTCTTGATCTCCTGCGCGAGCTGAAGCGATTCCGGTCGCCATTCGGTCTGCATCATGCGGGTGTCGTTGCGGCCCGCGCGCGTCTCCTTGTCGGGCGCTGCATCTGGCTTGTATTTGCCGGTGAGCACGCCGCGCGCCAAGGGACTGTAGGGCACGATGCCGAGACCGTAGTATGAGCAGGCCGGAAAGTGCTCGACCTCCGGCATGCGGTTCATGGCGTTGTAATAAGGCTGGCTCACCGCGGGGCGGTCGATGCCGAGCCGGTCGCAGATGTTGCAGATCTCGGCGACGCGCCAGGCGCGGTAGTTCGAGACTCCAAAGTAGCGCACCTTGCCCGCGCGGATCAGGTCGCCCATCGCGCGCACCGTTTCTTCCAGCGGTGTCGCGTGGTCTTCCTTGTGCAGATAGTAGATGTCGATGTGATCTGTGCCGAGCCGCCGCAGGCTTTCGTCCGCGGCCTGCAACACCCAGCGCCGCGACAGCCCGCCGCGATTGGGATCGCTGCCCATCCCCGTGTTCATGGGATTTGCGAGTTTTGTCGCGAGCACCCAGGAATGGCGATTGTCGCCGATCGCTCGCCCCACGACTTCCTCCGATGCACCTTTCGAATAGGCGTCCGCAGTATCGATGAAGTTGATCCCGGTATCGCGTGCCTTGGCGATGATCCGCTTCGATGCGGCTTCATCGGTCGGCCCGCCGAACATCATGGTGCCCAGGCAGATCGGCGACACTTTCAGGCCGCTGCGGCCGAGCTGGCGGTATTGCATGGGCTGTCCTCGGTGTTCGGTCCCGGCAGCATAGCCAGCCAGCGGCGTCATTGCGAGCGCAGCGAAGCAATCCAGAACTGCATCCGCGGAAAGATGCTGGATTGCTTCGTCGCAAGAGCTCCTCACAATGATCGTGTGGGGAGCGCTCATGCCCCTTAGCCGGTGTCGTCGCCCGAATTGATCGGGCGATCCAGCATTCCAGAGACGATCGGGATTGAATCGAGAGGCTGCGGCGTACCGGGCACCCGGCTAGTCGAGGGACGACAGCGGAGGGTGTGGCTGCGACGGTGACGGCCTGACCAAACCATCCCTACCCCGGCCCCTTCAGTATCTTGAACACGCCATTGGCCATGACGATGCAGCGGCCATCCACCGTCACCTCCGTGCTCATGAAGATCAGGCTGCGGGTCGAGCGCACCACGCGGGGGCGGGAAATGAGGACGTCGCCGATCTGGCCGGCCTCGACGAAATGGGTGTCGAGCTGCACCGTTGCCAGGTAATCCTTGCCGGAGACGTAGCGGGCGGTCATGCCGCAGGTTCGATCGGCAAAGGTCATCATCACGCCGCCCTGGACCATGCCGCGGCGGTTGTGATGCTTGTCTTCGGTGGCGAGTGCGAACTCGTGATGCCCGTCGACCTTGCGTTCCCACAAGGGGCCGATCAGGTGCAGGAAGCCCGTGGTCTCCAGGATGCTCCAGCCGTCCGATTTCAGCCTTGCGGCGGCCTTGTTGGTCATGTCGTCGTCCATTCCTGTGCGGGCCTTGCGAGCTCATTTCATCGAGGCCGGACGTAGTGTAGTCAAGCATCATGAGACCGTTCGACGATGCCACAAGACGGAATATCGCGGCTGCCTGCGCGGCCTTCGCGCGCCTGCCGGAGGACGGCGCGCCGGCGGCATTGAAGCGTGCCGCGGTGGCTGTCGCGCTGACCGCGAGCGACGGCGACGACACGGCGCTACTGCTCACGTTGCGTGCATCGCATCTGCGCGCGCATGGCGGTCAATGGGCGCTGCCGGGCGGCCGCTGCGACCCTGGCGAAACACCGGTCGAAGCCGCACTCCGCGAGATCGACGAGGAGCTTGGCCTTCGCCTCACGAATGCGGATGTGCTCGGCACGCTCGACGATTATCCGACGCGTTCCGGCTATCTGATCACGCCGGTCGTGGTGTGGGCTCCCGATGCCGCCGCGATCAAGCCGAACCTGGACGAGGTCGCGTCCGTCCATCGTATCGCGCTCGCCACGATCGAGCGCGAGGACGCTTTCGACTTCGTCGCAATTCCCGAGAGCAGCCGTCGCGTGATCCGCTTCCATCACCAGATGAGCCTGATCCACGCCCCGACCGCGGCGCTGATCTACCAGTTCCGCGAGGTGCTCGCGGGTCGGCAGACCCGCGTCACAGACTTGGAACAACCGGTGTTTGCCTGGAAGTGACGATGGTAAACGGCGCGTTAACGCAACGGTTACCCGATGCCTGCTAAGAGAGCTGCATGCATCATTCCTTTCGAAAGCCCAAGGCATTGGTTCCCCTTGCGCTGGTTCAGCTCGCGCTTGTCCTGAGCTCGCCCGCCGCGCGCGCCGAGGCCGACGTGCTGCCGCCGGCCGTCCGCAATGCCAACGCCCAGCTGCTGTCACAGTTTTTCGCGCAAGGTGGCGCCTCGCCGGCCGTGCTCGAATATCGCCGCAAGCTCGCGGAGTACCAGGCCGCGCGCGCAGCCTTCGACGCTGAGGCCGGCGCCTATTGGAGCCAGATCTACGAGAAGCGGAAGACGCGCAACGCCAAGCGGCGCAGCGGGCAGCAGATCACGCTCGACGATTACGTTCTCGAGCATCCGCCGCTCTATAACGGGCCGAAGAAGCCGGTGAATCCCGAGCCGGAGGAAACGCCGGAGCGGCCCCGGAAACCGATTCCGGTGACCGCCGATTTTCTGCGCGCGGCGCAGGAGCTTTACCGGTTCACGCCGCAACGGCCGACCAGCGAGGTCGAGTTCAAGCGCGCCTATGCCCGCTACGCCCTCGCATCCGGGCTGACGCGCGAGCAGGCGGTGCGGGTCTACGCGTTCGAGACCGGCGGCACCGGCACTCACGACGTGCAGGCCGGCATCGAGCATGGCGGCAAGCGCGCGATCTCGACCGCGATGGGCTACAACCAGCTCCTCACCACCAACAGCGTCGAGCTGCTGGCCGAGCAGGGCCATGAGCTCATTCGCGCGCTCTCCGAGAAGGTCACGCGGACCCCGGGGCCGGCGCGCCATGCGCTGGAGCACAAGCTCGCCGTGCTCAAGAAAATGGTGGCGCACGCGAAGTCAGTGCCCGACACCTGGTCGGAGCACGAGAAGATGGGCAGGACTCCCCAAGGCTGGGCCATGCATGCGATGGTCCTCGACATCGACATCGGGCCGATGCTGCAGACCCACAAGCTGCTGACCTCTGTGCTGTTCGCGCGCGCCAAGGGCCACTCCCGCCCGCTCTCCGCGGCCGAGCTCGAGATGATGAACCTCACCGGCGACGGCACGGGCCTCGACATGGTGACGATGCCGCAGGCGATGCGCGAGCAGGTGCCGACCTCGAATTTTTTCCAGCGCGGCGGCTATGAGCGAAACCCGGTCGCGATCCGCCACAATACGGTGGCCAAGCTGCTGGCCGTGACGGACCAGCGGATGGATGCGAACAGCAGCAAAGCCGGGGCGAGGGAGCTGGCGGCGGCGTTTTAGCCCTGTGCCCGCCAAGCTCCGCTGTCATGCCCCGGCCTTGACCGGGGCATCCAGTGGGCCGCGGAGTCTCGATTGAGGCCCACTCGCCGTCGCCTTACTGATCCGGGCCGAACTTGAACTTGCCGTCGCCCTCGAGATACGGGCCGCTGCGCATGTAGAGCTGGCCGTTCTGGCCGATGAAGAACAGCGTGCCTTTCGGCACCTTCTTGGCGCCCTTCAGCAACTCGCCGGCGTTGCTGGTGCCCATCTTGTAGGAATAGGTCTTGCCGTCCCTGTCATAGGCATAGCCCATGTCGGGCCTGAGCTCCCACGGTGTCGCCGTCTGCGCGAATGCCGGCGCGGCGAACGCGCCGAGCATCGGCAAGAGCGCACCCGAAACGCGTGCAAATGTGCTGGTTGAAAATGCCATGATCGATCCTCCCCGTCCTTGGGGCGTCCGGCCCTGAACAAATCACGAACGACATGTCCGGGTCAATTTGCGAAAGCGCCGCAGCGCATCACGACTTGCCCAGCAGCTTGTGATTTTCCCTTCGGCCCCTCGCGACTATGTTCCGCTTTCCGTCTAGAACGCAACTCGACAAGATTATCGGTAGGGATGATTCGGATGCGCCATGTGTTCAAGCTTTGCTGGGCTGCTTTGGTGTCGCTGACCGCGCTGGCGCCGGCGGCCCGGGCCGATGACTACCAGCTCAGTCACAACCAGCGCATCTCGTGCAGCCGCGGCCTTGCCCCGGGCAAGCTGAACACGGCGACCTGCAAATCCTACACCTATCTCTTCAACACCAGGACCTCGGAATATTTCCGTTGTCAGGTCTCGCTGGCGCTGACCCGCGACAACAAGGAGGTCATCAACGTCCAGACCGACGGCGGCTGCATCAAAAAGCCACGCATCTTCGAAACCGACGGCAAGTACGATTTCGACGCCACGGAGACCGAGCCGCCGAACACCAACTCGTTCTTCGGTCCCGGCGGCTATGCGGTCTGGGCCGCCGACGTCGGCGCGCAGAAGGTGCGCGGCTGCATCATCATCTCGTCCGGGCTCGGCTCCGACATCTCCAAGTGCCTGGACATGACCTTCCAGTAGGATCGTCGGCGACGGGGCAGCCTCGCCTCGATCCCTGCCCAGCAAACGGGAGAGGTGTTCCTCCGTTTCCTGCGCCACCTCGCCGCACCCCGCGGGTTCCCAAGGTCGAGCCGGATCGGCCCGTTGCCGCAGTCCTGTTTTGCCTTTTGGATGGGTTGACCCGCACCCCTGATGCGGCCAATTTCGCCGCCGGTTTGGGGAGTACAACAACCATGAAACGGACGATTTTCGGCGTGGCCGCGGCTATTGCTCTGGCGGCGTCGGCACCTTGCGCTCAGGCGCAATCCTTCATCAACGTGCTGACCGGCGGCACCTCGGGCGTCTACTATCCGCTCGGGGTCGCGATCGGGAAGATCTACGGCGAGAAGATTCCGAACGTGAAGACGCAGGTGCAGGCCACCAAGGCGTCGGTCGAGAACCTGATCCTGCTGCAGCAGGGCCGCGGCGAGCTGGCGTTCACGCTGGGCGACTCGCTGAAAGCCGCCTGGAACGGCGAGGAGGAGGCGGGCTTCAAGACCAAGCTCGACAAGCTGCGCACGATCGGCGCTATCTATCCGAACTATATCCAGATCGTCGCCACCGCCGAGAGCGGCATCAAGACGCTGGCCGACCTCAAGGGCAAGAGCCTGTCGGTCGGCGCGCCGAAGTCGGGAACGGAGCTGAACTCGCGCGCGATCCTCGGCGCCGCCGGCATGAGCTACAAGGATCTCGGCAAGGTCGAATATCTGCCGTTCGCCGAATCCGTCGATCTCATGAAGAACCGGCAGCTCAACGCCACGTTGCAATCAGCCGGGCTCGGCGTCGCCTCGCTGAAGGACCTGTCGACCTCCAGCCCGATCACGGTGGTGTCGGTGCCGAAGGAGACGGTGGACAAGATCGGCCCGCCCTTCGTTTCCGCGGTCATTCCGGCCAACACCTATAGCGGCCAGGACAAGGACGTGCCGACTGCGGCCGTGATCAATTATCTCGTCACGAACTCCGCCGTGTCCGACGATCTCGCCTACCAGATGACCAAGCTGGTCTACGAGTCGCTGCCCGAGCTCGTCAACGCGCATGCGGCGGGCAAGGAGATCAAGCTCGAGACGGCGGCCAATGGCAGCCCGGTTCCGCTGCATCCCGGTGCGATCCGCTATTACAAGGAAAAGGGGCTGATCAAGTAGCACAGGAGTCATGGCCGGGCTTGCCCCGGCCATCCATCCTCCAGGACTCATCTTTCGATCGATGCCCGGGTCAAGCCCGGGCATGACGATTTCAGGGCGCGGGAAATATGATATCGCAGGCACAGGCTACCGAGGCCCCCATCAAGGTCGAGTTTGACAATTTCGAGCATGGCTTCCCCGAAGGCTTTGGTCCGGGCAGGTGGGGCCAGCTCGCCTATTGGATCGGCATCGCCTTTGCGGTGTTCCAGCTCTATGTCGCCGCCTTCAACTATCTGCCGAGCCAGGTGGTGCGCGGCGTCCATGTCGGTTTCCTCGTTCTGCTCACCTTCGGCCTGATCGCAAACTTCACCGCGAGAAGCGATTTGGGCCGCGCGGCCGGCTGGGTGATCGGCGGCGCCGGCTTCTACTGCGGCCTCTATCAGTGGATCTTCTATGCCGACCTGATCGCGCGCGACGGCGATCCAACGCGGCTTGATCTCGTGGTCGGCACGCTGCTCGCGGTGCTGATCTTCGAGGGCACGCGGCGGCTGATGGGCGCGGCGCTGCCGCTGATGTGCGGGGCTTGCCTGGTCTACTGGTTCTTCGGCCAGTACCTGCCGTCGCCGCTCAATCACCGGGGCTACGATTTCGACCAGGTCATCACCCATCTGTCGTTCGGCACGGAAGGCTTCTACGGTGTGCCGATCTACGTCTCGGCCACGTACATCTTCCTGTTCATCCTGTTCGGCTCGTTCCTGGAACGCGCCGGCATGATCCAGCTCTTCACCGACGTCTCGCTCGGCCTGTTCGGCCGCACCCGCGGCGGACCTGCCAAGGTTGCGGTGTTCGCCTCGGGCATGATGGGCACGATCTCCGGTTCGGGTGTCGCCAACGTCGTCACCGTCGGCCAGTTCACGATTCCCTTGATGATCAGGTTCGGCTATCGCCGCGCCTTCGCCGCCGGCGTCGAGGCGACGGCCTCGATGGGCGGACAGATCATGCCGCCGGTGATGGGTGCGGTCGCCTTCATCATGGCGGAAACGCTTGGCGTTCAGTACTCGGAGATCGTGAAGGCGGCTGCGATCCCCGCAATGCTCTATTTTGCCTCGGCCTTCTGGATGGTGCATCTGGAGGCCGGCAAGCATGGCCTCGTCGGCATGAAGCGCTCGGAGATCCCGAGCGCCTGGAAGGCGCTGGTGGCGCGCTGGTATCTCGTGCTGCCGCTCGCCGCGCTCGTCTACATGCTGTTCGAGGGCTTCACGCCGCTCTATGCCGGCAGCATGGGCCTTGCGCTGACCGTGACGCTGATCCTCGGCACCGCCGTCACGACGGGCGCCTCCTCGAATGTGATCCGCTACATCTTCTGGATCGGGCTCGCGCTCGTCGTCGCCGCGCTGTCGCGCGACGGCCTCCAGATCGTGCCGGTTGCTACGGTCGTGGTCGGCCTGATCGTGATCACGGCGTTCGTCCGTGGAGGTTTTGCGGCGCTGCGCGCCTGCCGCGATGCGCTGGCCGAGAGTGCAAAATCGGCCATCACGGTCGGCATGGCCTGCGCCATCGTCGGCGTCATCATCGGCATGATGTCGCAGACCGGCGTCGGCACCATCTTCGGCGGCTGGGTGATCGGGCTCGGCGAGAAGAGCCTGTTCCTGGCACTGGTCATGACCATGCTGCTGTCCATTCTGCTCGGCACCGGCATTCCGACCATCCCGACCTACATCATCACCGCCGCGCTTGCCGCGCCGGCGCTCGCGAAACTCGGCGTGCCCCTGATCGCGAGCCACATGTTCGCGTTCTATTACGGCATCATGGCCGACCTCTCGCCGCCGGTGGCGCTGGCCGCGCTCGCGGCCGCACCGATCGCCAAGGAGAATCCAGACAAGATCGGCTGGGAGGCGATGCGCATCGCGCTCGCCGGCTACGTCATCCCCTTCATCTTCGTCTATTCGCCCGCCCTGATGCTGCAGGCTGGCGATCCCATGGCGGCCAAGCTCGGCTTCTATGGCGCAGTGGCGCTGGCGAGCCTGAAGGCGCTGGTGGCGATCGGCTTGTTCGGCATGGTCGCGATCGGGTTCCTGTTCACACGGCTGACGCTGATCGAGCGCCTGGTCGCGCTCGGCGGGGCGTTCTGCCTGCTCGGCGAATTCCCCTTCAGCGACACTGCAGGCTTCGTGCTCGCCGCTGCGCTCGTGCTGTGGCAATGGCGGCAGCGTCCGTCGGCGCCCGTCGAGGCCGTGTGAGCCTCTGCCTCGCAACGGCAGGCTCCGTGAAGGCGCTGGCGATGTCCGCGTTCACGCTTGTATGGACGCATTCGATCGCAAAGGTCGATTGGCAGGAAGACTGGCGTGTCACGCCCGCCGGCCTCGAACTGGTGCAGGCCCGCGTCAAGGGCACCGGCCCCGGCATGGAGCCGCCGTCCGAGGCGCGGCTGGTCGACGGCTGGTTTCAATGGCGGCCGCAGCGTGCTCCGACGCCGGAGGTCGTGCTTGGCAATTCGGGCGCGGCGGGGGAGTGGCGGCTGTGCGTTGACGGACAATGCCGGACGCTTTCGGAGATTGTCGGCCATCCCATTGGTGCTAACGTCACCAAGATGAGCATCTGTAAAGAACCGTAGCCGGATGGAGCGCAGCGAAATCCGGGGGCGGCGGTCCCGGATTGCGCTGCGCTCCATCCGGGCTACAAGAAGAATAAGCAGGGAGACATACGATGGATCGGCTCAGGGGCAAGGTTGCGATGGTCGTGGGCGCCGGCTCGATCGGTCCGGGCTGGGGCAACGGCAAGGCGACCGCGGTGACCTTCGCGCGCGAGGGCGCGCAGGTGTTCTGCGTCGATCGCAACGGCGCGGCCGCCGAGGAGACCGCGAAGATCATCACCGACGAAGGCGGCAAGGCGATCCCGTTCACGGCCGACGTCTCGCGGCACGCCGAGATCGAGACGATGGTGGCAGAGTGCCTGAAGGCCTATGGCCGCATCGACGTGCTCGACAACAATGTCGGCATCGCCGAGATGGGCAGCGTGGTCGAGGTGAGCGAGGAGAGCTGGGACCGCGTCTTCAACGTCAACCTCAAGAGCGCCTATCTCGCCATGAAGCACGTCATCCCCGTCATGGTGAAGCAGGGCGGCGGCTCGATCATCAACATCTCCTCGATCGCCTCGATCCGCCACATGGGCATCTCCTACGTCACCTACGGCACCTCGAAGGCGGCCATGAACCAGATGACGCGCACCACCGCGATCGAGTTCGCGCGTCATCATGTCCGCGTCAACGCGATCCTGCCCGGCCTGATGAAGACGCCGATGGTGGAGCATTCCGCCGGCCTCGCCGCCAGCTACGCCAAGGGTGACGTCGAGGCGATGTGGCGTGCGCGCGACGCGCAGGTGCCGATGGGTCATATGGGCGATGCCTTCGACGTCGCCAACGCCGCGCTGTTCCTCGCCTCGGACGAGTCGAAATACGTGACGGGGATCGAGCTCGTGGTCGACGGCGGGATCACGTGCAAGGCGGGAGCGTAACCACCGCCTCACCCTCTGCTGCCGTCCCGGACAAGCGCGCCACAAGCGCACGCCGGTCCGGGACGACACCGAAAGCTATTGCGCCAGCGCCAGGATGCCGCCGGCAAAGGCGTGCCACACCGCCGTCTCGCTGATCGGCCAGTTCAGCACCTTCACTGCCAGCAATGCGAGCGTGCCGTAGATATAGACGGGATGCACGCGGCCCTCGGTGCGCCAGTCGCGGACCATGGCGACGACGAGCAGAAGCGAGGCGACCACGGCCGGCGCGATGGTGACCGGCACCGGCGGCGGGCCGGGCGGTCCCGGAGGCGCAAGGAAGGTCAGGAACCAGCGCGCGATCGCCGCGTCCAGGATCGAAACCGCGGCAAGCAGCATCAGCCGCCTGTGAATATCGGGCTTTCGCGTGTTCATGATCGCCAGCACGAACACCAGTGCGAAGAACGCGATCCCGCTCATCGGCACGATCGAGAAGGTGATGCCGGCGTCGGCCTGCCCGAGCGCGGCAGCGTTCTTCATCGAGCTGACCGAGGCAAGGAAGCCGAAGATCGTCATCGCGGTGGCGAGCGAGACACCGGCGATCCCGAGCGCGCGATGATTGACCACGCGGCCGGAGGCCACGAGCCAGGTCTGGAGCACGAAGTAGAGTGTCCAGGTGAAGAACAAGAATCCGTGAAAATGAATCACGGGGCTCGCGGAGAGCGCACCACGGGCGAGCGGCATCCAATAGGTCGGCGCGAAGCCAAGAAACGCAGTGGCCGCGCAGGCCAGGGACATGTTCAGATAAAAGTATCGTGCAGGCGACGCATCTCGCGCGCGGACACGACGGTCGTCGATCAGGGTCGTCATCTGGGGTGAGTCTGCGAGGGCGGGCTTTGGTTCAATCCGGCCGTTCACCGTATGGTGCCGTCCCGGATCGTTGCGCGCTGTTGCGTGCTTGCCGGACCGGCGAGAATCATCCCCCTGCGCTCAATTCTGCGCGATCGAGCTCCTCCTCCAGCCGGTGAAACGCGTCGTCGCCGATCACCTCGGTGGCGCGGAGATCGAAAATCGATCTGCGTGCGGCCTCGATGGCGCGGCGGCGCAGGGGATCCGCAGGCAGCTCGCCATTGGCGATGCCGCCGTTGGGATCGTTTTCGGCCTGCATCAGGATGGCGCGATATTCGAGCCGCAGGATTTCGGCCTCTTCCGACGGGTCGCCTTCAATTGCATCGAGCGCGGCGCGATAGGCGACCGCGCGTCCGCGCGCGACCTCGATGCCGACCGGATCGTCGTCCTCGAGGCGGAAGGCGATGATCAGCGGCCGTAGCGTCAGGCCCTGGATCACCAGCGATCCCAGCACCACCGCAAACGCGATGAAGACGATGAAGTCGCGATGGGGGAAGCTCTCCGGCAGGGCAAAGGCTGCAGCGAGCGTGACGAGGCCGCGCATGCCGCACCAGGAGATGATCAGGCCGCCCTTGGCCGAGGCAATCTGCTTCGGATCCTTCGGATGATAGATCCCTTGAGCGACCAGCACACGCAGCGTCGTGCGATAGAATGTCACCCAGAACAGCCGGACCAGCACCACGGTGAGGAGGATCGAGGCGGCGGCCACGCAATATTCCCAGCGCACGTCCGCATCCAGCCGCGCCCAGATCGGCCGCATCTGCATGCCGATCAGCATGAAGGCGAGCACGTTGAGCACGAACACCATCGTTTCCCAGACCGCATAGGACGGCACGCGCAGCCGTGCCGGGATGCGCGCCGGCGCGGTCCGTGCAACCGTGATGGCATAGACCACGATCGTGAGGATGCCGGAGAGGCCGAGATGCTCGGCGGCGATCCAGACCATGAACGTGGTGGCGAACTGCACGATGATCGCGCTGGGCGCCTCCGTCACCCGCTCCATGAACAGCGGAATGATCCGGCCTGCGACGAGGCCCGCGATGACGCTGCCGACCAGCACCAGCGCCATGGTCGGCGCAACCTGGCCCCAGGTCAGATGCTCGGTGGCAACGGCGCCGACGGCAATGTGATAGATCAGGAGTGCGCTGGCATCGTTGAGCAGGCTCTCGCCCTCCAGTACCTTGACCATGCGATGGGGCAGCTTCACCTGGCTCAGGATCGCGACGGCAGCGGCTGCGTCCGGCGGGGCGACAATCGCGCCGAGCGCAACCGCGGCGGCCCAGGGCATGTCGGGCATCAGCCGGTGCGCGACGAAGGCGACGCCGGCCGTGGTCAGGCCGACCGCGGCGACGACCAGGGTCGAGACCGGAACCCAATTGTTTCGCAGATCGCGCAGCGAGGTGTCGTAAGCGGCGTCGAGCAGGACAGGTGCAACAAAAAGCGCCAAGGCCAGGCCGGGCTCCAGCGTCCAGGACGGGCTGGACGGCACAAATGCGATCAGCGCGCCGCCGATGGCGAGAAAGGTCGGGTAGGGGACCTTGATCCGTCGCGCCAGCGCCGATAAGCCAACGGCGCCGAGCAGAAGCGCGATGATCCATTCGAATGTCGACACGATGATCCCCGAACCCGATTTGAGCGGCGCCACAAGCTAGCACCAATCCGGCCGCATGATGGATGATGCGGCTGCAAGGCAAGAGCTCAAGGCAAGAACTCAAGGCTAGAGCTTACGCAAGACCTCAAGACAACTTTCCGATTTGAAACGAGCATGCGTTTTCTCAACCACTTGTTCGGCGCATGGCTGCTCTACGGCCTCTCGCTTGCGTCGGTCGATGCTGCGACCGGCGGCGAGCCGGTTGCGGTGGTGCAGGTCGATCTCGAGTCCTGCCTCGCGGCCACCGCGGCCGACGACCTGGACAAGGCAGCCACGGCCTGCGCCGCCGTGATCGACAATGAGAAGACGGCGAAGGCGGACCTGATCAAGGCCCTGATCGCGCGCGGCGCGCTCTATGCGCGGCACGACCAAGTCGACCGTGCCGTCGCTGACGACAGCCGTGCTCTCCTGCTTGATCCGACCCTTGTGGATGTCTTCAACGCGCGGGGGGAACTCTGGCTCAAGAAGGGCGACAAGCCCAAGGCGGTGCAGGATTTCGGCGCTGCGCTCAGGATCGATCCGAACCACGAGAAGGCCAAGGCAAATCACAAGGCGATGGCACGCGAGCTCGAGCGGATCGGCGCGCAGATGGCGATCGCCGGCAAGCCCAGTTTCAATTGCGCGCGAGCACGCCGGGCGGTGGAAAAGGCGATCTGCGGCAATCGCGAACTCGCCGACCTCGATAGGGAGATCTTTGCATCGAACGCCCGCGTGATCCGCGAGGCGCGCAATGCCGGTGAAGCGAAGGCGCTCCAGCGCGAGCAGGATGAGTTCATCGCGCGCCGCAATGCCGATTTCGGCCGACCGGGATACGACCTGAAGAAGGCCATGCAGGAGCGGCTGCAACGGCTCAACGGCGTGGATGGGTATTGAGGTGTGCCGCCTCTCCTGCGGCTGGGCGACGGAGAGAGGCGCCGGTACCCTGACAACCCCTCTTTGAACCCATCCATTGCCGGCAGCGACAATGGTGAGAACCCGATGTCATGGAGCTCTGTAACATGTGCGGCATTCGAGCCTCCGCGCAAACGCATCCGCCTCGCAAAATCTCGCTTCGCGCCCTCTTCCTTGGCGCGGCAATGAGTCTTGTTCTCGCTCCGGCCGCTGCGAGCACCGAGTGCGTGCTGGGCAGCAAGGCTGACCCGGCCGAGCTGATCTCGGCATGCAGCGTCATCATCGACCAGGCCTCAAATCCGACCACTGATCGCAGCGCGGCTCTCGTCGTCCGCGCCGAAGCCAACGCGCGCACCTCGGGTGGCCTCACGCGGGCGCTGCGCGATCTTGATCGCGCCATCGCGCTCGACGGCAAGAATGCAAAGGCCTGGCGCCTGCGCGGCGACATCTTGCGGGAGGCCGGCGGCGATCTCAATCGCGCTGCGGCGGATCTCACCAAGGCGATCGAGCTCGATCCCGAGGATGCGGAGGCTTATGAGACGCGCGGCGTCGTCTACACCAGTCAGCGCCGACTCGACCGGGCGCTGGCGGATTACGATCAGGCGATCAAGCTGAGGCCGGATGATGCGCAGGCCTGGTCCGACCGCGGCGTGGCCTATTATCTCGGCGGCGACAACGAGAAGGCGATCAGGAATTTCGATGAGGCGCTGCGGCTCGATCCCAGCCGCGCGCGAACCTACACCAATCGCGGCGCGGCCTATAAGAAGCTCGGCCAGCTCGACAAGGCAGTCGCCGACGACGGGGAGGCGATCAGGCTCGATCCGAAGGTGCCGGAATATTATGATAACCGCGGCCTGACCTATGCTGCGATGGGGGAGTACGACAAGGCGATCGCCGATTACGACCAGGCGATCCGGCGGGAGCAGCGCGCCAACTTCCTGACCAATCGCGGCGATTCCTACCAGTTCAAGGGCGAGCTCGGGGCTGCGCTGAGCGACTACGAGGCTGCGCTGAAACTCGATCCGAACTTCGCCAAGGCGTACAACAACCGCGCCGTGCTCTACAAGAAGATGGGGGAGCGCAAGAAGGCGCTGGCCGACTACGAGACGGCGCTCAAGCTGGACCCCGGCAACGAGAATGCCGCGAACGGCCGCCGCAGCATGATCGCCGAGATCGCCAAGTTCGGCGCGGCAACGCCAGGTCCGATACATGCGCGCTCGGCGGACGATAGCGGCCCGTCGTTCGATTGCGCCACGGCCAAACGCGAGGTCGAGAAGGCGATCTGTGCCGATCCGCAGCTGGGCGTGCTCGACCGCCAGATCGCCGAGACCTATGAACGTGTGCTGAGGACCTCGAAAGGACGTTCCGCGGGCGACCTGCGCAAGACCCAGCGCGCCTTCATCGCCACCCGCAACGCCAGCTTCGGCCGTCCCGGCTATGATCTGAAGAAGATCATGCAGGATCGCCTGCAGCGGCTGAACGCCGTGGGAAGCTGAGGGCCGATTCTTGTCCCTCGCCCCGTAAGAACCGGGAGAGGGAGATGACCCGTTCTTTCAGCTTGAACCGCGGCCCATTCCCGGGAAAATACCCGCCAAAGAAGCCGGCAATTGATCCTGATCATGGCGGGACGTTCGTCCGGTCGTCAGGTCAAGGCCAGCGAAAAAAGGGAATGGGAGCGCGGGAATGAACGTCCAGGGCGAGAGTCTCTATCACAAGGTCCACGCGCGTTCGCTGGCCGATCCCGAAGGATTCTGGTCCGAGGCGGCCAAGGAGATCGACTGGGTCGAGTCGCCGAAAAAAATCTTCGACCCCTCGCAAGGAACCTACGGCCGCTGGTTCGCCGGCGGTGTCGTCAACACCTGCTACAACGCGCTCGACCGCCATGTCGAACGCGGCCGCGCCGACCAGCTCGCGCTGATCCATGATTCGCCGCTGACCAATTCGGTCACAAAGCTCACCTACGCGGAGTTGCTGAACGAGGTGCAGGCGCTTGCCGCCATCATGCACGATTTTGGCGTCGCCAAGGGCGATCGAGTCATTCTGTATATGCCGATGGTGCCCGAGGCGGTGGTTGCGATGCTCGCCTGCGCGCGGATCGGCGCGGTGCACTCGGTGGTGTTCGGCGGCTTCGCCGCAAAGGAGCTTGCCACTCGCATCGACGACGCCCAGCCGAAGCTTATTCTCTCCGCGAGCTGCGGCATCGAGCCGGGCCGCATCGTGCAGTACAAGCCGTTGCTCGACGAGGCGATCAGGCTGGCCGGCAGCAAGCCGAAGGCCTGCATCGTGCTGCAACGTCCGCAGCTCACCTGCGATCTGACTGCAGGCCGGGACTATGATTGGGCGAGCCTGCGCCGAAAGGCGCTGAACGACGGCAAGAAGGCTCCCTGCGTTCCCGTTGCCGCCACCGATCCGCTCTACATCCTCTACACCTCGGGTACGACGGGCATTCCGAAAGGCGTCGTGCGCGACAATGGCGGGCACCTCGTTGCAGTGAAATGGTCGATGTTCAACCTCTATGGCGTCAAGCCGGGGGAAGTCTGGTGGTGCGGCTCCGACATCGGCTGGGKGGTCGGCCACAGCTACATCGTCTACGGGCCGCTGTTCCACGGCGCGACCACCATCATGTATGAGGGCAAGCCGGTCGGCACGCCCGATGCCGGCGCATTCTGGCGCGTCATCAGCGAGCACAAGGCCGTCGCCTTCTTCACGGCGCCGACCGCATTCCGCGCGATCCGGAAAGAGGATCCGGAAGGAAAATTCATCCGGCAATATGATCTCACCAAGTTCCGCACGCTGTTCCTCGCCGGCGAGCGCGCCGATCCGCCGACGGTGGAATGGGCGGAGCAGCAGCTGAAGGTGCCGGTGATCGACCATTGGTGGCAGACCGAGACCGGCTGGTGCATCGCCGGCAATCCGGTCGGGCTCGGCATGCTGCCGGTGAAGCACGGCTCGCCGACGGTGCCGATGCCGGGATACCAGGTCGACGTGGTCGATGAAGCGGCCAAGCCGGTAGGTCCCAACACCATGGGCTCGATCGTCATCAGGCTGCCGATGCCGCCGGGCTGCCTGCCGACGCTGTGGAATCAGGACGAGCGCTTCAAGGAGGCCTATCTCAGCGAATTTCCCGGCTATTACAAAACGTCCGATGCCGGCTACAAGGACGACGACGGCTATGTCTTCGTCATGGGCCGCACCGACGACATCATCAACGTCGCCGGGCATCGGCTCTCCACCGGCGGCATGGAGGAGATTCTGGCCTCGCATCCCGACGTCGCCGAATGCGCCGTGCTCGGCGTCAAGGACGCGATCAAGGGCGAGGTGCCCTGCGGCTTCCTCGTGCTCAAGGCCGGCGTGAAACGCGCGCCCGCCGAGATCGAGAAGGAGATCATCGCATTGGTGCGCGACAAGCTCGGCCCGGTCGCCGCCTTCAAGCTCGCCATCACCGTCGGTCGCCTGCCCAAGACGCGCTCCGGAAAGATCTTGCGCGGCACCATCAAGAAGATCGCCGACGGCGAGTCCTGGACCATGCCGGCGACGATCGAGGACCCCAAGGCGCTCGAGGAGATCGGGGAGGCCCTGAAGGGGCGGGTGTGAGTTTGCTCTTCCGTCATGCCGGGGCTTGACCCGGGCATCCATCAATGAGCAAGCAATTGCCTTGATTTCGATGGATTGCCGGGCCAAGCCCGGCAATGATGAATGAGACGGGACGACCAATGTCAGCCAAGCTCGCGCAGTATGGGGCAATCTCCCTGCTAGCCCTCGCACTCGCTGCCTGCTCCGCGCGCTACCAGACGCCGGTGGCGGTGGGCGGCGACGACGATGACGCGGTCTGCCAGGGCCGGGGCTATGCGCAAGGTTCGCCGGAATACGTGGCCTGCCGGAAGGATCGGGACGTCCAGCGCAATGCCGCCGTCGCCCGCGCCGACCGCCGCCAGCGCGATCTCGGCGAATACATGCTGAACAATCCCGTGCGGCCGTGATGTGAGCCGCGGCACTATGGTGCTGCGCCACGCGCCCATTCGTCAGGCTTTCCGTGACACAATTGCAACGCCGCGGCCAAATCGTGGCGCGCTTGTCCTGATTTGATCGGCGTCAAATCCTTCACGCCCCCCTTTCTGCTCTGACGCTCGTGTCGCGCGACGATGCGCGAGAGATGGCTGAAGGGGATTGAAATGCATAGAACGACGAGAAACCTGGCGCGGCTCGCCACAATTGGCGCGATGCTCGTGGGCACTCTTGCCTCGGCGCAGGCTGCCGATCTGCCGGTCTACAAGAAGGCGCCGCCGCCGGTGGAGGCGTTCAATCCGTGGATGATCCGCCTGCGCGCGCTGGGCGTGTTGCCCGATGGCGGCGGCAGCAGCGTCACCGTGGCGGGCGTGCCTTCGCTCTCGTCACCCAATTCCGGCCTCTCGATCAGCGATCAGGTCGTCCCCGAGCTCGACATCAGCTATTTCTTCACCAAGAACATCGCGGCCGAGCTGATCCTGGGTGTGACCCGGCATTCGATCAGCGGCACCGGCTCGCTGGCGAACCTGCCGATCGGCAAGACCACGCTGCTGCCGCCAACGCTGACGCTGCAATATCACTTCGACAATTTCGGCGCGTTCAAGCCCTATATCGGTGCGGGCGTGAACTACACCGTGTTCTTCAACAATTCCGCCGCGAATGTGCCTGCCGCAATCGCCGGTCCCCCCGCGATCGTCGCCACCACCACCAACCTGCACGTCAGCAACGCCTGGGGCGGCGCCGTCCAGTTCGGCTTCGATTACATGATCGACCGGCACTGGGGTCTCAACGTCGACGTCAAGAAGCTCTGGCTGCGTCCGAACTACAGCGCGACCGTCAGCGGGTTGCCGGTCACCGGCACCGCGCACATCGATCCGTGGCTGGTCGGCGCGGGCGTGACGTATAAGTTCTGACGCGACGCCCGAACCAGGGCGCACAAACAAAAACGCGGCTGGTGTCCCTGCCGCGTTTTTTCTTTGCCTTCGATGCGAATGAAGAGGAGCCTTACTCCTCCTCGTCTTCGTGCTTCTTGCCGCCGAGCGTCTTCAGCTTGGCGAATACGGCGTCCACGTTGAGGTCGTCGCTGGACTTCTCCGCGGGCTCGTACTCGTCCTTGCGGGTGGTCTCGGAGGCCGGCAGCAGGGTGGCGCCGCCATAGGCCGCGTCGATCGGCTTTTCCTTGGCGGCGCGCTGCACCTCGAAATCGAGCTCGATCTGCGAGCAGAGGCCGAGCGTGACCGGATCGATCGGGGTCAACGCCGACGTGTTCCAATGGGTACGGTCGCGCACGCTAGCGATCGTGCTCTTGGTGGTGCCGACCAGGCGCATGATCTGGGCGTCCTTGAGCTCGGGGTGGTTGCGCAGCAGCCAGAGGATGGCGCTCGGGCGCTCGTGGCGGCGCGACACCGGGGTGTAGCGCGGTCCCTTGCGCTTGGGCTGGGGCGGCAGCACCACCTTGCTCTCCTGGAGGCGGAGCCGGTAGTCCGGGTTCTTCTCACCCTTCTCGATCTCCTCGCGGGTCAATTGGCCGTTGGAGAGGGGATCCATGCCCTTGATGCCCTGGGCCGCGTCGCCGTCGGCGATCGCGCGCACCTCGAGGGGATGCATCTTGGTGAAATCGGCGACCTGGTCGAAGGTCAGCGCGGTGTTGTCGAGCAGCCAGACGGCGGTCGCCTTGGGCATCAGAGGTGCGTTGCTCATGGCAAATCTCCTTTGTGCTTCGCCCACCCCTCTGGAGGCGAAACCGGTAGTCATCAACGATGACAGGGAATTCGCGCTATATAAGCCGGGAGGGGGTAGCCACGCAATGGTTCCGCTATAGATAGTGCCTTGACACCGCCCGAAAGGGGGCCCAATTCCCTTTGAACCGCTGTAAGGTTCAAGCCGACAGTTTTAAGCCCCAATCCATCCATCGACCGCCCCCTGCCACAAGGCGAAACGGGCGATTCGGTCACGAGATCGCTCAATGTCAGCCAAACCAGACCTCAAGATCGTGCTTTGTTCTCCCCGCGGCTTCTGTGCCGGGGTGGTCCGGGCGATCGACACCGTGGAGCGGGCGCTCGATAAATACGGCGCCCCCGTCTATGTTCGCCACGAGATTGTGCACAACAAGTATGTCGTCGACGGGTTGAAGAAGAAGGGCGCCATCTTCGTCGAGGAGCTGGCAGAGATCCCGGAAAACACCAGCGCTCCCGTGGTGTTCTCGGCGCACGGCGTGCCCAAATCGGTTCCAGCCGACGCCCAGTCCCGCAACCTGTTCTCACTGGATGCGACCTGCCCGCTGGTGACGAAGGTGCACCGCGAGGCCGCGATCCATTTCAAGCGGGGTCGCGAGATCTTCCTGATCGGCCACTCCCATCATCCCGAGGTGGTCGGCACGCTCGGCCAATTGCCGCCCGGCGCCGTCACCCTGATCGAGACCGCCGAGGACGCCAAGACCATCACGCCGAAGGACCCCAACAACCTCGCCTTCGTGACCCAGACCACGCTGTCGATCGACGACACCGCGGAGATCGTCGCGCTGCTCAAGGAGCGCTTCCCGAACATCAACGGGCCGCACAAGGAAGACATCTGCTATGCGACCACCAACCGCCAGCTCGCGGTGAAGAAGGTGGCGCCTGTGGTGGACGCGCTGATCGTGGTCGGCGCGCCCAACTCGTCGAACTCGCAGCGCCTGCGCGAAGTCGCCGAGCGAGAGGGCTGCAAGATCGCGGTGCTGGCGCAGCGCGCAACCGACCTCGACTGGAGCAGGTTCGAGAACATCAAGAGCCTCGGCATCACCGCGGGCGCGTCGGCGCCGGAAGTCATCGTCGAGGAGATCATGGACGCCTTCGCCGAGCGCTTCACGCTGCATGTGGAGACGGTCTCGGCCGCGGAAGAAAACGAGTTCTTCCCGCTTCCGCGCCAGGTGCGCCCCGAAGCCGCCGCCGAGTGATCGTTCATGGCGGTCTACACCGACGTCGCCGCCGACGAGCTTGCGGATTTCCTGAAACAGTACGATCTCGGCGAATTGCTCTCCTACAAGGGCATCGCCGAGGGCGTCGAGAATTCCAACTTCCTGCTGCACACCGGCAAGGGATCATTCATCCTCACGCTCTACGAGAAGCGCGTGGCGAAGAACGACCTGCCGTTCTTCCTGGCGCTGATGACGCATCTTGCCGAGCACGGCGTCAATTGCCCGCTGCCCGTGAAGGGACGCGACGGCGAGTCGCTGCGCGAGCTCGCAGGCCGGCCCGCCGCGATCATCACCTTTCTCGAAGGCGTCTGGCCGCGCAAGCCGAATGCGGCGCATTGCGCCGGCGTCGGCGAGGGGCTGGCAAGGATGCATCTGGCCGGCGCCAGTTTTGCAATCCGGCGCGCCAATGCGCTCTCGGTTTCCGGCTGGCGGCCGCTGTTCGATGCGGCTTCGAACCGCGCCGACGAGGTGCAGCCGGGCCTGCGCGACTTTCTTGCCGCCGAGCTCGATCATCTCTCGAGCGGGATCTGGCCCACCGATCTGCCGGAAGGCGTCATCCACGCAGATCTCTTCAACGACAATGTCTTCTTTCTCGGCGACAAGCTCTCGGGGATCATCGACTTCACCTTCGCCTGCAACGACATGCTGGCTTATGACGTCGCCATCTGCCTCAACGCCTGGTGCTTCGAGCCGGATCATTCCTTCAACGTCACCAAGGCGCGCGCCTTCCTCAACGCCTATGGCCGCGTGCGAAAGCTCACCTCGGCGGAAGAGGCGGCGCTGCCGCTGCTGGCGCGCGGCGCCGCGATCCGTTTCCTGCTGACGCGGCTGGTCGACTGGCTCAACGTGCCGCCGGGCGCGCTGGTCAAGCCAAAGGATCCTCTGGAATATGTCCGCAAATTGCGCTTCCACCAGAGCGTGGCGAGCGCACGCGACTATGGGCTGATGCCATCGGGGCTGGTGGCGTGAGCGAGCGTCCCAATGTCACGATCTATACCGATGGCGCCTGCTCGGGAAATCCCGGCCCGGGCGGCTGGGGCGCGATCCTGAAGTTCGGCGACAAGGAAAAGGAGCTGAACGGCGGCGAGCGGCATACCACCAACAACCAGATGGAACTGATGGCGGCGATCTCCGCGCTCGAAGCGCTGAAGAAGCCGTGCACGGTCGATCTCTACACCGACAGCCAGTATGTCCGACAAGGCATCACGGGCTGGATCTTCGGCTGGAAGCGCAACGGCTGGCGCACCGCCGACAAGAAGCCGGTGAAGAATGTCGAGCTGTGGCAGCGCCTGGATGCCGCGCTGAAGCAGCACGAAGTCCGCTGGCACTGGGTCAAGGGCCATGCCGGCCACCCCGAGAACGAGCGGGCCGACCAGCTCGCCCGCGACGGCATAGCCATGGCGCGGTTGCAGCAGCGGGTGACGGAGTAGGTGTCATTCCGGGGCTCGCCCTGCGCGCGCCCCGGAATGACCAGAGTCTTACAGCTGCCCCAGCAGCGTATCCCCGCCGGAGACCTCGACCTTGCCGGGCATCGCCTCGAGGTTCAGCTTCTTGACCACGCCGTCCTCGACCAGCATCGAATAGCGCTTGGAGCGGATACCGAGGCCGTTGGCGGAGGCGTCGAGCTCCATGCCGATCGCCTTGGTGAAGTCGGCATTGCCGTCGGCGAGGAAGACGGCCTCGTCGCGCTGGTCGGTGTCGCGCTTCCAGGCGTTCATGACGAAGGCGTCGTTGACGGAGACGATGGCGATGGTGTCGATGCCCTTGTCCTTCATCGCATAGGCGTTGAGGAAGATGCTCGGCAGATGCATCTTGTGGCAGGTGCCGGTGTAGGCGCCGGGCACCGCGAACAACGCCACCTTCTTACCCTTGAAGATATCGTCGGTGGTCTTCACCTGGGGACCTTCCGCCGTCATCACGCGGAATTTCGCCTCGGGCAGCTTGTCGCCAATCTGGATCGCCATCGTCACTCTCCCTGGAAATCGGTCCCGCGTTTTAGACCTTGAAGCGGGCCTGCACAATATTGCCTGCCGCGGAAGCAGCAAGGGGCGCCCCGGCGTTCACGGTCAGGTCAGCCGGCAAAGCCGCCTCCGTCCAGGAAAGCCTGTTCGTCCGGCGAAGTCTCGCGGCCAAGAATGCTGTTGCGGTGGGGAAAGCGGCCGAAGCGGCGGATGATATCCGCGTGGTCCCGGGCGTATTTCAGGCTCTCGGCGTCGCCGGCGCGTTCGAACAGCGCAACGCAGTGCTCCTGGTCCGCCAGGTGCTCGGAATGCATGAAAGGCATGTAGAGGAATTCGAGCAGGGCCGGCTCGATCCTGCGATCGGCGCCCCGTTCGATGGCGCGACGGGCAACGTCGCGCGCCAGCGCATCGCTGGCAAAGGCTTGGGGCGTGCCGCGGAACATGTTGCGCGGAAACTGATCGAGCAGAATGACGAGTGCCAGCGCCCCATCGTCGCTCGCCTCCCAGGCCGCCAGTTCCCCGGCGACCGCCTTGTGCCAGAGCGCGAGAAAGCGGCGCCTGATTTCCGCGTCGAAAGCCTCATCGCGCGCGTACCAACACTCGCGGCCGGCCTCGCGCCAGAACGCGAGAATGCCGGCCGGGCCAACGTCGTCCGGGTCGGTCATGGACCGGAGGGCAGACTTACGCCGCCTCCGCCTTCTTCTCGTCGCGGAGCTGCCGGCGCAGGATCTTGCCGACGTTGGTTTTCGGCAGGTCGTTGCGGAATTCGATGTGCTTGGGCACCTTGTAGCCGGTGAGCTGCTCGTGACAGAACTTGATCACCGCCTCGGCAGTGAGGTTCGGGTCCTTCTTCACCACGAAGGCCTTCACCGCCTCACCCGACTTGGAATCAGGGATGCCGATGACGGCGCATTCGAGCACGCCCGGATGGCTCGCGATCACTTCCTCGATCTCGTTCGGATAGACGTTGAAGCCGGAGACCAGGATCATGTCCTTCTTGCGGTCCACGATCTTGGTGTAGCCCCGCTCGTCCATGATGCCGATGTCGCCGGTGCGGAAATAGCCGTCCGCCGTCATGACCTTGGCGGTCTCGTCGGGCCTGTTCCAGTAGCCCGACATCACCTGCGGACCCTTGGCGCAGATCTCGCCGGGCTGACCGAGCGGGACTTCGTTGCCATCATCGTCGCGGATCGAGATCCAGGTCGAGGGCACGGGAATGCCGATCGATCCCGAAAACTCGGTCGCGGTCGCGGGATTGCAGGTCAGGGTCGGCGAGGTCTCCGACAGGCCGTAGCCTTCGGCGATGAAGCAACCGGTGATCGCCTTCCACTGGTCAGCGACGGGGCGCTGCACCGCCATGCCGCCGCCGTTGGAGATCTTGAGCTTGGTGAAATCGAGCTTCTTGAAATCGGGGTGCTGCATCAGCCCGTTGTAGAGCGTGTTCACGGCCGGGAAGCTGTTGACCTGGTATTTCGCCAGCTCCTTGATGAATCCGGGAATGTCGCGCGGGTTGGGGATCAGGAGATTGCAGCCGCCGGCGCGTACCGCGAGCAGGTAGCAGGCCGTGAGCGCGAAGATGTGATAGAGCGGCAGCGCGCACACGACCATGAGCTGATCGACATGCGGCGGCGCCGCGAGCGCCGGCTGGAGCCAGGCGTCGTTCTGCAAGACGTTGGCGACGATGTTGCGGTGGAGCAGGGTGGCGCCCTTGGAGAGGCCGGTGGTGCCGCCGGTATATTGCAGGAAGGCGACGTCGCCCGGCGACAGCTTCGGCTTGTTGAAGGTCATGCCGCGGCCGGCCGAGACCGCGTCATTGAAGGACACGGAGCCAGGCAGCGACCAAGCCGGTACCATCTTCTTGATGCGGCGGACGACGAGGTTGACGATCACGCCCTTGAAGCCGAGCAGGTCGCCCATGCTGGCGACGATGACGTGCTTGACCTGCGTCTTCGCGATCACCTGCTCGACCGTGTGCGCGAAGTTCTCCAGCACGATAATGGCTTCGGCGCCCGAATCCTTGAGCTGGTGCTCGAGCTCGCGCGGGGTGTAAAGCGGGTTGACGTTCACGACAGCATATCCGGCGCGCAGCACGGCAGCGGTCGCGACCGGGTATTGCAGGACGTTCGGCATCATGATCGCGACGCGGGCGCCGCGCTGGAGTCCACGGCCCTGCAGGTAGGCAGCGAGCGCAACCGACATCTGGTCGAGGTCGCGATAGCTGATCGACTTGTCCATGCAGATGAATGCCTTGCGGTCGGCGAACTTGGTGAAGCTCTCCTCCAGCAGGTCGACCAGCGATGCATATTGGGTCGGCTCGATATCGGCAGGCACGCCGGGCGGATATTGTTTGAGCCAGATGCGCTCCATGGAAGACTCCCCTCATTGACCAGAGCCCGTTGTGTCTCGGGCTTGCCTCATTGCCGCCAGTATCCAGCCTGCCGGAACGGGTGGCAAGCCGTTGTGGCTTAGGGCAAAGGTCGGGGCGTCGCTACTGGAATCGTCACAAACCGTAGCTGCGCGGGTGCGAGGCAGCCTGCGGTTTTTATTTCTGGGCGGCGTTAACTGTTGTTGGCCGGCTTGGCGGCAGCGGCGGGCTTCGTCGCGGCCTTGGGCTTGGCAGGCTTCGCCGCCTGATCGCTCGCCGCAGGCTTCTCGGCGGGCTTCGCCGCCGCATCCTGCTTGGTTGCGGCATGCTTGGGCGCTGCCGGCTTGGCTGCGGCCTTGGTGTCACCCTTGGTGTCACCCTTGGCGCCGCTCTTCGCTTCGGACTTGGCTTCAGATCTGGCTTCGGGCTTGAGCTTGGTATCCGGCTTCGTCGCCGCCGTCTTGGTGTCCTTGCCGGCGTCCTTGCCTCCGTCCTTGCCTCCATCCTTGGGCTTGTTGGCGACGCGCGACTTCTTGCCGCGTGGTTTCGACGCTGCCTGCTTGTCGGCGTCAGCCGCGACTGCGGCGATCAGCGCCGTGCCGGTGCGGGTCGGGCCCGTATAGACCAGCACGGGCTCGGTTGGCGTCGGGGCCGAGGCCATCAGCTCGGAGGCTCTCATCAGCGGCGGCTGCAGACCTGCCGTGAAGAACGTGACCTGGGCCTCGCCGCCGGTGGCCGAGGCCGATCCGGGCGCTCCGCCATTGGCGGCAATCAGTGCACCGTCGTCGTCGCTGGCCGGCCGCTTGCGGTGCGGACCGCACATCTCGTCGCGCAGGTTCGGTGGCGTGGCGTCGACGGGCACGAGATTGTCGACGGTGCCGAGCGAGGGCCTCAGCCAGGTGAGATTGTCCTGAGTGAAGCCGCGCTCCAGCAGCTGCGCAGCCTTCACGGCGCGCGCGGTGCCGGAACTGGCGCCGAGCACCACCGCGATCAGCCGGCGCCCGTTGCGCGTCGCTGATGCCACGAGATTATATCCGGAGGCGCAGATGAACCCGGTCTTGAAACCGTCGGCGCCGGGATAGCGGCCGATCAGCTTGTTGAAATTGCCGGTGACGCGCTTGCCGAAGCGGATTGCCGGGATGTGCACGAAGTATTCGTATTCCGGAAGATCCCGCAGGAACGCGCGCGCCAGAATGCCGAGATCGCGCGCCGACGTGATCTGGCCGTCGGCGGGCAGGCCGTTCGGATTGACGTAGCTCGTCTGCGTCATGCCGAGCTTCCGGGCGGTGTCGTTCATGATCGCGGAGAAGCCGTCGACCGAGCCGCCGACGCCTTCGGCGAGGACCACGGCCATGTCGTTCGCAGACTTGACCATCATCATCTTCAGCGCGTTGTCGACCGTGACCTGCGTTCCCGGCGGGAAGCCCATCTTCGAGGGCGATTGCGAGGCTGCAACCGGCGACACCGTGAGCAGCGAGTCCAGCGTGAGCCTGCCGTCCTTGACCGCCCTCAAGGTCACGTAGGCGGTCATGATCTTGGTGACGGAAGCGGGGTACCAGGGAATGGTCGCGTTGTCCGCTTGCAACACCTTGCCGCTGTCTGCCTCGATCAGCAGCAGCGCTTCGGCACTTGCCGCGCGCGGCGCGAGCAATGCGGTACATGCGATGCCCGCGGCGAACAGGTTGAACAGCGATCTGCGAAGCAGCGGGCGAAGGGCGTGCACTATCCGATTTCCGGTCCTTGGAGATCCGCCCGGGGGGCGGGTCTCGTGATCTGATGTTCGGTTTTGAGATCCAGCGCCGCCGCTTGCGGCGTCGCAAACCTATACCGCCTGATGCGTCGAGAATAGGGGGATTGGTGCGGTATTCCGCGATGAAATAGGCCGAATTTCGACGATGCTGTGAGGGCTTGCTAGGGTGATTCGGAAGCCGTCGCAGCAGTCTCGGCCGCCGTCACGCCGGCCCGTGTGCTCTCCTGCACCATGAACTGGGCCCTGGCGAGCGCGGCGAAATGGCCGCCTTTGGCCACGAGTTCATCGAAAGTTCCATTTTCGATCACGCGTCCGTTCTCGAACACCAGAATGCGGGTCGCATTGCGGATGGTCGAAAGACGGTGGGCGATCACGAAGGTGGTGCGGCCCTTCATCACTTCGTCGAGAGCGGCATTCACCTTGGTTTCGGTGACGGCGTCGAGCGCGCTGGTGGCTTCATCCAGGATCAGGATCGGCGGATCCTTCAGCAGCGCCCGGGCGATGGACAGGCGCTGGCGCTCGCCACCGGAAAGCATACGGCCGCGCTCGCCGGCATTGGTCTCGAAGCCGCCGCTGCGCTCGATGAATTCGAGCGCCTGGGCGCGCTCCGCCGCCTTGCGCATCTCGGCCTCGGTCGCGTCCGGCTTGCCGACGCGCAGATTCTCCGCGATCGAGCGGTTGAACAGCAACGCTTCCTGGAACACGACGCCGATGTTTCGCCGCAGCGAGGTCAGCGTGACGCCGCGCACATCCATGCCGTCGACCTTGATGACGCCGGACTGAGGGTCGAAGGCGCGATGCAACAGCGCAATGGCGGTCGACTTGCCGGCGCCGGTCGGACCGACCAGCGCAATGGTCTGGCCGGGCAGCGCGGTGAAAGTGAGGTCCTCGATCGCCGGCCGCTTGCCGTCGTAGGAGAACGTGACGTCGTTGAACTCGACGAGGCCCGACAGCCTGCCGGCGTCGATTGCATCCGGCCGGTCGTGCACCGCGGGCACCGCGTCGAGCACATTGAAGAATTCGCGCAGGCGCGGAGCTTCCATGAACACGCTGTTGATGAAGCTGACGACCTGCTCGAGCTTCTGGATCAGCATCGTCGCGAAGCTCACGAACATCACGATCTCGCCGACCGACGTCAATCCCCGGTCGTGCAGCGCGATGCCGAACGTGAAGATCGCGAGCACCGTGATGGTGGTGGAGGCGCGCGTGATCACCGTGACCAGCGCCCACCACGACAGCACCGGCATCTGCGCGGCCAGCAGCTCGTCGGCGACGGAACGCAGCCCCTTCACCTCGGACTCGACGCGCACGAAACTCTGCACCAGCGCGACGTTGCCGAGTGCGTCCGAGGCGCGCGCGGAGAGCTCGCTGTAGCGTTCCTCGACCTCCATCTGCATGCCGAAGGTCTTGCGCACCACGAAAGTGGTGAGCGCAGTGAAGACGATGCAGAGCACGAACAGCAGAATCGCGAGCCGCCAGTTCAGGTAGAGCGACAGCGGCAGCAGGACCACGACCGAGAGGATTGCGGCAAAGTGCTCGCGGAAGAACCCGAGCCAGAGCCGCCACAGCGCATCCGTGCCGTTGAGCATGACCTTCATCAGCCGTCCGGAATGGGTGCCGGAATGGAAGGTCAGGGGCAGTTGCAGGATGTGCTCGAAATAGTCAGTCAGCACGGCCTGGCGCTGGCGGTGCGAGAGCCGGTCGGCTTGCCAGGCAACGAGCGCGCTGCAGGCGATGGTGAAGAGTCCGAACGCGACCCAGGCGGCCAGGAAGGGCCAGGCCGAGTTGGAGCCCGCCACGGTCTTGCCCGAGAGCACGTCGACGATCCGGCCGAACAGCACCGGCTCGGCGAATTGCGACCCTGCGAGCAGGAGATTGGCGACCGCGAGCAGCCAGCCCAGCCGTGCCTCGCTGCCGAGCAATTCGAGAACGCGGGTGTAGAGACGGAGGATGGACATTCGGGCGAGGGACTCGGCGGCGACGGGGCCCACATTCTAAGCAGGGAACGCCCCGAGATACAGCGCCAGCTTCGGTTTGGCTCAGTTGATCGTCCGCTCCGCCGCCGGCGGCAGGTATTGATCGTCGAAGATATCGCCCGCCGCGGGCCGCTTGCGGAACTTGAAGTCCTGCGCGATCTGATCGATCGAGCTCTCCAGGCGCGCCGGCTCGACGCCGCCGAGGCCGTTGCGTCTGACTTCCTCGGTCAGGATGTTGTCGACGAGGACCGCGCGCAGGCGCTCCAGCTCGAGGTTGCGGTCGCCGCCGTCGATGCGGCTCGCCGCCTCCTCCGCCGCACGTTCCGGCTCCCTGACGGTGGCGCTGACGCCAGCCATCAAGGCACGGACGAAGCCCTTCACGGCGGCCGGCTTTGCTGCGGCGAAAACGGGATTGACCGCCACGGCAAAGCCATAGGCCTCGCAGCCATAGTCCGCAAAGCGCAGCACGACGAGATCGGCTCCGGGGACGCCGCGATCGCGCAGGTTCACCGCCGAGAGATAACTCAAGCCGGCGACAGCATCGACCTGTCCCGCGGACAGGATCGGCTCGCGCACCGCCGCACTGATCTTGTGGAATTTGACGCGCGATGCCTTGATGCCGTTCTGTTGCGCCAGCGCCGGCCATAGCCGCATTGACAGATCCCCATCGGCAACGCCCACGGTCTTGCCGTCGAGATCGGGCAGCACCTGGATGCCGCGGCTCCTGCGCGCGATGATCGCGTAAGGCGTGCGGTTGAACAGCGCGAACACCGCCTTGACCGGCGCGGCGTCTTGCTTGTCTCGAAAGCGGATCAGCTCATTGATGTCGACGAGCGCAAGCTCGCTGTCGCCCTTGGCAACGCGCGCGAGCGCTTCCTGCGATCCGCTTGCGCTGTTGAAGGACACGTTGAGACGCTCGGCGCCGAACCTGCCGTCCTTCGCCGCCAGGAAGAACGGCGCCATGCTCGCGTCCGGCGCCCGGTCGAAGGTGAAGTGGATCGCAACGGAGGGCGTGGTGGCCTCGGCCGCGCTGAGATCGCTTGCAATCAGTGCTGCAAGCGAGATCGAAAGAGCGAGGAGGCCGTGAAGGGCGGTCTTGAGTCCTGACATCAGTTGCGCCGGTCCCGCATTGTTGTGATTTCGTGACGCTTGCAGCGCCGGCCGGCGACGACCGTGCGCGCGCCAACATGAACGGCGGATGAGCGGCGTTGCGGCATCGTTACGCAACCCCGTTCAGCTTCTGTTGGGGTCGGGGAACCCAATTTGGGTGGTGCGGGTTTGAAAGACATGAGCCTGTCTAGAGGCACCCATTCAGCCCCAAGGAGGGTCCGGAACATGTTCGACAGATTTTCGAAGCTTGCCGGCCGCAAGGCCATTCTCGCAACCGCTGCCGTGCTGGCGCTGAGCACCGTCGCCCCCACCGCGTCGTTTGCGGGCGGTCGCCATTGGCATGGCGGGGGTGGCGCTGCTCTTGCTGGCGCGGCCATTGCCGGCGCCGTCGGCACCGGCCTTGCGATCGCCGCCACTCGGAACGCCTACGCCTACGATGCTCCCTATTATGGCGGCCCGGTCTACTACGCCGACGGTCCCGTCTACTACGGCGGCGACTCCTATATTGGCCCGCGCCCGTTCCATCGTTGCGGCGGCCCCTACCAGTCTGCGCGGGGCGGCCAAGGCTACATTTCGACCTGCTACTGAGCGGCGGGCGACGGGGACCTGCCCCGAACAAGAGGCCGTCGCGCTTGCCGCGCCGGCCCGTTTTCCGCTTTTCTTGTCGTGCGTTAACACGCCCGCCATTTGTTTAGAGTAGTTTCGAGTACCATGAGTGATTCGCTTGAGCGGCTATATCTGGCTGTGCTCGCGGCCAGAGACCTTGATCCGGCAACGTCGCGCACGGCGCGGCTGTTTCAGCGCGGGCCGTCCAAAATGGCGAAGAAGCTGGCCGAAGAGGCCATCGAAGTCGTCATCGACGCGGTCAATGGCGACAGCGAGGCCGTGATCCGGGAAAGCGCCGACTTGCTCTACAATCTCACGGTGCTGTGGGCCTCGGCCGGGGTACGTCCCGAGGACGTCTGGCGCGAGATGACCCGGCGCGAAGACCTGCTCGGCATTGCCGAGAAGCTGCCGAAATCACCGATGAAGCTGCCCAAAGTCGCGTCACCACGTGTTGCTGCCAGGCGGCCAATTGTCGCGCTCGAGGGCCGCGGCGCGCGCAAGCGCCACTAGAATCCTCATCATTCGCCTCAATCCTGGCATGGACAAATCCGTCCCATGGTGCTTCATCGCGGCGCCATGCTGAAACGTATCTACGACTGGTGTATCGACGCCGCCCACAAGCCCTACGCGCTCTGGATCATGGGCATCGTGTCCTTTGCCGAAAGCTCCTTCTTTCCGGTCCCGCCGGATGTGATGCTCATTCCGATGTCCCTGGCGCGTCCGCAGCGCGCCTGGCTCTATGCCGCGGTCTGCACCGTCACCTCGGTGCTCGGCGGCATCGTCGGCTATGCCATCGGCGCGCTGCTGTTCGACTCGGTCGGCCAATGGCTGATCCAGGTCTACGGCCTCGCCGACAAGGTCGACGCCTTCCGCGCCTCCTATGCGGAATGGGGCGCGGTGATCATCCTGCTCAAGGGGCTGACGCCGATCCCGTACAAGCTCGTCACCATCACCTCGGGCTTCGCCGGCTACAACATCATCCTGTTCATCCTGTGCTCGATCGTCGCGCGCGGCGGACGCTTCTTCGTGGTCGCGATCCTGCTCAACCGCTATGGCGATTGGATCCGGGTCAGGATCGAACGGCATCTCGGATTGTGGGTTGCGCTGGGCGCCATCGTGCTGGTGCTCGGCTTCGTCATTGCCATCAAGCTGATCTAGAGCCGCGGCGCTTTGCCGCCGCGCCGGCTTCGGCTACGGTTGCCATCATGATGGTTCGATCCGGCAATCCGGCCGTGTGGTTCGGAACGTTGATGTCAGCGGCGCTGCTGCTCCTGCTCGGCGGCGGGACGGGGCAGACGCAATCCGCCCCGCCTGCGCTCGGGATCCAGGGGCAGGATATTCGGGCCGCGCCAGCGCCGTCGTCCCCTGCGCCATCCGTGTCACCGGCGCCTGGGGAAAATTCCGGGTTGATCAATGAAATGGGCAAGCTGTTCGAGAAGCTGCCCTCGATCCTGCCGCCGATCAAAAGCCCGAGCGAGACCATGAACGATCTGTCGCGGCTGGCCAAGCCCTCGACCATGGTGTCGGGCCGCATCGCCTGCCCGGCCTCCTCGAACGGAGCGCCCGACTGCAAGCAGGCGGCCGACCAGCTCTGCCAGAGCAAGGGCTACAAGGAAGGCAAGAGCCTGAATGCCGATTCCGCCGAAAAATGCTCGGCCAAGGTCCTGATTCCGGGACGGCCGCGCAAGCCGGACGATTGCCGTACCGACACGTTCGTGACCAGCGCGCTGTGCCTGAACTGACGTGGGCCTTGCGCGTAAGCAACAAGGAGCGCCCATGAGCCGGACGGAGCAGGACTTCCTCGGACAGCGTGAGATCGCCGACGACATCTACTACGGCGTCCAGACCATCCGGGGTAAGGAGAACTTCCACATCACCGGCATTCCGATGAACCAGGAGCCTTACTTCGTGAAGGCGCTTGGCTACGTCAAGAAGGCCGCCGCCATGGCCAATCGCGATCTCGGCGCGATCGATGCCAAGGTCGCGGACGCCATCATCCTCGGCTGTGACCGCGTTATCGCCGGGGACATGATGGACCAGTTCGTCACGGACTTCATCCAGGGCGGCGCCGGCACCTCCACCAACATGAACGCCAATGAGGTGATCGCCAATCTCGCGCTGGAATCGCTCGGCTTTGCCAAGGGCGACTACCAGCACGTCAGCCCCAACGATCACGTCAATTACGGCCAGTCGACCAACGACACCTATCCGACGGCCTTTCGCCTGGCGTTGATCCTGCGGCTCGAGAGCTACATGACGGCGTTGCGCCAGCTCCAGGAGGCCTTCTTCGCCAAGGGCCGCGAATTCGACCGCGTGCTGAAGATGGGCCGCACGCATCTGCAGGATGCGGTGCCGATGTCGCTCGGCGCGGAGTTCAGGGGCTGGGGCACCACCATCGGCGAGGAGGTCGAGCGCATCTCGGAAGCGCGTGCTCTGCTGCGCGAGATCAATCTCGGCGCCACGGCGATCGGCACCTCCGTGACCGCGGCCGTCGGCTATCCCCAGCTGGCGGTCCGGCACCTCGGTGAGCTCACCGGCGTAGACTTCGTGCTTGCCGGCGATCTGGTCGAAGCGACCTCCGACACCGGGGCCTATGTGCAGCTGTCCGGCGTCCTCAAGCGCACGGCCAGCAAGCTGACGAAGATCTGCAACGACATCCGCCTGCTCGCTTCGGGTCCCCGCGCCGGCTTCAACGAGATCAACCTGCCTCAGCTGCAGCCCGGCTCCTCGATCATGCCCGGCAAGGTCAATCCCGTCATCCCCGAGGTCGTGAACCAGACCAGCTTCCTCGTCATCGGTCTCGACACGACGGTGACGCTTGCGGCCTCGGCAGGCCAGCTCCAGCTCAACGTGATGGAGCCGGTGATATCGTTCGCGCTGTTCTTCTCGATCCGCACCATGGAGCGCGCGGTGAACAGCCTGCGCGAGAACTGCGTCGTCGGCATCACCGCCAACGAGGAGCACACCCGCAACATCGTGCTGAACTCGCTCGGCATCGTCACGGTGCTGAAGCCGCTGCTCGGCTACAAGCTTTGCGCCGAGATCGCACGCGAGGGCTACAGAAGCGGCAAGTCGCTGCACCAGATCGTCGTGGTCGAGCGCAAGCTTTTGACCCAGGAGAAGTGGGACGAGATGTTCTCGTTCGAGCGGCTGATCAATCCGGATTTGATCGGGTAAGTGTTCGCAATCCGCCGCTCCCTCCACGTCATTGCGAGGAGCACTTGCGACGAAGCAATCCAGAATCTTTCCGCGGAGACAGTCTGGATTGCTTCGCTTCGCTCGCAATGACGGGGCCGAATTCCGCTGCTTGGAATTGCACCGGCCCCAACCCGCCGCGGCGTCAAAACGCAATACTTGACAGTGGAAAGATTGCCTTGTTGGTATGACGGCCAACCTTCGATTTCAGCGCCAAGAGAGGATCGCTCCGCAATGTCCATGCCTGCCTTGTTCAAGGGACGCCTGTCGATCCCGGTGATCGGCTCGCCGCTCTTCATCATCTCGGTGCCCGATCTGGTGATCGCGCAGTGCAAGGCGGGTGTGGTCGGTTCGTTTCCGGCGCTGAACGCACGGCCGCCGGAGCTGCTCGACGAGTGGCTGGCGCGGATCACCGAGGAGCTCGCGGCCTATGACCGCGCCCATCCCGACAGGCCGTCGGCGCCGTTCGCGGTCAACCAGATCGTGCACAAGTCGAACAACAGGCTCGACCACGACATGCAGCTCTGCGCCAAGTACAAGGTGCCGATGATCATCTCGTCGCTGGGGGCGCGCGAGGAGCTGAACCAGGCCGTGCACGGCTGGGGCGGCATCGTCTTCCACGACGTGATCAATCAGAAATTCGCGCACAAGGCGATCGAGAAGGGCGCCGACGGCCTGATCCTGGTGGCAGCCGGCGCGGGCGGCCATGCCGGCACCATCTCGCCGCTGGCCTTCGTTGCCGAGACACGAAGGTGGTTCGACGGACCGATCGCGCTGTCGGGCGCCATCGGCAACGGCAAGGCGATCCGCGCCGCACGCATCCTGGGGGCCGACTTCGCCTATATCGGCTCGGCCTTCATCGCGACCAAGGAAGCCAACGCGGTCGAAAAGTACAAGGAGATGATCGCAGGCTCGAGCGCCGACGATATCGTCTATTCCAACCTGTTCACCGGCGTGCACGGCAACTACCTCAAGCCCTCGATCGTCGCGGCCGGCATGGATCCCGACAATCTGCCGACCTCCGACCCCTCCAAGATGAATTTCGGCACCGACGCCTCCGGCGAGCGCGCCAAGCCGAAGGCCTGGAAGGAGATCTGGGGCTCGGGCCAGGGCATCGGCAGCATCGACAAGGTCGTGCCGGCGGCCGAGCTGATCGCGCGTTTCAAGAAGGAGTATGACGAAGCGATCGATCCGCCGTTGTGATCGCTTCGAGATCGCGCTCGCCATGCCCGCCATTTACCGCGTCGACGGCAATAGCGTCCTCACCAGCCCGGAGGCCGCGGGCCCGTGGGACCGCCGCATGCAGCACGGCTCGGCACCGTCGGCACTGGTGACGTGGGCGGCGGAGCGCATCCCTGCACCGGCGCCAATGGATGTCGCGCGCGTGACAATCGATCTGATGCGCCCGGTGCCGGTGGCGCCGCTGACGATTGAAAGCGAGGTCCTGCGCGAGGGCCGCAAGATCCAGCTCTGCGAGATCAAGCTGCTGGCCGAGGGCGTGCAGGTGGTCGGGGCCACCGTGCTAAAGATCAGACGCCAGACGCAGGCGCTGCCGGACGAGGTCAAGGATCTGCCCGTCACGCTGCCGTCACCAGAGGATTCGCTGGTCGAGGACGGGCATGGCGCGACCAGCCCGTTCGCCGGCATGGTCTCGATGCGCGCCGCGCTCGGCCGATTCGGCAAGGCCGGCCCCGGCGCGATCTGGTTTCGCCTCGACCATCCGCTGGTCGAAGGCGAGGCTGTATCCCAGGCGATGCGCGCCGTGGTCGCCGCCGACTTTTCCAACGGCACCGCTTCAACGCTCGACTTTCGCGCCTGGACCTACATCAACGCCGATCTCACCGTGAGCCTGTCGCGCCAGCCAGTGGGCGAATGGATCCTGCTCGACGGTGAATCCTGGATTGGTCCGGACGGAGCGGGCCTCGCGATGTCGCGGCTTGCGGACCGGCAGGGCTATTTCGGCCGCGCGATGCAGAGCCTCGTCATCGAGAAACGGTGATGGTGGGCGACATGGCCGCCGGGAGCCGATTTGAACGGCAGACTTCCGCCGCCGCGGAAGGGATGCTCGCCATCCTGCCTGTTCACATTCCGTAGAAGATCTTGATCCCCCACAGCACCACGATGATAGCCGTGATCAAGGTGATCGCGGCGACTGCACTTTCCAGGGAAGCGACTCTCATCTCACTCTCCGCTTCCCAGCCCCATCAGCGGTCTAGGTGATTCCCTGATTCGCCGGCAATTGCGTGGGCCGCACCGCCACCCACTCCGTTGCGCGTTGTGGTGTCTGGGCCACAACGACACCGTAGAATTCCGGGTTTTATCCCACCATCCGGTCCCGCCCGCTCCAGAAGCCCGCGCGCAGCACCTTCTTGTCGACTTTGCCGACGCCGGTCATCGGCAGCTGCTTGACGAACTGTATCTGCTTCGGCGCATGCGCCGAGCCTTTCCGCGTCTTCACCAGGTTGATCAGCTCATCCGGATCGGGCCTTGCGCCTTCACGCGGCACGACGATGGCGGTGACGGCCTCGCCCCATTTCTCGTCGGGGATACCGACCACTGCGACCATGGCGACGTCGGCATGTTGCGACAGCACGTCCTCGACCTCGCGCGGGAAGATGTTGAAGCCGCCGGTGACGATCATGTCCTTCTTGCGGTCCAGGATGAACATGTAGCCGCGCTCGTCCCTGCGCGCGATGTCGCCGGTATGGACCCAGCCATTCTTCAGCGTCTCGGCGGTGATATCCGGGCGCTTCCAGTACTCCGCCATGACGTGCGGTGCGCGCACGCAGATCTCGCCGGCCTCGCCCGTTTTCACTTCCTCGTCCTTATCGTCGAGGATCTTGACTTCGCATGCCGCGATGGGGAAGCCGCAGGACAGGAACAACTCCGGCTGCTTGGGATCGTGGTCGGCCTTGCGCAGCACCGAGACCGGGTAGCATTCGGTCTGGCCGTAGAGCTGCGAGAACACCGGTCCGATCCGCTCGATGCCTTCGAGAAGCCGGCTCGGCGACATCGCGGAAGCGCCATAGAGCACGAGCTCGAGCGAGGAGAGGTCGGTCCTGCCCAGCGCCGGCTGATCGAGCAGCACATAGATCATGGTCGGAACGAACAGCGTGAAGTTGATGCGTTCGCGCGCGATCGTGGCCAGCACGGCTTCGGGATCGAAACCTTTCAGCATGTGCACGGTGCCGCCGCGCATCAGGGTCGGCAGCACCTTCGTGCCGGCGACGTGGCTGATCGGCGCGACAGTAAGATAGCGCGCAGCCTCGGGGATCTCGAAGTCGGCCAGGATCGCGCCGGCGGCGCCGGCGTTCTCGCGGTGATAGCGCAGCGCGCCCTTGGATTTGCCTGTGGTGCCGCCGGTATAGTTCAGTGTGGCGAGATCGTCGGGGCCGGCGAGGCACAGCGGGCTCGCATGTCCGGCATCTTCGATCGCGGCCAGCAGATCGGCGCCGTAGCCGGCCGGTCCCATGGTGAAGACCGCCTTCAGCCGGGCCGCCCTCGCAGCGAGCTCGCCGCCGCGATCGCGGAAGGCGGCGGCGTCGACCACCAGCATCTCGGCCTCGGAATCCTCGAGCTGAAACAGCTGGTCCTCCAGCGATCCCAGCGGATGCAGCCAGGTGATGCAGAGCCGGGCCAATTGCGCCGCGACACCGGCGCACCAGGTGTCGGCGCGGTTCGCGGTCAGGAAGGCGACACGCGCGCCGGGCTGCAAGCCGAGCCGCATGAACACGCCCTGGATCCGCCCGATCAGGTCGATGGTGCCCTGATAGCTCAGTGATCCCCCAGGCCAGGCGAACGCGATACGATCCGGATAGCGCGACAGCGCCCGTAGCGTCTGCGCACAAGCTGGAGGGGATGCGTGGAGCCGATCAGACATATGTTTCCTCGTTGCTTTGTCACCGGCTTCTGGCGTGCCAATGTTGCTGATGACGCTAGCACAGAGACTGCGGGAGGAAACGACAAAGCCCGCGCAGGGAGGCATGCATGCCATCGGATCGACTGCACCGCTTCGGCGATCGTCTCGCCCTGCCTCTGATCGCGGCGCCGATGTTTCTGGTGTCGGGCGTCGAGCTCATGGCCGCATGTTGCCGCAATGGGGTGACCGGCAGTTTTCCCACCGCGAATTGCCGTAACACGGAACAACTCGATGAATGGCTCGCCGGGATCGCGGCGCGGTTGCGGCAGCACGAAGATCAAACCGGCCGGAAGGCCGCACCGCTCTGTCCGAACCTGATCGTGCACCGCTCCAATACGCGCCTGGAGCAGGATCTCGCGGTGCTGCTGCGGCACCAGCCGGAGATCGTCATCACCTCGGTCGGCTCGCCCGCGCCGGTGCTGAAGCCGCTGCATGACGCGGGCGCACTGGTGCTCGCGGATGTCGCTTCGATACGCCACGCCGAACGCGCGGCCGAAGCTGGTGCCGACGGGCTGGTGCTGCTGAGTGCCGGCGCCGGCGGCCAGACCGGCTGGCTTAATCCATTCGCCTTCGTCCGCGCGGTGCGCGCATTCTACGACGGCATCATCGTGATGGCGGGCGGCATCAGCGATGGCCATGCGCTGCACGCCGCGGAGGTGCTTGGCTGCGATCTCGCCTATATGGGCACGAAGTTCATCGCGACGCGCGAGAGCATGGCGGATGACCGTTACAAGCGGATGCTGGTCGAGAGTAGCGCCGACGACATCCTGCTCACCACCGCGTTCACGGGCTTGCAGACCAGCATGCTGAGGCCGTCGATCGTCGCCGCCGGGCTTGATCCGGACGATCTGCCGGCGCGCGGTGCGATCGACATCGCCAAGGACATCGACGTTGCCGCACGCGAGAACCGGCCAAAGCGCTGGCGTGACATCTGGAGCGCCGGGCACTCCGTATCGGGGGTGACGGATGTGCTCGCGGTCGACGATCTCATCGGGCGGACGCTCGCCGAGTATCGTGACGCGCGCGGCGGCAGGTGATCCTGTCAGTGGGATGGCCGAGCCAAGCCCGGTATGAGGATATGGCAAGCTCAGCGCCGAGATCACGTTAGTCCCGCGCTCTTCCGCTCCCCTCATTTAACGGCGGATTAACCATCGCCCGCCAAGAATCCCTCTTACGGCCGCCAATCGGGACGAGAGGGACAGGCGATGGACTTCGATTATCTCAACAGCAAGACGTCCGCGACGATGGACGAAATCCGCATCCGCGTTGCTCACGCCCTGGCCCGGCACCCGCTCTGCCGCAACGTCCGTTTCGACATCGTCAGCGTCCCTCGCACCCGCAGGGGCGGCAACTGGACGGTGACGCTGCAATCGGTCGAGCCGCGTGCGGTCTGGGAGGCCTCCGAGATCGTCGCCGACATCCAGGACGCCTACGAGCTGGCGGCCGCCGCCTGATTGACTGAGTTTTCCGGCCGATGTCGCCGCAGTCCGCGCGATTGCCGCCGCAACGGCACGGTTAAGCCTTAATTACCGCCCAGTTTCCGGGCACTGATCACGTGGACTTGAAGCTGGGCGCGGAGAGACGTTTGTCCAAAGCCATCACCATCGTCGTGCTGACCTGTTTCCTGGTTCTCGGCGCCGCCACAACCGCCATTCTCGGTCGCGACAGTGTTCCAAGCGTCAGCGCCGAGATGATCGCCCAGACGCCCCCGGCCAAGCCGCCTGCGACCAACCGCGCCGCCAAGGCCGATCGTCTGATTCCGACGCTTGCGCTGGCTTCGGCCGCGATTGAGCCGGTCCAGGTGGCCGCCGACAAGCTTTCGCAGGCGCCCGTGCTGGCCGAGCCGCTCCGCCAGGCCTTTGCGGCGGCTACGCCCTCCGATTTCCCGATGCCGAAGCGGAGCGCTCACGAAGCGCCCGCCGTGACGGAGGTTCCTGCCGTCGAAGTTCCGGCCAAGCCGAAGGCTGTCGCCAAGCCGCAGCCGCAGAAGTCCTATTCACTGCTGTCCGACGTGCAGATCGCGGGCATCAGGGATCGCCTGAGACTGTCGTCGTCGCAGGAATATTACTGGCCTTCCGTCGAGACCGCGCTGCGCAACGTCGCCCGCAAGATCCAGGCGAACAAGTTGTCGAATCCGAATGCGCCGCCCAGCGCGCAGATCGATCCGAATTGCGACGAGGTGCAGCAGTTGAAATCGGCCGCGATGCCGCTGCTGTTCCAGCTCCGTGACGACCAGAAGGAAGAAGTGCGCAAGCTCGCCCGCCTTATCGGGCTCGAGAAGGTCGCGCAGCAAATCTGATCCGTGCGGTTCCTCTTCGAGGAGCCGCAGCCCATCAGGAACATCTGGCAATCCCCACGCGTTGCCCGCTCCAAAGAGGGAGTGGATGAATGCGCGCCTCGACAGCCTATTTTGTCGGTGCCGGAACCATCGTCGCGGCCATCGCCATTGGTCTTGGCGGCGGTATCGTTGCCGGCAACATCATGAATCCGGTCGCGCCCAAGCAGGGCCCGGACACAAGCAAGATGGCGCAGCGTACGGAGGCTGCCGGCCCGCCGGCGGCACCGGATGCTCCCTCTGAGCGCGTGAACTATCTCACCGGCTCGCAAGCCTTCGGCGCGATGATTGCCACGCCGGCGCAGGCCGAAGCAAAACCCGAGCCCGCAAAGCCTGATACGCAATCTACCCAGGCGAATGACGGACCGCCGGCGGCGCAGCCCTCGCAAGCGGCCGCAGTCGAGCCGCCCAAGGCGGCGCCGCCATCGGCACCGCAGGCGGCAAGGCCTGCCGAGCAGCAGGCTTCGACCGAGCCGTCATCGTCGTCGTCGAATAATGCCTATGCCAGGGCAAGGGATTCCGATGTGAAGCGCGCGGCGAGCGAGCGGCGCCGAGCCGAGCGCCGGGAGCGCTGGACCGAGCGCCGACATTATCACGAGTCCCGCGAGCCGCGCGGCAGCCGCGGCCGCACCGATTGGGACGACGTGGCCCGCAACATCCGCGAAGATTCGGATGCGCGCGACTACGCCGACCGGCCGCGCAGCGGCTTTCCGCAGGTTCGGTTGTTCGGGCCCGACGACGATTAGCGCCTAGCCCAGGATCGCCGCGGCTGCGCATTCCGCAATCAGGATCGTCGGCGTCTGGATGTTGCCTGAGATCATGATCGGGATCACCGAGGCGTCGGCGATATGCAGGCCGTCGATGCCGCGCACCTGCAATCGCCTGGGATCGACGACGGCCAGATCATCGATGCCCATGCGGCAGGTCGAGGCAGCGTGATAGAGCGTCGTGCAATGGCCGCGGATGTAATCGGCAATCTCGCCATCGTTGATCGCTTCTGCACTCGGTGTGACCTCGCACTCGATCATCTTCCTGAGCGGCGACTGCGCGGCGATGCGACGGTTGATGCGTACGCCTTCGACCATGGTTGCGATATCGCTTCCGCTTGGGTCCGATGCGAAATAGCCGGGATCGATTGCGGGGTCTTCGATAGGGTCGGCCGAGCGCAGCGTGATCCGGCCGCGGCTCTTCGGCCGCTGCAAGGTCGCATGCAGGGTGATGCCCGGCTTGGACGAAAGAAAGCGGACATAGTCGCGGTGCGGGCTGATCGCGCCATAGAGCTGGAGATCGGGCTCGACATCGGGGCGGCTGCGCACATGGGCGCCGGCGGCGACCCAGGGCGAGGTGCGCGGGCCGCTGCGGTGCGCCTGCCATTCCGCAAGGCTCGTCGCGAGACTCTCCTCGGTCCAGGCTCCGATGCCGATTCTCTCCTTCGTGTAGAAGGTGATGGGAATGTTGATGTGATCCTGGAGATCCCTGCCGACGCCGGGCAAATCATGCACGACCTCGACGCCGGTTAGCTTCAATTCGTCAGCCGGGCCAACCCCTGACAGCAGGAGTTGTTGCGCCGAGCCGATGGCGCCGGAGGCGAGCACGATCTCGCCGGCGGCGAATGCGCTCTTCGGCTGCCCATTATCGAGATATGCGACGCCGATCGCGCGGCCGCGCTCGATGATGATGCGCGTGACGTGTGCGCTGGTCTTGAGGACGAGATTGGGACGCGCCAGCGCCGGGCGCAGATAGGCCTTGCCGGTGCCGAAACGCTCGCCGCCCCTGATGACGAACTGGAAAAAGCCGGCGCCCTCCTGCGTGACGCCGTTGAAATCGGGATTGTGCGGGAGCCCCGCGGCCTGCGCTGCCTCCAGCCATTTCAATTCGTTGGGATCGACGAACGGTACGTCGGCGACGTGCAGCGGCCCGCGGGTGCCGTGGAGAGGATCGTCGCCGAAGCGGGCGTTGTTCTCGAAGGCGATGAACTTCGGCAGCACGTCCTTCCAGGCCCAGCCTGCGCAGCCCGCCTGCGCCCATCCGTCGTAGTCCGACGGCAGGCCACGGATATAGATCATCGCGTTCATCGCGCCGGAGCCGCCGACCATCTTGCCGCGCGGCCAGAAGATTCGACGTCCCCGGCAGCCTGCTTGCGGCTCCGTGTGAAAGCCCCAATCGACCGCGGTATTGAACATCGTCGGCCAATCGGATGGAATGTCCGAGGCGGGCGGGGCGGCACGACCGGCCTCGAGCACCAGCACCTTCCGGCCCGGATCGGCCGACAACCGGTTGGCCAGCACACAGCCGGCCGAGCCGGCGCCCACGATGATCGTGTCGTACATTTGAAGAGCACTCCGCCCAGACATTGATGCCGCGGGCGCCTGCAAGATTCGTGCTTCAGGGGAGAGGATGCGCCGTCATTGCGCCGGTGTCACGTCATGCCCGCGCGCCGCAGGCCCTCGAGATAATGCGTGCGGTCCTCATCCCGCAGCATCGGCAACTCGCGCGTGATCCACTCAAGCGAGACCTCGGGCTGGGCGCGCCGCAGGTTTTCCAGGGCGGAAGCGGCGAGCGCGGGATCGCCGAGCATGCCGGCGGCCGCCGTCAGCACGCGGTGCGCGCCGACGAAATCTGCGCGCTGGCGCAGCGATTCCCGCGCCATCTGTGCGGCTCCCTCGTAGTCGCGGCCGACGAACCGGGCATAGGCCGCAACGCCGCAATAGATCGCCGCAAGCGGGTCGCGCGGGCTCAGCCGCAGCGCGCGGCGCGCGGCCGCATCGCCGTCCTGCCATCGGCCGGCGTAGCACAGCGTCACGCCGTGGAAGGCATGCGCCATTGCGAAGTTCGGATTGAGCCTCAAGGCCAACTCGAATTCTGCCAGCGCGTCGTCAAAGCGGCGGCGGAACAGATAGGTGTAAGCGAGGCCGTGATGGGCCCAGGCATCCTCGCGATCGGCCTCCACCGCCGCGAGCGCCGCGCGTTCGGCGACCGGGATGGTCGCCGCCATGTCGGCCCAGCCCATATGCGCGCCGAACATATGGCTGGTCGCGAGCAGGCCCAGCGCCTTGCCATAGGCGGGGTCGATCGCGACGGCCTGTTCCAGCAGTCGTTGCGCGGCGGCGTTGCCCTCGCGGGTGCTGCGCCAATAATGCGAGAGCGCCCGCATCACGAGGTCCCATGCATCCAGGCTGCCCGGCGGCTTCTGCTGGGCTCGGAAACTTTCGGCTGCGTAGAGCTGCGGCTCGATGGCAGCGACGATCGCCTCGGTGATCTCGTCCTGCACGGCGAAGATGTCGGCGAGCTCGCGATCGTAGCGTTCGGCCCAGAGATGGCTGCCGGTCGAGACGTCGTTGAGCTGGGCCGAAATGCGCACCCGCTCGCCGCTCCGCCGCACGCTGCCTTCGACCACGTAGCGAACGCCGAGCTCCCGCGCGACCTCCTGGATGTGCACGGCGCGGCCCTTGTAGACGAAGGAGGAGTTGCGCGCGACCACGAAGAACCATCGCAGCTTCGACAGCGCGGTGATGATGTCCTCGCTGATGCCGTCCGAGAAATAATCCTGCCCGGCCTCGCCGCTCATATTGGTGAATGGCAGCACGGCGATCGCGGGCCGCTCCGGCAGCGCGAAGGCTGCCTGGGGCTGGGCGATACGGACCGGTTCCGGCGCGACGGCGGCGGATTGTGTCTGGACGTCCCCGACGAAGCGAAAACCCTTGCGCGTGATGGTGCGGATCAGCGTCTGGCTCGCGCCATCATCGCCGATCGCCTTGCGCGCCGCGTTGATCCGGCTGGTCAGGGTGGATTCGGAGACGCTGCGCCCGTGCCAGATCTTGTCGATCAGTTCGTCCTTGCTGACGACCCGGTCGCGGTTCTGCATGAGGTGAACGACCAGGTCGAAAACCTGAGGCTCCACGGCAATGGGAACCTGCTCGCGGCTCAGCTCGCGCCGGTCAGTGTCGAGAAGGTGGTCCCGGAACAGAAACTGCACGTCGAAAACTCAGGCCTCATTGCGAAATAACGCGAATAACGCGAATAAAATGACAAAAGGAAATTTGGGTCGAAAATCGTGTGTCTGCCGAAGAGGCCCCTTGGTTCATCGAGATTGCGTGATGGCTGCCATGCCGTTTTCTGAGGGGAATACAACCGAAGCTCGAATGTTGCGCTCCGGGGCCGATGGCCGCGGTCCGTCCTGAAGGGGCGATGCGCAGTACAGGCCTCGGAGTCACCGAGAAAAAGGCTTGCGAGAACCATCGGACGGCACCGAACGTGTGATGAACCCTGAATGTCGGATTGCTCTGCCGAGCAACCTGCGTAAGCTGCCGCACACACAAGACTTCAACCACGAAGAAACGCCCATGCCAGCTTTCCCCGCCTCCACCACCGTGCTCGACTCCATGCTGTTTCGCGACGCCTTCGGCACGCCAGAGATGCGCGAGGTGTTCTCCGACGTCGCGACGGTCGCGCGCTATGCCGAAGTCGAGGTGGCGCTGGCGAGGGCGGAAGCGAGATGCGGCGTGATCCCACAGGAGGCGGCGGCAGCGATCGCGGCGCGGACCGACGTCGCCGCGTTCGATTTCGACCTGCTCAGGCAGGAGACCGATATCGTCGGCTATCCGATCCTTCCTTTGGTGCATCAGATGGTGAAGCAATGCGGCGAGGCCGGCCGCTACGTGCATTGGGGTGCCACCACGCAGGACATCATGGACACCGCCGTGGTGCTGCAGTTGCGCGCCGGGCTCGAGATCGTCGAACGCGACATCGGCGAGCTGCGCAGAATTCTCGCCGATCTGTCGAAGTGCCATCGCGACACGGCGATGGCAGGCCGAACCCATCTCCAGCAGGCGCTGCCGGTGACCTTCGGCTACAAGACCGCGATCTGGCTCGCGATGTTCGATCGCCACGCCGAGCGGCTGGCGCAGCTCAAGCCGCGCGTCCTGGTCGGTCAGTTCGCCGGCGCCGCCGGCACGCTGGCCTCGCTCGGCGACAAGGGCTTTGAGGTGCAGGAGGCGCTCTGCGCCGAGCTGAAGCTCGGCGTTCCCGCCTCGACCTGGCACGTCGCGCGCGACGGCTTTGCCGAGGCCGTGAACTTCCTCGCGCTGGTCACCGGCTCTCTCGGCAAGATCGCGCTCGACATCATGATCATGGCCTCGACCGAGTTCGCCGAGGTCTACGAGCCTTTCGTCAAGGGGCGCGGCGCCTCCTCGACCATGCCGCAGAAGCGCAACCCGATTTCGTCGGAACTGATGCTCGCGGCTTCCAAAGCGGTGCGCCAGCATGCCGGCCTGATGCTCGACGCCATGGTGCAGGATTTCGAGCGTGCCACAGGGCCGTGGCACGCCGAATGGATGGCGATCCCTGAAAGTTTCGTGCTGACCGCTGGCGCGCTGCACCAGGCGAAGTTTGCGCTCGCCGGTCTGATCGTGGACGAAGCGAAGATGAACGACAATCTCGCCATCAGCCGCGGCCTGATCGTGGCCGAAGCGGTCATGATGGGGCTCGCGCCGCAAATCGGCCGGCAGGAGGCGCATGACGTGGTCTATGACGCCTGCCGTCAGGCCAACGAGAAGGGAATGAGCCTTGCCGATGCGCTGTCAGCAGATTCGCGCATCTCAAGCCGCATCAATCGCGCCACAATCGAGGCGCTGACTTCACCGAAAAATTACCTCGGCCTCGCGCCTGCCATGGTCGATCGGGTGCTGAAATCGGCAACGCGTTGAAAACCAAATGCGTGAAACCGCGTATCTTTCATGTGCCGCATGGCGCTCGCATACTTGTGTCTGGCGGTGCTAGACTTAGATTGACTGAGAGAGTTCGGCAGAGGGTCCGGCATGACTGATCAACGCAATACCTCCACTCCCATCGATCCCGTGAAGCTCGACCGTCTGGCCGAGGTGGCGGTGAAGGTGGGCCTGGGCTTGCGGCCGGGACAGGATCTGCTTCTGACGGCGCCCGCGGTCGCGCTGCCGCTGGTGCGACGGATCGCCGTGCATGCCTACAAGGCCGGCGCAGGTCTCGTGACGCCGATCCTGTCGGACGAGGAGATGACGCTGGCGCGCTATCGTCACGGCCACGACGACAGTTTCGATCGTGCCGCCGGCTGGCTTTATGAGGGCATGGCCAAGGCATTCTCCGAGAACACCGCGCGGCTCGCGATCGTCGGCGACAACCCCATGCTGCTGTCGGGCGAGGATCCGTCCAAAGTGGCGCGCGCCAGCAAGGCAAATTCGATGGCCTATCAGCCCGCGCTGGAGAAGATCGTCAATTTCGACACCAACTGGAACATCATCGCCTATCCAAGCCCGTCCTGGGCGAGGTTGGTATTCCCTGATGATCCTGAGGACGTGGCGGTCGGCAAGCTTGCGGATGCGATTTTCGCAGCGTCCCGTGTCGATCACGAGGACGCGATGGGCAATTGGGCGAGCCACAATGCGGTGCTGCGCGAGCGCACCAATTGGCTCAACGGCCAGCGCTTCCGCGCGCTGCAATATTCGGGTCCCGGCACCGACCTCACCATCGGACTTGCCGACGGTCACGAATGGGAAGGCGGTGCCTCGCTCTCCAAGAACGGCATCAGCTGCAACGCCAATATCCCGACCGAAGAGGTCTTCACCACGCCGCATTGCCGCCGCGTCTACGGCCATGTCGTGAGCTCGAAGCCGCTGTCCTACCAGGGCACGCTGATCGACAACATCGCCGTGCGCTTCGAGGACGGCAAGATCGTCGACGCAAAGGCCTCGCGCGGCGCGGAGGTGCTGAACAAGGTGCTCGACACCGACGAGGGCGCGCGGCGCCTCGGCGAAGTGGCGCTGGTGCCGCATTCCTCGCCGATCTCGCAGAGCGGATTGTTGTTCTACAATACGCTGTTCGACGAGAACGCAGCCTCGCACATCGCGCTCGGCCAGTGCTATTCGAAATGCTTCGTCAACGGCGCGCAGCTCACGCCGCAGCAGATCGCCGCGCAAGGCGGCAACCAGAGCCTGATCCATATCGATTGGATGATCGGATCGGCCGAGACCGACATCGACGGCATTTTGGCCGACGGCAGCAAGGTCCCGGTTTTCCGCAAGGGCGAGTGGGCGAAGTAGCCGGCGTACCTCTCTTCAGGGCGGGGTGGGTGCGGCGGCAGATCCGTGCGCTCATTCCTTGCGTGCGCAATGGTATATGGGCGCCGGCGCCTTCGCGCGTTTTGTCGCACCCGGGAAAGGACCGCGGCATGTGCGCGGATTTGCAAGGGAATTGCGACGTTAACCGTTTGCACTTGTCGCTTCCGGCTGATTCTCGAAATGGCTGTAAGAAAGAATTAAAAACGGGCTACTAGCGTCCGAACATCTTTCGAAACACTCCCGGCCGGGATCGGCCGCAAATATCATTTCCCGAGGAAGCAAATGGCATTGATTGAAGTCGGTAGTTGCAATGTTGACCTCGAACTGCGGCCGATCGAGCCGTCCTGGGTCATCGAGGGCAATCCGGTCTCCCGCTCGCGCGTCCTGTCGACCAGCGCCGACGGCACCGCCCAGACCATCATCTGGCAATGCACCGAAGGGCGCTTCAACTGGTACTACGACATCGACGAGACGATCATGATCATGGAAGGATCGATCGTGCTCGAAAGCGACGGCATGCCGCCCAAGCGCTATGGTCCCGGCGACGTCATCTTCTTCCGCGACGGGGCGCACGCCAAATGGCATGTCGAAGGCCACGTCAAGAAGATCGCGTTCTGCCGCAAGACCAATCCCGTGATGATCGGCTTCCTGATCCGCGTCGTCAACAAGCTCAAGAAAATGTTCGCCTCCAGCGGTGAGCGCCGTCCGGCCTCGCTGATGGGCGCCGGCTAGAATTCCGACGATCAAGTTTCAAGAACGCTTCCCAGCGGCCACGACGAAGAGGGGTCGGGATCAGCATCCCGGCCCCTCTTGTCGTCATGACGGCAGCTCGAGCCGGTAGAAGTCGGCCGCGGTTTGCGAGAACAGCGCCGTCTTCTCTGCCTCGCTCAAGGACGATGCGATGCGCTTGAACGCATTGAAGATCACCTGGTAGCTGCACTGGCCCTTGTCCGGCGGGAAGTTGCTCTCGAACATCGCCCGCTTCACGCCGAATGCCTCGATGCAGGTCTCGATATAGGGACGCCACGCCGCGGCGAGGTCCTCGGATGACGGCGGCCTCTCGCGCAGATGGAAGTCGTAGCCGAGCAGGCACATTGCGAGGCCGCCGAGCTTCACCACCACGTTCCCGCATGTCGCGATCTCGCGGATCGAGGCGCGCCATTGCGCGAACACCTCCTCGCGCCGGCCCGCGAAGCGACCGATGCCGGCCGGGCCGCCGCAATGGTCGAGCACGACCCTGGTGTCGGGGAAAGCGCGCGCCAGCTCGGTCAGCTCGCCGATCTGCGGATGGAATAGCCAGGCATCGAAGCTGAGGTTCAGGGGGGCGAGACAGGAGAAGCCTTCGCGGAAGGTCCTGTCCCGCAGCAGTCCCTTCGGCCTGTTCGCGTACATCCCCGCCACCACAGGGTCTTCGTCCCAGGCCGAGGAATGCCTGATACCGCGGAAGCGGCCGTTGCCCGCCGCGATCTCGGCTTCGAGCACCGGCTTTACCGAATCGCCGAGCAGAAGATTGGCGTGGCTGACGATGCCGGCGCAGATCGCAGCGTTGCCGTAAGCTCCGCTGGCGCTCATTGCTGCGACGCCGTTGGCGAACTCGACCTCGCCGACGGGCCGGAACGCTTCGGGGCCGTGCGCACGGTACATCGACCGGCAATCGACATAGACGGTGGCAACGACGTTGTGGCCGGATGCGATGTCGGCCGCCATTTCCTCGATCAGGTAGCGATGGCCGCGATTCCAGAGATGGTGGTGGGGATCGACGATCGGTCGCAAGGGATCGATGATCTCCTCGCGATGCAACGCGAGCCAGTCCTCGCGCGGCTCGACGAAGAGCCCGCTGGTGTTGCTAGGCAGACCGCTTGCGGCCATCGGCGTTCGCTCCCTTCGTTCATTGTTGGGGAGGAGCCTAGCATCTGATCTCGTCAGGCAGCAGCGCGTGTTCTGCAACCGCCTCCGTCATCACGAGCACAGCGGCCTTCGTCAGCTCCTGCGCCGCTTCGCCCTCACGTCGACCGCGAGCCGCCAGTCGGCTGCCGCAGGCGGTTTGGATTCGCCGAGCCAGTGAAAGGACTGGTCGGTGATCTCCGTGAAGCTCCACCGCGTCAGCTCGCCGGCTTCGGTCGTGCCTTCCTGCACGATGTCCTTGCCGCGCGGACGGCCGATCTGCTGGCGGAACACGCAGCGCGCGGGATCGAACCAGCAAATTCGCCAGGCCGAGATGGCGGGATCATAGACCCGCAGCGTCGTGCCGTACCAGTTGCCGGCGATCGGAAAGGCCGGCGCGCTCGCGGGCCGGGGAATGATCCAGACGTCCTGGACGGCGCGGCCTTCGAGCACCCAGCCAAAATGGATTTCGCCGGGGGCGGTGTGCCTCGTTCCGTCGGTCCCATGGGCGGTGATCTCGGCGTCCCAGTCGCCGACGAAGCGGCCATAGAGCTGGAGTGCCTCGGCATGCTCGGGGTTGGCTGCGTCCGCGTGCAACAATCGCGCAAAGTCGCTCATGTCGATCTCCTGTTGCGAGGAGATCAGCATGATCGGCCGCTGGCCGGCTTGGAGAAAATTGCGCCTCAGACGCCGTCGAGGATGATCACGATCGGCTTGTTCGGCAGCGTATCCCGCGACATCCGGAATGAGCGCTCGAGGCGGCGCTCGATCTCGAAGTGCTGGCCGATCCGCCGCATGAAGTCCTCGAGCGGGGTGGCGAAGCGATGCATCGGCAGCACCACGGAGGCGCGCAGCCGTTTGGTGATCTCGGAGATGCCGTCCAACGACATGGTGTAGGTGCCGTCGATCGGCACCATCACGATGTCGAGCCGTCCGATCTGGGCGAAATGGGTGTCGTCCAGCTTGTGATGGAGGTGGCCGAGATGGCCGATGCAGAGGCCGGCCGCCTCGAAGATGAAGATGGAATTGCCGTCCCGGATCATGTCGCTGCCGAGATCGTCGCCGATATAGCGGCGGATGTCGGTCGTGACGTTGCGGATGAAGGTGTCGCTGATGCGCTGCGACACGATCGCCGGCTGGCCGTCATCGCTCCAGCCATGCAGCACATGGGGAATGCGCTTGTCCGGATACAAGGAATAGTGGGTGCTGTGGGCCCGGTTCATGGTGACGACGTCGGGCAGCCGTCCCACCTGGTACGCGCCGCTGTAATCGGTCGCGATGCGCAGGCCGCCCGGCGTGTCGATGAAGTAAGTGGAGTGTCCGGCATAGGTGATCTCTACCCCGGCCGAGCCGGCCGCTGGCCGATACGCGACGGACATGACCCGCGGCGCCGCATTGGCCATCGCCAGGCATTCGCTGCGCTGTGGCTGCTGCGCCAGCGCAGGTGAGAGGAGCGCGCCGAACAGCGCCAGAGCCGTCGAAAACAGTCGCCGCATGGATCCGTCCCCGATGATGTCAGGGAAAGTCTAGCGTGCAAGGCAGTGCGTGGCCAATGGGCCGCGATCAACAGCGCGTCAGCGTCGCACCTTTGGGCCGGCCTCTAGTCGCGCTTTGGGCTGAGCTTCCAGGTGATGGCGACCAGGCCGGCGGTGATCAGGCCGCTGATGAGGCCGGCGAGCGGCAAGGCGAGCAGCAGTGCGGCGCTCGCAGCCCAGCCGATCGAGGAGAAAGCTTCGGCGAAGGTCGCAAGCCTGGAGGACGTCTGCCGGCGCCGGAATTGGCTGCGCCGCGCCTGCACCCGGAACCAGAGCTGGATCGCGGTCGCCGCGGCCGCGCTGACGATGATCGCGCCGGCACTGATCGCGGCCTGGTACGGCGAGGCCCAGGCCAGCGCCGCGATTAGCGGACTGAAGATCGCGGCGACGGCGATCAGCACCACCTCGATCTTGGCGCGGATGACGCTGGAGGGCGTCAGCGGCGCGGTGGCGACGAGATCGGGAGCGTCCTCGCCCGAGATCGTCAGCCAGGCGAGCCCGCCGGCCAGCTGTCCGGCCGCCATCACGATGACAGGTGTGATCAGCGTCAGCGCCGCGGAGCTGTCGGCAAAATTCCGCCAGAGCAGGAGCGCCGGCGGCACCAGATAGAGCAGCTGCATCAATGTTTGCGAGATCAGCCAGGGATCGCGCCACAGCAGCACGAACTCCTTGCGCCGCAGCGCCTGCTGGCGCGATCCGCCCCGGAACGGGCGCTCCTTGCCACGGGTGCGGCCCGACGTGCCGTAAGCTGCCGCATCGATCGCGGTATCGGCGAAGCGGTGCGAGAAGATCGCCATGACGCTGCCGAGCAGCACCAGGGCCAGCGCGAGAAGCAGCAGCAGCGCCTCGCTGTCGCCCAGGGCCGCCCGTGCCGGCCACCACCAGATGCTGTCGATGTCGGGCGCGTAGGCCGCCAGGCTGCCCGAGGTCAGCATGGTGAAGCGGGACAGCGTGCCGTAGGACATGATCGCCGCAACCTGCAGCGCGATCACGAAGCCGGCGCCGATGATCGCGGCGAGGATCTGGGCAATCAGGCGCGTTCGTGCCGGGCCGATCAGCCGGAACAAGAGGATGGTCACCGCAATCGCGATCGCCGCGGCGGACAGGCCCATGGCGACGACGACGCCGAAGGCGGCCAGCCAGCGCGCGCCGCCGCCGAGCACCAGCACGTCGATGAAGGGCGTCGAGAACAGCAGCGCGAGCACCGTGACGGTCAGCGCGATCGCGGCGATGCGGACCGAGAACAGATTGGCCAGCGTTGCCGGCGAGGACATGATCAGGTCGAGATCGGCGCGCGCGTAGAATACCCGCGTCACGGATTCGATCGCCTGCGACAGCATCAAGGTCCAGGCGAGAAAGATCGTCGCCGTGATCACGATCAGGGCGGACTTGTCGAGCGGCAGCTGCAGATCGGCGAAACGGCCGATCACCGCCCAGGCCGGCAGGTGCAGCAGCGCGGCGAAGCAGAGCAGGCCGATCACCGCAGCGCGCGTGCGTTTGCGCCGTCCGCCCGTCATCATGGCGAACCATTCGCGCCAGGCGAGCCGCAGCTCGTGGCGGGCAAACCAGGACAGCGCGGTTGCCGAGCTCATGCCGCGGCCTGAAGCGTCACCAGCGCGATGAAAAGGTCTTCGAGGCTGGTATCGGCATGGCCGTTTTGCTGGCGCAGCTCGGTGAGCGTGCCTTCGGCGACCAGGCGCCCGGACGCGATCACGCCGATGCGGTCGGCCATCCGCTCGGCGACCTCGAGAATATGCGTGGTCATGATGACGGTGCAGCCGGCGCGGACGCGTTCGCCGAGCAGGCCCTTGACGTGGCGTGCGGAGACGGCATCGAGCCCCGTCAGCGGTTCGTCGAGAATGATGAGGCGGGGATCGTGCACCAGGGCCCCTGCGAGAGCGACCTTCTGGCGCATGCCCTTGGAAAAGCCCTCGCAGCGCTCGTGCCGGTGCGCCTCGAGCCCGAGGGAGTTGAGCAGCTCCTGCGCGACCGGCTCCGAGACCGACGGCGCGATGCCCCAGAGCCCCGCGACGAACTCGAGATATTCGAGCGGGCTCAGCTTGTCGTAGATCATGGGCTCGTCGGAAACCCAAGCCATCGCCTGCTTGGCTGCGACGGGGTCCGCCAGCGCATCGATCCCGAAGATCGAGACCGCGCCGGCATCGGGGCGCAACAGGCCCGCCACCATGCGCAAAGTGGTGGTCTTGCCGGCGCCGTTCGGGCCGACCAGTGCATAAAACTCGCCCGCGTGAATGGTGAGATCGAGGCCGTCGACCGCCAGACGGTCAAAACGCTTCGTTAACCCTCGGACTTCCAGCGCCGCGTGGTCCGGCTTCATGACGGGTCACACCATCCGGTTTTGCATTGCCCGCGACCATGACCGCAAGATGTTTCGGCACCGTGAATCGCGCTGCCGCAAATTCCGTCATCCGGCGGACCAAGGGAGTGTCACCGTTTGTTGACAGCGCAGGGCGGTTCAGGCTGAATTGATTCCGGACAAATGGAGCTAACGCGGCGAAACGACCGCGTAGCGACTGGACACAAGATGCGGCAAACGGTCATCAAGAACCGCCGGTCGCATCGGGAGGATGCGCGTCGATGCTGGATTTCGTTCAGCAGCTCGTCAGCGGTGTTGCGCTCGGCTGCGTTTACGGCCTGATCGCACTCGGCTTCGTGCTCGTCTACAAGGCCACCGAAGTCGTCAATTTCGCCCAAGGCGATCTGATGATGCTCGGCGGCTTCTTCGCCTTCACCTTCATCGGCATGATGGGCCTGAACTACTGGATCGGCTTTGCCGGTGCCGTGGCGGCGATGGCGCTGTTCGGCATGGTGGCGGAGCGCGTGGTGGTGCGGCCGATCCTCGGCTATCCGCAGTTCTCGATCATCATGGCGACGATCGGGCTCGGCTACTTCCTGCGATCGGTCGCCGGCATGATCTGGGGCACCGACGATTTGAAGATCGATACGCCGTTCAGCCAGGGCGTGCTGCGCATGGGCTCCCTGGTGCTCGCCTATGACAAGCTCTCCGTCATCGCGGCGACGATGATCCTGTGCACGCTGCTGTGGCTGTTCTTCAACAAGACCGTGCTCGGCACCGCGATGCGCGCCAGCTCCGAGAACATGCTGGCGGCCTACTACATGGGCATCCCGGTCAAGCGTGTGGTGTCGGTCGTGTGGGCGATCAGCGCGGCGGTCGCAACCTGCGCCGGCGTGCTGCTGGCGCCGATCACCTTCATTCACTCGAATGTCGGCCTCGTGCTCGGCTTGAAGGCATTTCCTGCCGCCGTGCTCGGCGGCTTCGGCTCGATCCCGGGCGCCGTGGTCGGCGGCGTCCTGATCGGCGTGATCGAGAGCATGGCCGGCTTCTACCTGCCTGAAGGCTGGAAGGACGTCGCGCCCTATGTCGTGCTGCTGACCGTGCTGCTCCTGAAGCCCGAGGGCCTGTTCGGCCTCCACGTCCGCAAGAAGGTCTGAACGCCATGCGCTTCCTGTTCAAGACCGACTATGAAGACGATATCAAGCTGTTCCCGCATTCGGGCTACGTCGTCTCCTACGGCATCCTGCTCGCGCTGCTGCTGGTCGCGCCCTATGCGCTCTCCAGCTACTTGATGAGCCAGCTCGTCTTCGTCTGCATCTATGCGACGGTCGGCGTGGCGCTCTTGATCCTGACCGGGTTCACCGGCCAGGCCTCGCTCGGGCACGCCGCCTTCCTCGCGATCGGGGCCTACACCGCGGCCTATTTGCAGGAATACAACGTGCCGTTCCCGGTCTACTTCCTCGCCGCCGGGCTCTTGACTGGCATCATCGGCGCGATGGTCGGCTTTCCCGCGCTGCGTCTCACCGGCATCTATCTCGTCATCGCCACCATCTCCTTTGCCCTGATCGTCGAGGAGATCCTGGCGCGCTGGGAGAGCGTCACCCACGGCAACGAGGGCATGCGCGTCAAGGCGCTGTCGCTGCTCGGTGTTACCGTGCCGCGCGACAGCCCGACCTTCTATTATCTTTGTCTTGCCGTGCTGGTGCTGACCATCGTCGGCACGCTCAATCTGCTGCGCTCGCCGACGGGCCGCGCCTTCGTCGCGATCCGCGACAGCGAGACGGCCGCGCGCAGCATGGGGGTCAATGTCGCGCTCTACAAGGTGAAGTCGTTCGCGATCTCGGCGGCGATCACCGGCCTTGCCGGCGTCTTGTTCGCGCACAAGCTCTCCTTCATCTCGCCGGAGATGTTCACGCTGCAGCTCTCGATCGAGTTCATCATCGTGATCCTGATCGGCGGCACCTTCAGCCTGCACGGTGCGGTGCTGGGCGCGATCTTCATCGTGATGATCGATCCGTTCCTGACTTATCTCAAGGACGACATGCCCGGCATCATCGCGGGTATCGCCGCGGCATTCGGCGCCGGGCCGGCCACCGCGGGAAGCATCCAGTCGAGCGTCGCGGCCTTCGCATCGCTCAACGGCCTGAAAGGCGCGATCTACGGCATCATCATCGTGTTGTTCGTGCTGTTCGAGCCGCTCGGGCTCTACGGCCGCTGGCTCAAGATCAAGCTCTTCTTCCAGCTGTTCCCGCTCTACAAGCGCGCCACCTTCAAGCGGCAGAAGATCTACGTGAAGTCGGAGCGCAATCGATGAGCTATTTTCGCGCCGAGAACCTGTCGCTGCACTTCGGCGGCCTCAAGGCCGTCGATGCGGTCTCGTTCGCGGTCGAGAGGGGCGAGATCCTCTCGATCATCGGGCCCAACGGCGCCGGCAAGAGTTCGATCTTCAACCTGATCTCGCGGATCTACCGGCCGACCTCGGGCCGCATCTTCTTCGAGGACCAGGACATTACGGAAGAGCCGCCCTACGACATCGCCAAGCTCGGCATCGCGCGCACCTTTCAGAACATCGAGCTGTTCGAGAATGCGACCGTGCTGTCCAATCTGCTGGTCGGCCGCCACCGGCACTCGACGACGCAGCTCTGGCAGGAACTGCTGTTCCTGCCGAGCGTGCGGGCCAACGAGAAGGTACACCGCCGCCGGGTCGAGCAGGTCATCGAATTCCTCGATCTCGAGCCGTATCGCGACAAGCTGATCTCGGGTCTGCCTTACGGCGTGCGCAAGGTGATCGAGCTGGCCCGCGCATTGTGCTCGGAGCCGAAGCTGATCCTGCTCGACGAGCCGTCCTCCGGTCTCAACGTGGAGGAGACCGGCGACATGTCGTTCTGGATCCGCGACATGAGGAGCGAGCTCGGCATCACGGTGCTGATGGTCGAACACGACATGTCGCTGGTCAACCGCGTCTCCGACCGCGTCATTGCGCTGAATTACGGGCGGGTGCTGGCGATGGGCTCGCCGGCCGAGGTCCAGCAGCACCCCGACGTCGTCGCCGCCTATCTGGGAGCCTGACGCATGGATGCCGCCACGACCCCGGATATCATCCTCAAGCTCAGCAACATCGAGAGCTATTACGGGCCTATCATGGCGATTCGCGGCATCTCGCTGGCGGTGCCGCGCGGCCGCATCGTCACGCTGCTGGGCGCCAACGGCGCCGGCAAGACCACGGTGCTGAAGACGATCTCTGGCATCCTCGACCCGCAGAAGGGGACGATCGAGTTCCTGGGCAAGCCGATCCAGCGCATGGAAGCCGACCGGATCGTGCGGCTTGGCCTCAGCCACGTGCCGGAAGGACGCGAAGTGTTCCCGTTCCTTTCCGTGCGCGAGAACCTGATGATGGGCGCCTACCCGCGCAAGGACAGGGACGGCGTCGCGGAAGATCTGGAGCGCGTCTACGGCTATTTTCCGCGTCTGAGGGAGCGCATCAACCAGCCGGCCGGCCAGCTCTCCGGCGGCGAGCAGCAGATGCTCGCGATCGGCCGCGCCCTGATGAACCGGCCGGCGCTGCTGCTGCTCGACGAGCCCTCGCTCGGCCTGTCGCCGCTGCTGGTGAAGGAAATCTTCACCATCATCCGTCGCGTCAACGAAGAGCAGGGCATGTCGATCCTGCTGGTCGAGCAGAATGCCAAGGTGGCGCTGGAGACCGCACATTACGGCTACGTCCTGGAGATCGGGCGGATCGTGATGAACGACACCTGCGACCGCTTGATGCATTCCCAGGACATCCAGGAATTCTACCTTGGCGCCAAGGAAGCGGGCGCGCGCGGCGAGCGGCGCTGGAAGAAGAAGAAGACGTGGCGGTGAGGACGAGCTGGCAGTAAGATGAGCTTGCCATCCGCAACATAGACCGCCGACAAGGCAGGCAGCGGAGGCTGGCGACGAGGAGGGAGGAGAGGCGCATGGCCCGACCGGCGGTGCTGACGGTCGCTGATACGATCGCAAAGAGCTTCTTGCGCGCCGCCGAGACGCGGGGCGACAAGCCGGCGATCCGCGAGAAGAAGTTCGGCATCTGGCAGCCGACCAGCTGGCGCGAATGGCTGGAGATCTCGAAAGAGATCGCCTATGCGCTTCACGCCATCGGCTTCGCGCCCGGTGACGTTGCCTCCATCATCGCCAATGCCGTTCCGGAATGGGTGCACGCCGATATGGGCATATTGTGCGCCGGCGGCGTCTCCTCCGGAATCTATCCGACGGATTCTTCATCCCAGGTCGAATACCTCGTCAACGATTCCCGCACCAAGGTGATCTTCGCCGAGGACGAGGAGCAGCTCGACAAGATCCTGACCTGCCGCGCGCGCTGCCCGAGCTTGCAGAAGATCATCGTGTTCGACATGGAAGGACTCAGCGGCTTTACCGACGACATGGTGATGTCGCTCGACGAGTTTCGCGCGCTCGGCCGCAACCACATGGTCGGCCGCGAGGCGCTGTGGCAGGAGATGATCGACAGCCGCAGCGCCGGCGATCTCGCGATCCTCGTCTACACGTCCGGCACGACCGGCCCGCCCAAGGGGGCGATGCACGCCAATCGCAGCGTCACGCACCAGATGCGGCACGCCAACGACTTCATCCCGGCGCGGGAGGATGAAGACCGGCTGATCTTCCTGCCGCTCTGCCATGTCGCAGAGCGCATCGGCGGCTATTACATCTCGGTCGCCCTCGGCTCGGTGATGAATTTTGCCGAGAGTCCGGAGACCGTGCCGGACAATCTGCGCGAGGTGCAGCCGACCGTCTTTCTGGCGGTGCCGAGAATCTGGGAGAAGTTCTACTCCGCGATCACCATCGCGCTGAAGGATGCGACGCCGCTGCAGCAATGGGTCTATCGGCGCGCGATCGGCATCGGCTATCGCATGGTCGAGTACCGGCTCGAGGGCGAGACGCCGCCGCTGTCGCTGCGGATCGCCAACCGCATCGCCTACCAGGTTGCCTTCCGCAACATCCGCCGCATGATCGGGCTCGACCGCTGCCGCATTGCCTTCACTGGTGCGGCCCCGATCGCACCGGAGCTGATCCGCTGGTATCTGGCGCTCGGCATCGACATCCATGAGGTCTACGGCCAGACCGAGAACTGCGGGGTCGCCACCATGATGCCGGCGGAAAGGACCAAGCTCGGCTCGGTCGGCACTGCGGTGCCCTGGGGCGAGGTCGCGCTGTCGCCCGAAGGCGAGATCCTGATCAGGGGCGACTTCCTGTTCATGGGCTATCTGAACCAGCCGGAGAAGACCGCGGAGACGATCGATTCCCGAGGCTGGCTGCACACCGGCGACGTCGGCACCATCGACAATGAAGGCTTCGTCCGCATTACCGACCGGATGAAAGACATCATCATCACCTCCGGCGGCAAGAACATCACGCCGTCCGAGATCGAGAACCAGCTCAAGTTTTCGCCCTACATCTCGGATGCGGTCGTGATCGGCGACAAGCGGCCCTATCTCACCTGCCTCGTGATGATCGACCAGGAGAACGTCGAGAAGTTCGCTCAGGATCACGACATCCCCTTCACCAACTACGCCAGCCTGTGCCGGGCGAGAGAGATCCAGGACCTGATCGGGCGCGAGATCGAGCAGGTCAATGGCAATTTCGCCCGCGTCGAAACCATCAAGAAGTTCTACCTGATCGAGCGTCAGCTCACGCCGGAAGACGAGGAGCTGACACCGACCATGAAGCTGAAACGCGGCTTTGTGAACAAGCGCTACGCCGCCGAGATCGAAGCGATGTATCGCGAGCGTGCGGTGGCGTGACGAGTCCGGCGATTCGAGAAAGCGAAGGAGCTGTGGCCCCCGCCCTTCGTCCAACACGGGCCTTTAGGAGAGGAGACGTCAATGTCGAAATCGTTCAGCGCATTCGGCCTTGCAATGAGTGCCGTCGTGCTCACCTGTCTGCCGGCCGCAGCGCAAACCAAGGTGACCAACGAGGGCATCTCGGCAACCGAGATCGTCGTCGGCACTCACCAGGACCTGTCGGGTCCGATCAAGGGGTGGGGCGTGCCGGTCGCAAACGGCATGAAAATGGCGACCGAGGAGATCAACGCCGCCGGCGGCATCCACGGCCGCAAGATTCGACTGGTCGTCGAGGACAGCGGCTATGATCCGAAGAAGGCCGTGCTGGCGTCGCAGAAGCTGATCGAGCGCGACAAGATCTTCGCAATGGTGGGACCGATGGGATCGCCGACCGTTCTCGCCGCGCAGGACATCCTGTTCGACGCCGGCGTCCTGCAGCTGTTCCCGCTGACGGCCGCCGAGTTCACCTTCAAGTTCGATCCGGCGAAGCCGCAGGAACGATTGAAGTTCAACAACCTGCTTCCCTATGTCGAGAGCACGCGGGCCGCGGTGAAGTACATGATGGAGTGGAAGGGCTTCAAGAAGCCCTGCATCATGCACCAGGACGACGAGTACGGTAAGAACGTGCTCGACGGCTTCAATCAGCAGCTCACCGCCATGAAGGCGCAGCCGGCTTCGATCACGAGCTACAAGCGCGGTGCCTCCGACTTCAGCGCGCAGATCGCCAAGATGAAATCCGACGGCTGCGACCTCGTGGTGCTCGGCACCGTGCTTCGCGAGACCATCGGGGCGATGAGCGAAGCCAAGAAGCTCGGCTGGGACGTCACCTTCCTCGGCGCGACCCCCACCAACGTGATGGAGGTTCCTGCGCTGGGCAAGGAAGCGGTCGAGGGGCTCTATGCCGCAAGCGGCTTCGAGATTCCCTATGAGGACACCGCGAAGGGCAAGGTGAAAGACTGGCTCGTCAACTACAAGAAGATGTTCAACGCAGACGCCAACACGCAGGCGATCATCGGTTACAACGCAATGATGACGTTTGCGTTCTACGCGAACAAGGCGGGCAAGGATCTCACCGGTCAGAAGATGCTTGAAGCACTCGAGTCGGGCGAAAAATTCCTCGACATCTTCAACTCACCGCCGACCAAGTTCTCCAAGACCGACCACCTCGCCAACACCATTACCCAGGTGCAGCAGGTCAAGGGCGGTCGCTGGGTGCTCGTGAAGGACAATCTGGTGTTCTGATCGGTTCGCTTTCACCCTCGTTCGAGCGAGGGTGAAAGCAACCGCTTGTCCCGGCGGTGCCGGGGGCGCCGGGAGCATGATTACGGAAAAGTGTGCAGCGGTTTTCCGGAATGATCATGCTCAACCACAATCCGAAGCGCGATGACGATTGATCCGGATCTCGTCGCGCTTCAGGCAATTGCGGGGCGAACTGGCTTGTGGCAACAAGCTGCGAGCAGTCACCGCGTCTCGGCGACCGCCACCGAAGCCTGCACCGGCTCGACATACTTCATCACCGCCGCCTGTTGCAGCACGAACAGCGGCTGATAGCTCCGCGTCGCGTCATCCTTGACCATCGCCATGCGGCGATTGTCGAGCATCAGCCAGTGGTCCTCGAGCCGTGCAGCGGCAACGGCATGCTCCTCGCCGGCGCGGATGTCGCGAACCACGACGATGCGGAGGTCTTCAGGGGGCACGCCCGCCAGCCGCAGCGCGGCGAGCTTGGCGATGGCATAATCCTCGCAATCGCCGGCGCCGCGCGCGAAGGTCGCGAGCGGCGAACTCCAGAGGTCGTCGGTGCCGTCATTGACGGCATGGATGGCGAGATTGATGGCGCGGTTGGTCTCACCGAGGCGCGCGCGGCCCTCGCGGGCGCGGGCCTGGTCGACGATGGCGAGCAGCTTCAGGGCTGCCGGCGATGCGCAATTGTCTCGGTCGCCGTCGCACAGCGCGAGCTGCACCATGTCGTCATCGAGCCTGTCTTTTAGTGCGGACCATTTCTGCTGCAAGCCGCCGGACGAGATGGCGAAGACGAATACGCCGAACGGCTCGGCGGATTTGCGCACGAGGACGCCCGCGCCCGGCGACAGCAGCGTGCCGGCGCGAAGCTCGGCGGCCGATCCGAGCAGGATCAGGCCGCACAGGACGAGGATTGCGCGAAAGGTGCACGAGCGAGCTGCGGTCTCCATCTGACATCCCCTTCCCAGGCTTCGCGGGACCTTCTCGATCTCGACGTGCTGGGCCTTGTTGCTTTCGGGCAGATAGTGCGAGACGGGCCGTTTTGTTCTGCTTAATGCGACCGGCTGGGGTCCGGAAACCAGAGGACAGGCTGAAGCGGATCTGGCCAAATTGCGTAAAATTTTACGATTGGCGCGCTACGAGGTGTCCTGATGCCGCGAAATGAACCTTATTGCAGGCACAAGTTGTGCAGTGCCGAATCGGGCCTTTTGGCTAACGACCCCCATTTCATGGGGTTCTGTTACTTCGGTCACAGATTTAACTCCGCAATTGCCGCAGGATGTTCCGGGACCCTGCCAGGGAAAGATGCTGCAAGTATCCGTTCCGCAACTTTACGATCGATTACTTTTGGTGAGTGGAAATGGGCGCGAATAAGTCGAATTCGACTTGCGAGTACTTTCAGCTTTACTTCAACTCCTCTGGATGGGAGCTCTTCCCTGGAGGCCCTTGCCGCCAAGTGACGCGAAATCACACAAGCAATAGATGGTTTCGCTAAGGACTTGGTAATGCTAAGCAAGCTTAGGCAGTCGATACTTACTTAAATTTTAACCCTTTTCACGGTGCCCGGTTGAATTACGCTGGCAAATTTGACGCCGCGACGTTCTTGGACGGCCAGGGTTCCAACTCGCCCGCCTATGTCCATTTCGACTCCTTTGCGGCCAAGCCCTTCATCGCAAAGGCGCATGGCCATGTGCCGGATGGTGCGTTCGTTGTTCCCGACCCCAATCTGATCTTCAACGGCGAGTTCAAGCGCGCCGGCCTCGATCTCGTGCTGTCCCACGACGGCCGTGAGTTCGTGGTTCACGATTATTTCAGGGGCGACAAGCGTGCCGCGATCGCCTCGCCGGACGGCGCCCACCTCACCGGCGACATCGTCAACGCCCTCACCGGCCATGTCCAGGTCGCCCAGGCCGCGCCCGGCGCCTCTGCCGCGCAGGTCATCGGTCACGTCACCAAACTTTCCGGCAGCGCGACCGCGATCCGCAACGGCGTGTCGGTGATCCTGAACAACGGCGACAATGTCGAGAAGGGCGACGTGGTCTCGACCGGGGCCGATTCGACGCTCGGCATCACCTTCATCGACGGCACCGTGTTCGGCCTGTCGTCGAATGCGCGGATGGTGCTGAACGAGATGGTCTACGACCCCAACGGGTCGAGCAACTCCTCGCTGCTCAGCCTGGTTGCGGGCACCATCACCTTCGTCGCCGGCGAGACCGCCAAGCATGGCGACATGAAGGTCGACACGCCGGTCGCCACCATGGGCATCCGCGGCACGGCGGTGCTGACCCAGATCAACTTCGTCGTTCCCGCCGGCGGCGGCGATCCGCAGCCGCAGGCGAGCTTCCAGGTGCTGGTCGAGCCGAACGGCACGACCGGCTCCTACATCCTGTTCGACAAGGTCACGCTGCTGCCGATCGCCACGGTCAACCAGGCCGGCCAGATGATCCAGATCAGCGGCGGCAACGTCTCGATCTCCAATGCGCTGATGTCCCCGGAGGTGCAGAAGCTGATCACGGACGTGTTCACGCTGAAGTTCACGGACAACAACACCAACACCAAGCTGACCACGAATTTTACCGACACGATCACGCCGTTCAGTCAGGACGTGGTGTTCAAGTCGGGATCCGGCCTGACTGCAGTCGCGACATTCGTCAACCTCAGTCCGCCGGGACAGGATGCTCCCCAAGTCTCGACGCCGCCGGCCATCCGCATTCCCGGCCAGCCGATTGCACAGAGTTTCGACCTCGGCGGCAATGTGAAGACGGCGTTCGCGCTGACCGAACGCGCCGACACCACCGGCGACACCCAGGCCGATACAGTCAGCGGCCTCATCCGATTCGTCGATCAAAACCTCGGCGACCGGCCGACGGTGTCGGTGAGCCTCGCGGAGGCGCCGAACTACGTCTACAAGAACGCCGGCCAGCAGGACGTCACGGGCTCGCTCACCGCGCTCCAGAAGCAGGGCATCGCGGCGACGCAGATCCAGATCAGTGTCATTGCCGACCCCACCAACGAGAACAACGGCTCGGCAGTCTGGACCTACACGATTCCCGACAAGGTCTTCGACTTCCTCGCGGCCGGCGAAACCCTGACGCTGACCTACATGGTCCGCGTCGACACCAACTTCACCGTCGACCCCGAGTCCAGGTTCATCCCGATCACCATCACGATCACGGGAACGAACGACAAGCCGACTGTTGCTACATCGGGCGGCACCCTGATCGAGAAGGTGGGCACGGGCAACGAAGCTCTGGACATCATCACCGGCACGGTCACCTTCACGGACGTCGATCTGACGGACCGGCCGATCGTGAGCGCTGAGCTCTCGTCGACCCAGCCGTTCAAGTATCTCGATGCGGAGGGCAACGACATCACCGCGACGCTGACCCCGGAGCAGCTCGCGGCGATCGCGGCCGTCAAGGTGCCGCTGACCGTGGTTCAGGGCGCTGGAAACGGCAACAACGGGACGGCCACCTGGACCTACAGTGTTCCCGACTATCTCTTCGACTTCCTTGCCGAGGACGAGAGGCTGATCCTCAACTATGTGGTGCAGGTCGATGACGGGCACGGCGGCGTCGTCAGCACGCCGCTCACGGTCTCCATCAATGGAGCCGACGTCAATGTCGAGGGCACCAACGACGTGCCGACGATCGTCGAGGACGAGACGGATACGACCGGCGCGGTGACCGAGGATGATGCGGTCGCGCTCCAGGCGAACGGCACCATCACGTTCAACGATCCAGATCTCACGGACACTCACACCGCAAGCTTCGTCGTGAAGTCGACGACGTCGAGCGCGCATCTCCCCGGCTTCACCGACGGAACCTCGCATGTCGGCACGTTCGCATTGACGGCAGTGACCGAGAGTCCCGGCGCCAGTTCGCAAGGGTCGGTCGGCTGGACCTTCACGCTCGACAATGACGATCCGGTGCTGCAGTCGCTGGCCGAAGGCCAGACCATCACCCAGGTCTACACCGTCACGGTGATCGACAACAATAATGCCATGGTGACGCAGGACGTCACAATTACGATCACCGGGACCAACGATGCCCCGACCATCACCAGCGATGAAGACGCGGCGAAGGGCTGCGTCACTGAGGACGCCGGCTTGTCCCTTTCGATCGGCGGCACGCTGGCGATCCAGGATCTGGATCTGATCGACACCCACACGGCGCAAGCGGTGTTCACCTCGTCGTCCGTCAGCTCCCCTCTGCCGGGGTTCGGCGCCAACGCGAACATCGGCACCTTCACGATCGATCCGTCGGTCCTGGAATCCAACGTGGACACCAACAACGGTGCTACGCTGGGCTGGCACTTCACGCTCGACAACAGCAATGCGGTGCTGCAGTCGCTGGCGCAGGGCCAGAGCATCACCCAGGTCTACACCGTCACCTTCACCGACGATCACGGCGCGCAAGTCTCGCAGGACGTCACCGTCACGATCAACGGCGCCAACGACGCGCCGACGATCATCAGCAGCGCCGCGGATGCCGCCGGGGCCGTCACAGAGGACAGCGCGACACTGTCGATCGGCGGCACGCTTGAGATCCAGGACCTCGACCTGATCGACACGCACACCGCGGAAGCCGTATTCAAATCGGCGACGTCCAACGCGCAGTTGCCCGGTTTCGACGGCAGTACACCGCTCGGCACGTTCACGATCGATGGGGACGTCGCGGAGTTCAATACCGACACCGACAATGGGGCGTCGCTNGTCCAACGCGCAGTTGCCCGGTTTCGACGGCAGTACACCGCTCGGCACGTTCACGATCGATGGGGACGTCGCGGAGTTCAATACCGACACCGACAATGGGGCGTCGCTGGGCTGGCATTTCACGCTCGACAACAGCAATGCGGTGCTGCAGTCGCTGGCGCAGGGCCAGTCCATCACCCAGGTCTACACCGTCACCTTCACCGACGATCACGGCGCGCAAGTCTCGCAGGACGTCACCGTCACGATCAACGGCGCCAATGACGCGCCGACGATCATCAGCAGCGCCGCGGATGCCGCCGGGGCCGTCACCGAGGACAGCGCGACACTGTCGATCGGCGGCACGCTTGAGATCCAGGACCTCGACCTGATCGATACGCACACCGCGGAAGCCATATTCAAATCGGCGACGTCCAACGCGCAGTTGCCCGGTTTCGACGGCAGTACACCGCTCGGCACGTTCACGATCGATGGGGACGTCGCGGAGTTCAATANGTCCAACGCGCAGTTGCCCGGTTTCGACGGCAGTACACCGCTCGGCACGTTCACGATCGATGGGGACGTCGCGGAGTTCAATACCGACACCGACAATGGGGCGTCGCTCGGCTGGCACTTCAGCCTCGACAACAGCAATGCTGTGCTGCAGTCGCTGGCGCAGGGCCAGACGATCACCCAGGTCTACACCGTCACTTTCACCGACAATCACGGTGCCCAAGTTTCGCAGGACGTCACCGTCACGATCACTGGCACAAACGACGCGCCGACGCTCGCCGACCTGCACATCGGTTCGCTGGCGGATACGGCTGCTGCCGACACCTTCTCCGATCTGACCGGGACGCTGGTGGGCAACGATGTCGATACCGGCGAGACGGCGACGCTGAGCTATGCCGTTCTGAACGCCGATCACCATGCGGTGACGACGGTTGCAGGACTGTACGGCTCGCTGACGGTCAACCCCGACGGCAGCTACAGCTACGTTCCGAACGCGACGGCGATCAACGCGCTTTCGGATGGAGCCTATACCGATACGTTCACCGTTCAGACCAAAGACACCCATGGTGCCACGGGTACAGCAACGCTTACGGTGGACGTGACCGGCACGAACGACGAGAACGATGCTCCGGTGATCGACGTGAACCAGATCAGCGTCTCGCAGGAAGGCGACCAGGTCTTCGTCCACGGCATTACGGTTACCGACGCCGATGCGGTCGACGGTGAAACCTTTACGCTTAGTGCGATCGCGGATTCAGGCACTTACGTGGACCCGGCATCGGCGTCCGATACATTTGGGGGCATCGCCTCGGCCCTCCAGGGGCTGACCTATACCGATCCGGGTCAGAACGCGCCTGCAACAACGGACACGGTGACCGTCACCGTCACCGACGGTCACGGCGCGAGCGATACGGTCAACCTGATCTTCAACCTGTCCGAACAAGGCCCGGTCGACCTTGCCAGCACGACCGGCAAGGACGTGCTGTTCGGGTCCGGCTACCAGGATCAGTTCGTGTTCGAGGCCAATTCGAACCACGACACGATCCTCGATTTTGCGCACGGTCAGGACCACATCGACCTGACGGCGGTCGTGGCGACAGATATCGACGCGGCATGGATAGCCCAGCACGTGGCGCCCTCAGGGACGGATACCCTGATCACGCTGAGTGCGACGGACACCATCCTCCTGAAGGGCGTCGCGAACGTCCAGCCAAGCGACTTCATCGTCCATGCCTGACTGAGGCGCCGCGATCGTCCACACACCGATCGGAGCTGCCGCCGTAGTCAAAGCGTGATATCGAATCCTCATGAAACGTCTCAAACTCCTGCGGCTTTGGTTTGCGCGGAAGCTCGGCTTCGCACGGCTGATGTGCCTGGCGCTGCTGGTCCTGTTCGCCGGCGCCCGTCTCTGGGATCCGCCGCCGATCCAGGAATTGCGGCTGCGCACCTTCGACATGTTTCAGTTGATCGATCCGCGCCACAAGGCGGCGCGGCCGGTCACCATCGTCGACATCGACGACAAGAGCCTCGCCAGGCTCGGCCAGTGGCCGTGGCCGCGCACGCGCATCGCCGACATGATCCAGAACCTCACCAGCAACGGCGCGGTCGTGATCGGCTTCGACGTGGTGTTCTCGGAGCCGGACCGGCTCAATCCGGATCTGGTCGCGAGCCAGATGCGCTATCTCGATGACGCCACCCGGATCAAGCTCCGCGAGCTGCCGAGCAACGACCAGGTCCTCGCGGATGTGATCAAGCGCTCGCGCGTGGTGCTGGGCGAGACCGGGCTTCCGGAGGTCTTGTCCGAGCTGGACAAGTCGCTTCCGTTCACGGGCGTGGCGACCGTCGGCGAGGACGGGGCCGAACGCTTCCTGTTCGAATTCCCCGGCTTGTTGCGCAACGTGCCGATCATCGAGAAGGCCGCGGCCGGCCGCGGCCTGTTCTCGATCAGGACCGAGCGCGACGGATTGATTCGCCGCGTGCCGATGATCCTGCGCGCCCAGGGCAACATCATGCCCTCGCTCAGCCTCGAGATCCTGCGCGTCGCGACCGGCACGCCGACGCTGCTGGTCCGTACCGACAAGGCCGGCATCAGGGGCGTCCGCCTCAAGGGCGTGGAAATTCCAACGGACCGGAACGGCCAGCTCTGGGTCCACTATGCCCGCCGCGATCCCTCGATCTATGTCTCGGCCGCCGACGTGATCGACAATACCGTGCCGCCGGCCATGCTCGCGGGCAAGCTGGTGCTGGTCGGCACCTCCGCTGGCGGACTCAACGACATCAAGACCACGCCGGTCTCCCGCGCCATGCCGGGGGTCGAGATCCACGCCCAGGTGCTGGAGAGCGTGCTGAGCGGCGCGGTGATCTCGCAGCCGAATTATGCGTTCGGTGTCGAGCTGATCGCGGCGCTGATCATCGGCCTGCTCGTCATCATCTTCACGCCGAATCTCGGGCCGGTACGCCTCGTGCTCGCCGGCGCGACCTTTGCCGCCATCCTGATCGGCGTGTCCTGGTTCTTCTATACCCAGTACCGCTACCTCATCGACTTCACCTATCCGCTGCTGTCGACCACCGCGGTCTACCTGACGCTGATCTTTGCGAGCTTCGTGCGCGAGCAGCGCCAGCGCGTGCAGATCCGCGGCATGTTCGCGCAGTACATGTCGCCGGTGCTGGTCGAGCAGCTGGCACAGTCGCCGGAAAAGCTCGTGCTCGGCGGCGAGGAGCGCGAGATGACGATCATGTTCTCGGACGTGCGCGGCTTCACCACGATCTCGGAGAGCTACAAGCACGATCCGCAAGGCCTGATCGCGCTGATGAACCGCTTCCTGACCCCGCTGACCGACGTCATCATCGAGCGCAAGGGCTACATCGACAAGTACATGGGCGATGCCATCATGGCGTTCTGGAACGCGCCGCTCGACGACCCCCAGCACGAGGTCAATGCCTGCGAGGCTGCGATCCAGATGCTGGAGCAGATCGATCTGGTCAACAAGGAGCGCGAGCAGGAAGCTGCCGACGGCGGCCACGTCTACATCCCGCTCAATGTCGGCATCGGCCTCAATACCGGCGTCGGCGTGGTCGGCAACATGGGCTCCGACCTGAAGAAGAACTATTCGGTGCTGGGCGACAGCGTGAACCTGGCCTCGCGCCTGGAAGGGCAGACCAAGGAATACGGCTTTCCGATCATCGTGGGATCCCGCACCGCGCTCGCGGCCAAGGACAAGTTCGCGATCCTCGAGCTCGACTTCATCATGGTCAAGGGCAAGACCGAGCCGGAGGTCATCTATGCCATCGCGGGCCGCGAGGATGTGATGCATTCGGGTGCATTCCAGCGCCTGCGCAACATCACCATCGAGATGCTCGGCTGCTACCGCAACCGCGACTGGCAGGGCGCATTGGACGCGATCGAGCGCGGCCGCCGCAGCGAAGACGCCGACACGCTGGAGAAGCTGTTCAGGCTGTACGAGGCGCGGATCAGGGAATTCCAGATCAATCCGCCGCCCGAGAACTGGACCGGCGCCTATGCGCTGCTGACCAAGTAGCTGTGTGATCGAGGCATCTCCGGTGCCTCATGCTCCGTCATTGCGAGCGTAGCGAAGCAATCCAGTGATGCATCCGCGGAGATATTCTGGATTGCTTCGCTGCGCTCGCAATGACGAGTTTGATGCGCCTGTGTGCGCCAAACATCAGCTTTTGTAGGGGTGGGCAGAGACGCGTCAGCGCCGTGCCCACCATCTCTCCTCGCATTGGCCCGAAGCGGCGGGCGCGCTTGCGCTTTGCCTACGCAGCGACAGCTGTCTCCGCTCCCGTCACTCCACCCCGATCGTCGTGAGATCCTGGAACCAGTGCTGCGCCTGCACGAACCGCTTGATCTTCGGCGACAGCGCGTGAGGGTTGGTGTCGTGGACGACCCAGACCAGCGTGGCGTCATCGACGATCAGCGCATGCGCCTGCGCCAGGAGCGCGTCCTGCTTGGTGGAATCGAAGGTCTGCTTGGCCTCGTCGATCAGCGCATCCACCTTCGGGTTCTTGTAGCCGCCCCAGTTGACGCCCACGGGCGCGATCTGCCCGGAATGGAAGAAGCGGACGATCGCATAGAGCGGGTCCGAGGTCACATAGGCGATGTTGTTGGCGGTGATGCCGGCATTCATCTCGTCCGCCGCGCCCTTGCGCCAATGCGTATAGAGCGTCTCGAGCTCGACCACCTTGAAGTCGATGTCGATGCCGATCTCCTTGAAGCTCTGCTGCAGGAATTCGTTCATCGGCAGCGACAGCATCTGGCCGGTGCCGCCTTGCGCGATGATGAAGGTGGTCTTCAGCGGCTTGGCCTTGGAGTAGCCGGCTTCCTCGACCAGTCTCTTCGCGGCGGCAAGATCATACTTCAATTCGAAGCTGGGCTTGCCGAACCATGGGCTCGACGGGTCGACCTGTCCCTTCGCGGGCTTCGCCAATCCGTTCATCAGGCCCACCACCGCGTCGCGATCGATCGCGAGGTTCAGCGCCTTGCGCAGGCGAATGTCGGTCCAGGGCGAGCCCGGCAGCACGCTGAGGTGATAATTCCAGACATGCGGCGTGACGTTGTCGACCAGCTTCATGCCGGCGGCTTTCAGCTGCGGCACCGCGTCCGGCGCCGGCGTCTCGATCAGATCGACCTGCCCAGCAAGCAGCGCGTTGGTGCGTGTCAGCGCCTCAGGCATCGGCACCAGCACGATCTTGTCGGCCTTCGGAATGCGCTTCTTGTTCCAGTAGTCAGGGTTCTTGGTCAGCTCGGCGAGCTCGCGCGGCACCAGTCTCGTCAATTTGAAGGGGCCGGTGCCCGAGGGCTGGCTGGCGAACTTGTCCCAGTCCTTGCCGAGCTTTTCATACTGGGCCGGGCTCGACACCAGGAACCACAGCATCTGGTACGGGAAAAAGGAATCGACCGCCTTGGTGGTGATCTCAACGGTGGAGTCGTCGATCTTGGCGTAGCTGGCGACGGAGGGGAGGCGCGTCTTCACCTGCGCGCTTTGCCGCTTGTCGAACTGCGGTGCCTTGTCGTTGAGCACCTTGTCCAGATTCCAGATCACCGCATCGGCGTTGAACTCGCTGCCATCGTGAAACTTCACGCCCTTGCGCAAAGTGAAGCGCCATTTGGTCTTGTCGGCATCGTCCACCTTCCATTCGGTGGCGAGGCCCGGCACCAGCTTGCCGGGCCGGTCGGCCACGTCCATCTCCCAGGCCACCAAGGGATCGTAGATCGTGTAGGCGGTGAATTGATAGGCGCCCGCGCCGCGATCGGGTTGGCCCGTGGTCAGCGGGATGTCCGCCATCGAGATGCCGTAGCGCACAACAGTTTCGGCGCACGCCGAAACTGCGGAGAACGCCAGCGCAAGCACGGCGAGACAGGTCGATAGACGAAGACGCATGGCCCAAAGCTCCAAGGGGAATTGAAGGGGGAGTTCGGGCCAAACCTGCAATCTTGATGCCAGAATAGGCAGCGCCTTGGTTTTGCCTTCCGGCGATCCACAAGGACTTGTCGCCGCAGGGGCAATCTGCAGAAAAAGTTTCTCCTTGGCATAGGCATTGCATACCATTGCATCAAAATTAATCATCCAAGCCGGAGAAGGACGAGGCGATGTTTATTAAGAAGAATACGCGTGCGGCACTGTTCGCGGTGCTTGCTCTAACGACAACCGCGGCCTGGCCGCGCGTCGCAAGCGCGGAGACCGTGCTGCGCATCGGCATGACCGCTGCCGATATTCCGCGCACGCTGGGCCAGCCCGACCAGGGCTTCGAGGGCAACCGCTTCACCGGCCTCACCATGTATGACGCGCTCACCGGCTGGGACCTGTCCTCCGCCGAGAAGGCAAGCGTGGTGATTCCGGGCCTTGCCACCGAGTGGAAGGTCGACGATGCCGACAAGACCAAGTGGGTCTTCAAGCTGCGCCCCGGCGTCACCTTCCACGATGGCTCGCCGTTCAACGCCGATGCCGTGGTGTGGAACGTCGAGAAAGTCCTGAAGCAGGATGCGCCGCAATTCGACGCCAGCCAGGTCGGCGTCACCGCCTCGCGCATGCCGACGCTGGCTTCTGCGAAGAAGATCGACGACATGACGGTCGAGCTCACCACCAAGGAGCCCGACAGCTTCCTGCCGATCAATCTCACCAACCTGTTCATGGCGAGCCCGGCGAAGTGGCAGGCGTTCTACGACAAGGCCGACGGCGCCGACGCCAAGGCGAAGTCGCAGGCCGCATGGACCGCCTTCGCCAAGGACGCCTCGGGCACAGGGCCGTGGAAGATGGCGAGCTTCACGCCGCGTGAACGGCTGGAACTGGTCAAGAACGCGAACTACTGGAATAAGGATCGCGTGCCCAAGGTCGACAAGATGGTGCTCCTGCCGATGCCGGAGGCGAATGCGCGCACTGCGGCGCTGCTCTCGGGCCAGGTCGATTGGGTCGAGGCGCCTGCGCCGGACGCGCTCCCCGAGCTCAAGCAGCGCGGCTTCAAGCTCTACGCCAACGAGCAGCCGCATGTCTGGCCCTGGCAGTTCTCGCGCGTCGAAGGCTCGCCCTGGAACGACATCCGCGTGCGCAAGGCGGCGAACCTCTGCATCGATCGTGAAGGTCTCAGGGACGGGCTGCTCGCCGGCCTGATGGTGCCGGCGACCGGCACCTTCGAGCCCGGGCATCCCTGGCGTGGCAATCCCACCTTCCAGATCAAGTACGACAAGGCGGCCGCACAAAAGCTGATGCAGGAGGCCGGCTTCGGCCCCAACAAGAAGCTGACGGTGAAGACTCAGACGTCGGCGTCCGGTTCGGGTCAGATGCAGCCGCTGGCGATGAACGAGTATCTGCAGCAGGCGCTGGCCGAATGCTATTTCGACGTGAAGCTCGACGTCATCGAGTGGAACACGCTGTTCACCAACTGGCGCCGCGGCGCCAAGGATCCCAGCGCCAATGGCTCGAACGCGACCAACGTCACCTATGCGGCGATGGACCCGTTCTTCGCGCTGGTGCGCTTCCTGCAATCGGGTATGGCGCCGCCGGTCTCGAACAATTGGGGCTTCATCAACAACCCCAAATTCGACGAGCTGGTGAAGAAGGCGCGGCAGACCTTCGATCCCGCCGCGCGCGATTCCGCGCTCGCCGAGCTGCACGCAGCCTCCGTCGACGATGCAGCCTTCCTCTACGTCGCCCACGACGTCGGCCCGCGCGCGATGAGCCCGAAGGTGACCGGCGTCATACAGCCGAAGAGCTGGTTCATCGACTTCTCGCCGGTGTCGATCAAGCAGTAGTCGAAGCTTGCTCAGTGCATCCTCTCCCCTTGTGGGAGAGGGTGGGTTCGCGACAGCGAAGCCGGGTGAGGGGTCTCTCTCCGCGGAGGGACTCTCTCTCGTTTGAAATGGTGTAGCCGCGGAAACAACCCCTCATCCGGCGCTTGCGCGCCACCTTCTCCCGCAAGGGGAGAAGGAAGAAAGAAACAACGTGCTCGCCTATATCGCCCGACGCATCGTCTATGTCGTCCCCATCGTCATCAGCGTGGCGCTGGTGTGCTTCCTCCTTGTGCACATCACGCCGGGCGATCCGCTCGTCGCCGTGCTGCCGGCCGATGCCTCGCAGGAGCTCGCCGCGCAGCTGCGCACCGCCTATGGCTTCGACCGCCCGCTGCCGGTGCAGTTCGGGCTTTGGCTTCTTCGTGCCCTTCACGGCGACCTCGGCAACTCCATCGCGACGGGGCGTCCGGTGCTCGCCGAGGTCATGCGCGCAGTGGGCAACACCGTCACGCTGGCGATTGCTGCGGCCATCATCGGCTTCACCATGGGCATTCTGCTCGGCTTGATCGCCGGCTATTTCCGGGAGACCTGGATCGACAAGGTCGCGACCTCCTTTGCCATCGCCGGTGTTTCCGTGCCGCATTACTGGCTGGGCATGCTGCTCGTCATCATCTTCTCGGTGCAGCTCAACTGGCTGCCTGCGGTCGGCGCCGGCCCGAGCGGCTCCAATTCCTGGGCCTGGGACTGGGCGCACCTGAAATATCTTGTGCTGCCGGCGATCACGACCTCGGTGATCCCGATGGGCATCGTCACGCGCACCGTTCGCGCGCTGACCGGCGACATCCTCAGCCAGGACTTCGTCGAGGCGTTGCGTGCAAAGGGCCTGCGCGAAACCGGCGTGTTCCGACATGTCATCAAGAATGCCGCGCCGACCGCGCTTGCCGTGATGGGGCTCCAGCTCGGCTACATGCTCGGCGGCTCCATCCTGATCGAGACCGTGTTCTCCTGGCCGGGCTCGGGCTTCCTGCTCAATTCGGCGATATTCCAGCGCGACCTGCCGCTGCTGCAGGGCACGATCCTGATCCTGGCGCTGTTCTTTGTCTTCCTCAACCTGCTGGTCGACATCGCCCAAGCCGCGATCGACCCGCGCATCAAGCGGGGCTAGCGGGATGAGATCGAGCCCAGCTGTTGCCGCGAAGCCGGTGCGCTCCCTCCCCCGCGAGCGGGGGAGGGTTGGGGAGAGGGTGTCTCCTCGCGCGAGGACCCCCGAACCTGTCATCGGGCGCGCCTGCGGCGCGACCCGTTGGGCGCGACCTCTCCCGCAACCGGGAGAGGTGCACCGCCTTGTTGGCTTGTGTCGATTGAACCAACATCTTTCGGGAGCCGACTGATGAGCGAGCTTCCGTTGTCCGCCACCAGCGACGCCGCGCTTCAGGCCGCGCCCGCGACCAAGGCACGCGGCTATTGGGCCACCGTCGGCCGCCGCATCATGCGGGACAAGGTCAGCATGGCCTGCGCGCTGGTGCTGCTGCTGATCTTCCTCTCGGCGATCCTTGCGCCATGGCTCGGCCTGGAAGATCCCTACAAGGGCTCGATGATCCGCCGCCTTCGTCACATCGGCACCCCAGGCTACCCCCTCGGCACCGACGAGCTCGGCCGCGACATGCTGGCGCGTCTCGTCTATGGCGGCCGGCTGTCACTGGTCATCGGCATCCTGCCCGTGATCCTTGCTTTCTGCATCGGCACCTCGCTCGGTCTCGTTGCCGGTTATGTCGGCGGCAAGCTCAACACCGCGATCATGCGCACAGTGGATGTGTTCTATGCGTTCCCGTCGGTGCTGCTGGCGATCGCGATCTCCGGCGCGCTGGGTGCCGGCATTCTCAACTCCATCGTGTCGCTGACGGTCGTGTTCGTGCCGCAGATCACCCGCGTTGCCGAGAGCGTCACCACCGGCGTGCGCAACATGGATTTCGTCGAGGCCGCGCGCGCTTCGGGGGCCGGCGCCTTTACCATCATGCGCGTGCACATCCTCGGCAATGTGCTTGGTTCCATCTTCGTCTACGCCACCAGCCTGATCTCGGTCTCGATGATTTTGGCTGCCGGCCTCTCCTTCCTCGGTCTCGGCACCAAGCCGCCGGAGCCGGAATGGGGTTTGATGCTGAACACCTTGCGCACCGCGATCTACATCAATCCCTGGGTCGCCGCGCTTCCGGGCGCGATGATCTTCGCGGTTTCGATCTGCTTCAACCTGCTCTCGGACGGACTGCGCAGCGCCATGGACATCAGGAACTAATGATGATGAGAGCAAGACAGGCCGCCGCAGCTTCGGTGCCACACCTCTCCCCGATTGGGAGAGGTGGGAGGTCGCGGCCATGAGCGAGAGCACATCCGTCGAGATGCTGGAGCCGGTCGAGGACCGCGGCGGCGTCGCGCAGCCGCTGCTGCAAGTCAACGGCCTGACCAAGCATTTCCCGGTGCGCGGCGGGTTGTTCGCCGCCAAGCGCACCGTGCGCGCCGTCGACAACGTTTCCTTCTCAGTCGCGAAGGGCGAGACCGTTGGCATCGTCGGTGAGTCCGGCTGCGGCAAGTCCACGACTGCACGGCTGCTGATGCATCTGATGCCGCGCGATGACGGCGACATCATCTATGACGGCATGACGGTCGGCCAGTCGCTGAGCTTGCGTGAGCTGCGCCGCGGCATGCAGATGGTGTTCCAGGATTCCTACGCCTCGCTCAATCCGCGCCTGACGATCGAGGAATCGATCGCGTTCGGCCCCAAGGTCCATGGCATGGCCGATCACGCGGCGCGCACGCTGGCGCGCGAGTTGCTCGGAAAGGTCGGCTTGCGCCCTGAAAACTTTGCCAATCGCTATCCGCACGAGATCTCCGGTGGACAGCGACAGCGCGTCAATATCGCGCGGGCGCTCGCGCTGTCGCCGCGGCTGGTGATCCTCGACGAAGCGGTCTCCGCGCTCGACAAATCCGTCGAGGCGCAGGTGCTCAATCTGCTCGTCGATCTCAAGCGCGAGTTCGGCCTGACTTATCTTTTCATCAGCCACGATCTCAACGTCGTCCGCTACATCTCGGACCGCGTGCTGGTGATGTATCTCGGCGAGGTCGTGGAGCTTGGTCCGGTCGACCAGGTCTGGGATCAGCCGGCGCATCCGTATACGCGCGCGTTGCTGGCAGCGATGCCGTCATCCGATCCCGATCGTCGCACCGAGACGCCGCCGATCACCGGCGATCCGCCCAATCCGATCGACCCGCCCTCGGGATGCCGCTTCCATACCCGCTGTCCGTTTGCGGAGCCGCTCTGCGCAAATGCGACACCAAAACTCACCGCGCTCGATAGAATGGGCCACGAGGCCGCGTGCTACATGGCGATACCGGGTTCGGGCCATAGCCGCGCGCCCAGGGGAGAAACCGCATGACGAGACCCACACCGAAAGAGATCAAGCCGATCGCGCAAATTGCCGGCGTTCCCGTCGATGACGAGATTGCAACGCGCATCTCCAATGCCATCGGGCCTGCCTTCGAAGGCTTCGCCGCCATTGCCGGTACGTTGCCGTTCGACCTCGAGCCGGCCGGCTATGTGCTCGCCCAGACGCAGAAGGTGTCGAAATGAGCACCGAACCCGCATTGATGACGCTCACCGAGGTCGCGCGTGCGATCGCGGCGAAGCGGGTGTCTTCGCGCGAAGCAACCCGCGCGTTGCTGCATCGCATCGGACAATGGCAGCCGCATCTCAATGCCTTCATGTCGATCGAAGCGGAGGCGGCACTCAAGGCGGCGGATGCCGCCGACGCCGAGCTGGCCAAGGGCAATGTCCGCGGTCCTCTCCATGGCGTTCCGCTCGCGCACAAGGATATGTATTACGAGGCCGGCAAGGTCGCGACCTGCGGCTCTCTCATCCGCCGCGATTTCGTGCCGACCGTCACTTCCACGGCCTTGCAGCGGTTGAAGGACGCCGGCCAGGTTCGCCTCGGCACGCTGCATCTTGCCGAGTTCGCCTATGGCCCTACCGGCCACAACGCCCATTACGGCCCGGTGCGCAATCCATGGAACGTCGCGCACATCACCGGCGGCTCGTCCTCGGGCTCCGGCTCCGCGGTCGCCGCGCGCCTGACCTATGCGGCGCTCGGCTCGGACACCGGCGGCTCGATCCGCATGCCCGCGCATTTCTGCGGCGTCACGGGGCTCAAGACCACCGTCGGCCGCGTCAGCCGCGCCGGCGCGATGCCCCTGTCGCAATCGCTCGACACCGTCGGACCGCTGGCCCGCACCGCCGAGGATTGCGCGTTGTTGCTGGCGTTGATGGCCGGCCCGGATCCCGCCGATTCGACCTGCAGCCACGAGCCGCTGTCGGACTACGTCGCGGCGACGAAAGGCTCACTGAAGGGCCTCAAGATCGGCGTGCCCGCGTCCTTCTATGTCGATGATCTCGACGGCGAGGTCGGCCGCGTGCTGGACGAGACCATCGCGGTGCTCAAGCGCGAGGGCGCCGACATCGTCAAGGTCGAGTTGCCGGACCAGCGGCAATTGTCGTCGGCGAGCCAGCTGGTGCTCGCCGTCGAAGCGGCCGCCTTCCACAAGCGCTGGATGATCGAGCGACCGCAGGATTATGGCCCGCAGGTGCTGATGCGGCTGCAGAACGGCCTCGCCGTTCCCGCCATCACCTATCTCGAGGCGATGCGCTGGCGCGGGCCTGCGCTCGCCGCGCACAACGCGGCCACTGCCGGCGTCGACGCGGTGATCGCGCCGGCCTCGCCCGTGCCGGCGCCGACGATCGAGGAGAGCGACGTCGGCGGCGGCCCGAATGCGCCGGCGCTGCTGCAGCGGCTGACGCTGTTCACCCGTCCGGTGAACTTCCTCGGCCTGCCGTCGCTCACGGTGCCGTCAGGTTTCACCAAAACCGGCCTGCCTGTCGGCATGCAGCTGATCGGCCGCTCCTTCGATGAGGCGACCCTGCTCACCATCGGCGCCGCCTTCCAGCGCGTCACCGACCATCACGATCGATTGCCGAAACTGCCGTCATGACCAAGCTCGTCGAGATCTCAGGCCTCAACATCCGCTTCACCGGCGAGCGCACGGTCTATGCCGTGAACGACCTCAGCCTCTCGCTGGGCAACAGCGAGGTGCTGGGCCTGCTCGGCGAGTCCGGTTCGGGCAAGAGCGTGACCTTGCGTGCGCTGATGCGGCTGTTGCCGAAGAAGCGCACGCAGATATCAGGCACGGTCAACGTGCTGGGGCAGGACGTGCTCGCCATGAACGACGAGCAACTGTCGTCGTTCCGCGGCCAGACCGTCTCGATGATCTTCCAGGAGCCCGCGCTCGCGCTTGATCCGGTCTACACCATCGGCGCGCAGATCGCCGAAAGCGTGGTGCGCCACGAGGGCAAGAGCTTTGCGGAAGGGCGGGCACGCGCGCTCGAAATGCTCGAGGTCGTGCGCATCCCCTCGGCCAAGCGGCGGCTCGACGCCTATCCGCACGAAATGTCCGGCGGCATGCGTCAGCGCGCGATGATTGCCTTGGCGCTGGCCTGCCGGCCGAAGATCCTGCTCGCGGACGAGCCGACCACGGCGCTCGACGCCACCGTGCAGATCCAGATCCTGCTGCTGCTGCGCGAGCTGCAGCGCGAGTTCGGCATGTCCGTCATCTTCGTCACCCACGACATCGGCGTCGCCATCGAGATCTGCGACCGCGTCGCGGTGATGTATGCCGGCCAGATCGTGGAGCAGGGCACGCTGCGCGACATCGTCCGCGCACCGGTCCACCCCTACGCCAAGGGCCTGCTCGCCTCCACCATCCACGGCGCTAAGCGGGGCGAGCGCCTGGAGACCATTCCTGGCACGCCGCCTTCATTGGCCGAGAGGCCGCACAATTGCTCATTCGCGCCCCGCTGCAAATTCGTCGAGCCGCGCTGCCTGGAGCAACTGCCTGCCAACGTGGAGGTCGGGCCGGGCCGGGCGGCACGGTGCGTGCTGGCGGAGCCGGCGGTCGCGTCATCGTAATGCTTGCCGCGCAATCGCCTCCTTCTTCCGCGGAGGAGTGACGAGCGTGCTCTCACTTCGGAATTGCTCTGTGACAACACCGACTTGTCGCAGCCCGCCGCGCGCGGACAGCTGAGCGCGCCTCTACTGTGCATGGGGTTGTTCTCGACATTTTGTCGGGGCAGCCAGCAACCGGCTGGCCCCAGCGCGCATTCACACCCCATTCATCCCGGTTCCCCTTCCATGCCGGGCATCCACGGAGAGGGACGTCACTCATGCACATTTCCAACGAAGGCCTGCTCGTCATCCTGTTCGTCGGCCTGGTCGCCGGCTGGCTGGCCGGGAAGGTCGTGCGGGGCGCCGGGTTTGGCATCATCGGCGACATCGTGATCGGCATCTGCGGTGCGCTGGTGGCAAGCCTCCTGTTTCCGAGGCTCGGCATTCGGCTCGGCACCGGCCTGGTGTCGGAGATCGTCTATTCCGCGATCGGCGCGGTTATCCTGCTGGTGGTGGTGCGGCTGGTGCGCGGCGGCGGCCGGCTTTAGCCCCGCATTGGACTGGAACTTGCCGCCGCTCTTTCCGCGGAAGAGGCTGAAAGCCTGCAAGAAAAAGCCGCAAGCCTGTGAAAATCCGGACTTGCGCCGAAGGCTGCCAGGGGTAGATGTGGCGCAGCGGGGCCCCGGATTATTTCGACCGTGTCGGACGGCCGGAAAACAGATGTTAATCCGAGGCGAGTACCTGTTAAATCGCTCTTGAAATCAGGGCTTTGCCCGTTACCTGAAAGAGACCAGACTGATGGCAGCCATCCCTGGCGTCCGCCGTTCAGAGCTCGGTGACGCCTTGCGCGCCTGTCGCACGGCGTTCATCGGCGTCGGCTTGATGAGCTGCATGATCAACCTGCTCTATCTGACCGGGTCGATCTTCATGCTGGAGGTCTACGACCGGGTGCTGCCGAGCCGCAGCATTCCGACCCTTGTCGGCCTCATCATCCTCGCCAGCTTCCTCTACATGGCGCAGGGCATGCTCGACATGATCCGCAACCGCATCCTGGGGCGGATCGGCACCTCGCTCGACGAGGCCCTCAACAAGCGCGTCTTCGACACCATCGTGCGCCTGCCGCTGATCGTCGGCAATCGCAACGAGGGCCTCCAGCCGCTGCGCGATCTCGACAATGTCCGCTCCTTCCTGGGCGGCATGGGCCCGAGCGCGTTCTTCGACTTGCCCTGGCTGCCGCTTTATCTCGCCATCTGCTTCGCCTTCCACGTCCTGATCGGTGTCACTGCACTGGTCGGCGCCATCATCCTGGTCGGGCTCACGCTGGTTACCGAATTCATGTCCCGCCAGCCGGCGAAGGAGGCGATGGGCCTCGCCGCCCAGCGCAACGATCTCGCCCAGGCCAGCCGCCGCAACGCCGAGGTGATGGTGTCGATGGGCATGGCCGGGCGGATGAACCAGCGCTGGAGCGAGGCCAACGAAAAGTATCTCGCCGGCAATCAGCGCGCGAGCGACGTCGCCGGCGGTCTCGGCGCGGTCGCCAAGGTGCTGCGCATGATGCTGCAATCGGCCGTGCTCGCGGTCGGCGCCTATCTCGTCATCCACCAGGAGGCGACCGCCGGCATCATCATCGCCGGCTCGATCCTCTCCGCCCGCGCGCTCGCGCCCGTTGATCTCGCCATCGCGCACTGGAAGTCCTTCGTCGCGGCCCGCCAGAGCTGGCACCGGCTCACCCGCCTGCTGGAGCAGATGCCGGCGCAGCCGATGCCGACCCAGTTGCAGCCGCCCACCAGCCGGCTCTCGGTCGAAGGCATCGCGATGGTGCCGCCCGGCGATCAGCGCCTCGTCGTGCAGGACGTCACCTTCGCGCTCGCCGCGGGCAACGGCCTCGGCGTGATCGGGCCGAGCGGCTCCGGCAAGTCGTCACTGATCCGCGCGCTGGTCGGGGTCTGGCAGCCGGTGCGCGGCAAGGTGCGGCTCGACGGCGCGGCGCTCGATCAATGGTCGAGCGACATGCTCGGCCGCCACATCGGCTATCTGCCACAGGACGTCGAATTGTTCGGCGGCACCATCGCCCAGAACATCAGCCGATTCGATCCCGAGGCGACCTCCGACGGCATCATCGCGGCTGCGAAAGAAGCCGGCGTGCACGAGATGATCATCAAGATGCGCGAAGGCTACAACACCCAGGTCGGCGAGCAGGGTGCCGCGCTGTCCGCCGGACAGGCGCAGCGGGTCGCGCTGGCGCGCGCGCTTTATGGCAACCCGTTCCTGATCGTGCTCGACGAGCCCAACTCCAATCTCGACACCGAAGGCGATGAGGCGCTGACCCGCGCGATCCGCTCGGCGCGCGAGCGCGGTGCGATCGTGGTCGTGGTGGCGCACCGGCCAATCGGGGTCGAAGCGGTCGATCAGATCCTGGTGCTGCGCGACGGCCGCATGCAGGCGTTCGGCCCGAAGGAGCAGGTGCTTGCCCAGGTGCTGCAGCCGCGCGCGACGCCGCCCGCACCGATCAAGATCGTCAGCGAAGGCGGAGTGGCCAAGCCATGAGCACATTGGCAATAGGCGGCCCGAAGCCCGCCGCGGCGAAGACCGTGCGCGATTCGATCAAGTTCCACCTGATGCTCGGCCTCGCGATCGTGCTGGTCCTGGTCGTCGGCCTCGGCGGCTGGGCCTCCACGGTGCTGATCTCGGGCGCGCTGATCGCGCCGGGACAGATCGTGGTCGAATCCAACGTCAAGAAGGTGCAGCATCCGACCGGGGGCGTGGTCGGCGAGGTGCGCGCCCGCGACGGCGATCGGGTCAAGGCCGGCGATATCGTGGTGCGGCTCGACGACACCGTCACCAAGGCCAACCTTGCGATCGTCACCAAGAACCTGGACGCCGCGCAGGCGCGTGCGGCGCGATTGCAGGCGGAACAGCGCGGCCTCGACCGGATCGAGTTTCCGCAGGTTCTGCTCGATCGCGCTGGCGATCCCGACGTCAAGGTGCTGCTCTCCGCAGAGACCAAGCTGTTCGACGTCCGCGTCAATGGCCGCACCGGACAAAAGGCGCAGCTGCGCGAACGCATCACGCAGCTCAACGAGGAGATCGCAGGTCTCAGCGCCCAGGAAAAGGCCAAGGACCAGGAGATTTCGTTGGTTCAGAACGAGCTCACCGGCGTTCGCGAGCTCTACGAAAAGCGCCTGGTGCAGATCTCGCGCCTGACCCAGCTCGAACGCGACTCGGCGCGGCTCAACGGCGAGCGCGCGCAATACATCGCCGCGCGGGCCCAGGCCAAGGGCAAGATCACCGAGACGGAGCTCCAGATCATCCAGATCGACAAGGACGTGGTCAGCGAGGTCTCAAAGGACCTGCGCGAGACCAACGACAAGATCGGCGAGCTGATCGAGCGCAAGGTCGCCGCCGAAGACCAGCTCCGCCGCGTCGACATCCGCGCGCCGCAGGACGGCATGGTGCTGCAATCGACGGTGCACACCGTCGGCGGCGTCGTCACCGCCGGCGACACCTTGATGCTGATCGTGCCGCAGACCGACGATCTTCAGGTCGAGGCCAAGGTCAACCCGGTCGATATCGACAAGCTCCAGATCGGGCAGAAGACGCTGCTGCGCCTGTCCGCCTTCAACCAGCGCACCACGCCCGAGCTCAACGGCCTCGTCAGCCGGGTCTCGCCGGACGTCACCACCGACCAGCGCACCGGTCAGAGCTACTACACCATCCGCGTCTCGATGCCGCCGGAAGAGATCGCCCGTCTCGGCGACGTCAAGATGATCCCCGGCATGCCCGTGGAAGCCTTCGTCCAGACCGGCGACCGCACCATGCTGTCCTATCTGATGAAGCCGCTGCACGACCAGCTTATGCGGGCGTTCCGGGAGAAGTGACGCGAAAGCGCGTCATCCACTCGCAATGACGACTTGCAGATGACGACTTGCAGATGACGACTTGCAAATGACGACTTGGCTGTCAGTTTGCTATACTGCGCTTGCCAGCAGCAAACCGGCGGTCGAACAATGCAGTCCCCTTCCTCCATTGCCACCGAATCCTTCACGGACGCGAGCCTTGCCGTCGCCCGCCTCGAAGAGATCTACGAGCGCAACACGAAGTTCCTGCGCGACCGGTTCGAGGCCTATGTCGGCGGCGAAGCGATCACGACGCGGGTGCGCGCTTTTTATCCCTTCGTCCGCATCACCACTGCAACTCATGCGCGGCTGGATTCGCGCCTCGCTTATGGCTTCGTCGCCGGCCCCGGCGTGCACGAAACCAGCGTGACGCGGCCCGACCTGTTCCGCAGCTATCTCACCGAGCAGATCGGACTCTTGATCCAGAACCACGGCGTGCCGGTCGAGATCGGCGAGTCCGCCGAGCCGATCCCGATCCATTTCGCCTATCGCCGCGACATCAACATCGAGGCCGCCATCACCACCAGCGAGAACTCGGCGGTGACGCGGTCGCTGCGCGATGCGTTCGACGTGCCCGTTCTCGCCACGATGGACGATTCCATCGCCGACGGCACGTTCGAGCTGCAGCCCGGAGCGCCCGAGCCGCTGTCCCTGTTCCGCGCCGCTCGCGTCGATTACTCGCTGCGCCGCCTCTACCACTACACCGGCACGGATCCCGAATACTTCCAGAATTTCGTCATCTTCACCAACTATCAATTCTATGTCGACGCCTTTGCGGAGCTTTGCCAGCAACGGCTCCAATCCGGCGAAGCCGGCCTCGATGCTTTCGTCGCGCCCGGCAACGTCGTCACGCGCAGCGGCGGCGCGAGCAGCGGCACCGCGCCTGCTCGTGCGCCGCAGATGCCCGCCTTTCACCTGACCACGCCTGGTTATCGCGGCATCACCCTGATCAATATCGGCACCGGGCCATCCAATGCGCGCAACGTCACCGACCACGTTGCGGTGCTGCGGCCGCACGCCTGGCTGATGCTTGGCCACTGCGCCGGCCTGCGCAACACGCAACGGCTCGGCGATTACGTGCTCGCGCACGGCTATGTGCGGGAGGACCACGTGCTCGACCGCGAGCTGCCGCTGGGAGTGCCGATCCCGGCGCTGGCCGAGATGCAGGTCGCGCTCGAGCAGGCGGTCGAGGATGTCACGGGGCTCGAGGGCTTCGAGCTCAAGCGCCTGATGCGCACGGGAACGGTGGCGAGCGTCGATAACCGCAACTGGGAGATTTCCGGGCCCGATGTGATCCGCCGCCTGTCGCAATCGCGCGCGGTTGCGCTCGACATGGAATCGGCCGCCATCGCCGCCAACGGCTACCGCTTCCGCGTCCCCTACGGCACGCTGCTCTGCGTCTCCGACAAGCCGCTGCACGGCGAGATCAAGCTTGCCGGCATGGCCAGCGAATTCTACCGCCGCCGTGTCGGTCAGCATCTCGAGATCGGCCTGAAGGCGCTGGAGCGGCTCAAGCAGCAGGAATCGGAGCGGCTGCATTCGCGCAAGCTCCGCAGTTTTGCCGAAGTCGCGTTCCAGTAGGGTGGGCCTTCAACCCCGCTGACAAGGCCGAGAAATTTCCGCACTGTCCGCGATGGGGCCGACCGGGACGTTTCGATGCCGCTGACACGCGACAGGATCATCGGCCATGACCGCGAACGGCTGGCCTTTCGCTTCACCATGCTGAGCGACGGGGAGGTCGTGCAGTGCCAGATCAGCGACGCCGCGATGGACGAGCTCGCAGGCATGCAGGGCACCGAAAGCAGCGCGCGTCAGGCCCAGTTCCTGTCCCTGCGTGAAACCATCGAGCGGATCGCGTCAGACCTCTACGACGAGGCGCCGCGGGTGAAGGGGCATGTGGTGCGGATATTCACGCGGCATTTGGGGCGGTAAGGTCGAAGGTCACGGCGATCACCGGTCCTCCCCGTCATCCTGAGGTAGTGGAAGTGTGTCCCTGCCGCGCCAGCCGCTCACGCCTCCAGCTTTCTCAGCAGCAGGTTCAGCGCCGTCGCGGCGAAAGCCTGCATGTTTGCGAGCCGGTCGTTGCTTCCCGTCTCCAGCGTCATCACCTCTGACGCAGGCCCCGCAACTGCCATGCAGCTATGGCCGGCGGCATCGCCGTAGCGGTTGCCGGTTGGGCCGGCTGCGCCGGTCTCGGACAGGCCCCAGTCGCTGTTGAAGCGCGTTCGCATCTGCTCAGCCAGCAATTGCGCATAGGGCGCCGAAGACGACCGAAAGCCCTTCATGCCGTCATCCGAAATATCCATCAGCATGCGCCTGGCATCGCGGGTGTATACCACCGCGCCGCCGAGGAAGTAGGCGGAGGCGCCGGGCACCGCGAGCAGGCTGGCCGAGATCAGGCCGCCCGTGGAGGACTCGGCCACGGCGATGGTCTGTTTGCGGGCGATCAGCTGTGCCGCGACCTTTTCCGCGATGCCGACGAGTTCTTTCATCTCTGGTACCCCTCATTCCTTCGCAACCGAGCTCGTCCTTCCTAGCATACGACGGGACGCCTGACCGAGTTGCGGGCGGCGGGCAGGCCTGCTTCAATGGCGGGACAAGAAGAGACATGAGGAAACGTGAGAAGGCAGACGTCATGACGTCCCCGATCGCCGGCGGTGTAGATTGCGACGTGCATCCGGCCTTGCCGCATCTGACCAGCCTGCTGCCGTACCTGAACGACTACTGGCGCGATCAGGTGACGACGCGCGGCATGGTGGACCTCGTCTCGCAATCCTATCCGCAGAACTCACCGATCACGGCACGGCCGGATTGGCGTCCGGAGACCGGCAAGCCCGCTGAGAGCCTGTCGGACATGCAGCGCCATGTGCTCGATCCGTTCAAGCTCAAGCATGCCATCTGCAATCCGCTGTACGGCGTGCAGATGGTGTTCTCCGAGGACATGCAGGCCGCCTTCTGCCGCGCGCTCAACGATTGGCTGGCGAAGGAATGGCTCGATCGCGATCCGCGGCTGCGGGGCTCGATCGTGATCCCCACGCAGAGCGTGGAGAAAGCGGTTGCCGAGATCGAGCGTTGCGCACAGGACAAGCGCTTCATCCAGGTGCTGATGCTGGTGATGGGCGACATGCCGCTCGGCAAGCGCGTGCTGTGGCCGATCTATGAGGCGGCGGAGCGGCTCGAACTTCCAGTCGGAATCCACGCCGGTTCCGCCTATCACAATCCGCCGACCGCGGTGGGCTGGGGATCCTACCACATCGAGGATTATGTCGGTCAGGCCCAGGCCTTCCAGGCCCAGCTCACGAGCCTGATCGTCGAGGGCGTGTTCGCCAAATATCCGCGGCTGAAAATGGTGATGCTGGAATCGGGCGTCTCCTGGATCGCGCCTTATCTCTGGCGTCTGCACAAGTTCTGGCGCGGGGTGCGGATGGAGACGCCCTGGGTCGATCGCGCGCCGCTGGAGATTGTGCGCAGCAACATCCGCTTCTCGTTACAGCCATTTGATGCGCCGCCGGAACCTGAGACATTAATTCGCCTGTTTGAGCATATGCAGTCGGACGAATTGGTCTTATTCTCCACCGACTATCCGCACTGGCAGTTCGATGACCAGGACGCGCTGCCCGAAGGTCTGTCCCCCGATCTCGTGCGCAAGATCATGATCGACAATCCGCATGCAACCTATCCCCGCCTGACGTGAGCCCGCTGCCAAAGGAGGCAAGGCGATGAATATTCAGTTCCGCGAGAGCCAAGAAGCTGAATCCCCCCTGACCGTCAAACCCGCAATCGCGGACTGTGACATCCACCCGGCACGCGCCAGCCGCACCGAGCTCTATCCCTACCTCGCCAAACGCTGGCAGCATCACCTCGAAGTCTACGGCGTCCATGCCTATCAGGGCATGATGGAGGGCCCGCCCTATCCGAAGGCGCAGCCCAACGCGTCGCGCCGCGATGCCTGGCCGCCGGAAGGCGGGCCGCAGGGCTCCTCGCTGTCCTTCATGCAGAAGCAGCTGCTCGATCCCAACAATGTGCAGCTCGGCGTGCTCAATCCGCTCAACACCGGGCAGGGCATCCGCAATCACGAGCTCTCGGCGGCCTTATGCTCGGCGATCAACGACTGGCAGATCGACAAATGGACCTCCAAGGACAAGCGGCTGAAAGCGTCAATCGTCGTCGGCAATGAGGACGGGCTCTCGGCCGCCGCTGAGATCCGCGAGCGCGCCGGGGACAAGAATTTCGTGCAGGTGCTGCTGCTCAGCCGCAATGTCGAGCCGCTCGGCCAGCGCCGCTACTGGCCGATCTATCAGGCAGCGGAAGAGGCCGGCCTTCCCGTCGGCGTCCACGCCTTCGGCTTCGGCGGCAACCCGATCACGCCGTCGGGCTGGCCGTCCTACTACATCGAGGAGATGGTCGGACACTCGCAGTGCCAGCAATCGGCGCTGGCCAGTCTTGTCCTGGAGGGCGTGTTCGAGCGCTTCCCGAAGCTGAAGATGGTGATGATCGAGGCCGGCTTCGGCTGGGCGCCGTCGCTCTGCTGGCGGCTCGACAAGGTCTGGCAGCGGCTGCGCAGCGAGGTGCCGCATGTGAAGCGGCCGCCGTCGGAATATATCCGGGAGCAGGTGTGGTGGACCACGCAGCCGATGGAGGATCCGGAGCGACGCGAGGACCTGTTCGACGTGATCAAATGGATCGGCTGGGACCGGCTCCTGTTCGCCACCGACTATCCGCATTGGGACTATGACGAACCGTCTCGCGTCTTGCCGGCGGGCGTCAGCGAAGCTAATCGCGAGGCGTTCTACCTCGGCAACGCGAAGAAGCTTTACGGCGTTTCCTGATGGCAAGACACGTCATCGCGCCGGTCGACGAGCTTCCGCCGGGCACGCGAAAGTTTCTGGAGATCGACGGGCGGCCGATCGCAATCTTCAACATCAAGGGCGAGTATTTCGGCCTGATGAACCGCTGCCCGCATCAAGGCGCGGCGCTGTGCGAAGGTCCGCTGATCGGGCTGGCGCAGTCGAGCAATCCCGGCGAGATCGAATACACCAAGTTGGGTGAGATCATCCGCTGCCCCTGGCACGGCTGGGAGTTCGACATCCGCACCGGCCAGTCCTATTGCGATCCCCGCCGCTTCCGCGTGAAGGCCTATCCGGCCCATGTCGAGCCGGGCGCGAGCGTGGTGAAGGGGCCTTACATCGCTGAGACGATTCCGGTGAGTGTCGAGAGCGACTACGTGGTGGTCGAGCTGTAGGGCAACCGCGTCGTCCTTCGGGCTCGTCTCTTCGAGGCGCCCCCCGGAATGACATCCCGGCGGGGCAAGCCGCTGCTTTTTCAGGCCTTATTTTGCGTTGCAGCGAGGAGCCATTGCCTGAAGGCGGCAAGCTTCGGCGCCTCGCGGCGCCCCTCCGGTGCGACCAGGTAGAACCCGGCATCGGCCGGCAGTGCGATCTTGAAGGGGACAACGAGGCGCCCCTTGGCGATGTCGTCCTGGACGTAGGACGTCCGTCCCATGGCGACGCCGATGCCGTCGATCGCGGCCTGGATCGTCATGAAGATCATGTCGAAGGTGATGCCGGGCTGTCTTGCGATGTCCGAGGGCAGGCCCGCCGCAGTCAGCCACAGCCGCCAATCGTCGCTGTTCGCGTTCGAGGTGTGCAGCAGTGCGTGGTTGCGCAGATCCTCCGGCCGGCGCAGCGGCTTGTCGCCGCGCAGCAGTGACGGGCTGCACACCGGAAACAGCTCGTCCGCCATCAGCCAGTCGGCGCGCAGGCCCGCCCACTGGCCGCGGCCATAGCGGATCGCGGCATCGACGTTGTCGCGCTGGAAGTCGACCAGGCTGGTCGAGGTGGTGATGCGCACGTCGATGCCGGGGTGCTGCTCCTGGAAATCGGCGAGTCGCGGCAGCAGCCATTTTGCCGCGAGCGAGGCCAGCGTCGACACCGTCAGCACCTTGTCGTCGTCCCTGCGCAGCAGGCGATCGGTGGCGAGGCGCAGGTCGTTGAAGGCGGCGCGGACGCCCGGCAGGTAGTCGCGCGCCTCCGGCGTCAGCGCCAGTGCGCGGTTCTGCCGGACGAACAGGCGAATGCCGAGCTCCTCTTCCAGGCGCCGGATCTGATGGCTGATCGCGGTCTGGGTCACGTTGAGCTCGCTGGCCGCCAGCGTGAAGCTGAGATGGCGCGCGGCGGCCTCGAACGCCCGCAATCCGTTCAAAGAGGGCAATCTGGCAGTCATCCGGCAGCATGATGCATGACGTTATTTCATGCGAAAAGGTGCAAATTGTCGTTTGTCGCGGTGCAGCAGGAGGCAGATATCGGCGGTCAGGTTAGCTCAAGGAGCTGAGAATGTCTATTCTGACCCAGAATTCGATGACAAATCATCATGCGGCCGGCCTGCTCCAGCAGATCGGCGAGATCCTCCACGTCTGGCACGAGCGCTATCGCACCCGCCGCGAGCTCACCAACTGGACCGCGCGCGATCTCCACGACGTCGGGCTGTCCTGGTCCGACATCGCCTACGAGGCCGACAAACCCTTCTGGCGGGCCTGATAGGCCACCAGGCCGGCGCCGCCTGAGCACAGGGGCGCCGGCGGTCCCCCTCCGGATGGACGTGTCATGAGCACCCTTCGCCTCGAAGACCTCCAGCAATATTCCGAGACTCTGCGCACCCGGCTCGGCGAGGTGATGAATGTCCGCTTCGTCGAGCCTCGCGATAGGGACGAGATCCAGCATTATTTCCGCTCGCTCTCGACCCGCTCGCGCTACAACCGCTTCTTCGGTGCGATCAGCGAACTGCCGAAGGGCCTGCTGCAGGAGTTCCTCGAGGTCGGCGAGCGCGATCGTTTCACGATCGTTGCGACAATGATGGTCGACGGCTTCGACACTATCGTCGCTGAAGCGCGCTATGCCTTGAATGTCGGGACCGCGACGCTCGAGTTCGGCCTCTCGGTCGACGACCGCTGGCAAGGCCACGGCATCGCCACCGCGTTGATGAACAACCTCGAATGCCGCGCTGCAGCACTTCGCGCCGAACACATGTTCGGCGACACGCTGCGTTCCAACGAGGCCATGGTCTCGCTCGCGCGCAAATCGGGCTTTGGTTTCGTCAACCATCCCGACGACTGGAAGCTCGTGCGCTTCGAGAAGGAGATCAGCGTCTCGCCGGAAGACATTCCGTGCGCGAACTGGCGTCTCGCTGCTCTTTCCCGTCAGGCCGACAGCCCCTCAGCCTCGGCCTGACATGACTGCGGCCCGGCCTGGTCATCCCAGAGCCGGGCCTTTTTTGCCTTCGTGGTCTCTCTCTCCAGCGTCATTCCGGGCTCGATGCTGCGCATTGCCCTGGAATGACGGGCTACTTCCCCGTGAACACCGCCTTGCGCTTCTCGATGAAGGCCTGAACCGCCTCCTTGTGATCGGCCGTCGTGGTGAGGCGGACCAGCCGTTCGGCTTCGTGGTCGCGCGCCGTTTCGAAATCGAACAGCAGGGCCTCGTCGAGATTGTCCTTCATGTAGCGCAGGGCCAGGCGCGGGCCTTCGGCCAGCGACTTGGCGAGCGCGAAGGCTTCGGTCTGCAATTTGTCGTCGGGCACGACGCGGTTGACGAGGCCGATCGCTTCGGCGCGCGCGGCATCGACGCGATCACCCGTGAACATCAGTTCGCGTGCCCGCGCGGTGCCGACGAGGCGGGTGAGCAGCCAGGCGATGCCGTAATCTCCGGAGAGCGCGATGCGGGCATAGCCGGTCGCAACGAAGGCAGATAGCGCGGCAATGCGGATGTCGCAGGCCATGGCGATGGCGAGCCCGGCGCCGACCGCGGGCCCGGGCAGGGCGGCGATGGTCGGCTTGCGCACCGACACCAGCGCGCCGGTCAGCAGCCGTTGTCGCTCCTGGAGATCGGCGACCCTGTCGTCGAAGGACATGTCGAGCTTTGCCTTGTCGCGATGCGCGCCCATGCCCTTGACGTTGCCGCCGGCGCAGAAGGCCTCGCCCGCGCCGGTGAGCAGCAGGGCGCCGACAGCGGGATTCTCGCCGCAGGCCCGGATCATCGTGCGCAGCGCGGGCGTCAGCGCATCCGAAAGCGAGTTGCGCGCCTCCGGCCGGTTCAGCGTGATGATGGCGACGCGGTCGCGGATGACGCAGAGGAGCTCGTGGGTACCGGTGTCGATGGTGGTTTCCGTGGTCATGGCTTCTCCCTTCCTTCGTCATTGCGTGCCAACGGGTCCGCGCGAAGCGCGGCCCGATGACAGGCTCCGCGAAACAATCCAGAATCTTCCGTGGGGACAGTCCGGATTGCCTCGTCGCTTCGCTCCTCGCAATGACGGATGTTGTTGGCTCGGTTCAAAACTTCTCCACCCAGGGTCGCAGCTCCAGCTCCCAGCTCCAGGCGCTGCGCGGCTGCTGCAACACATTCCAGTAGCTCTGCGCGATCGCGTCGGGATCAAGCATCGAATCCGGCTTGTCCGCCGGTTCGCTTCGCGCGGCACTCCTGATGCCGCCGTCGACGACGAAATGCGCGACATGGATGCCTAGCGGCGACAATTCGCGCGCCATGCTCTGCGCGAGCCCCCGCAGCGCGAACTTGCCCATCGCGAACGGGGCCGACTGCGCATACCCCTTGACGCTGGCCGAAGCCCCGGTGAACAGGATCGCGCCATGCTTGTTCGGCAGCATGCGCTTGGCTGCCTGCTGAGCAACCAGGAAGCCGCCATAGGCGCTGACCGCAATCGCCTGCGCAACGTCGGCCGGAATGAGGTCGACGAGCGGCCCGCGCGTGCGGCCGCTGGCGTTGTAGACGACGAGGTCCGGCGTTCCGATCTCGCGCTCGACGAGCCCGAACAGCCGCTCGACCTCCTCGGGATCGGTGGCGTTGCAGGCATAGGCTTTCGCGCCGGTCTCGGCGCAGAGCGCGCCCAGCTTCTCGATCTTGCGCGCAGCAAGGGCGACGCGAATGTTCTGGGCTGAGAGCAGCCTCGCCAGCGACGCGCTCAGGCCTTCGCCGACGCCGACGATGAGGGCGATCTTGTATGTTGGGTGTTCCATGGCGCGATCTCTCGGAAAGGGGAGCCGTTGATCTAGGCATGGTCGGTGCGGACAACCAGCCGAAGCGTTGGGCCGCGCGATCACAGTTCCGCAGAGCGAATTGCTCCTCCGCGGCGATCATGCCGCCCTGACAATTTGCGGCTTTATCGCTATCCGCGCCTGGAGCATGATCGACATCATCGAGCGCGGCAAGCCCTAAGAATTGCCGTCGGACGGAAACGAAGAGGACGATCATGCACAAGCCGGTCACAGCGCAGCCACAAGATATCGCGGCCGCACCATCCGGCCTGCTGGCGCCCGATACGTCAGGCATGAATTTCTACCGTGCCGATCCGGCGCTGACGGACCTGCTCCGCATCCATCTACCGGACCATCTGTTCCGCCACATCGAGCCGCATCTCGATCGTCTCGGCGAGCTCGCCGGCGGCCGGCTCGACGAATGCGCGCGGCTTGCCGACCGGCACACGCCCATTCTGCACCAGCGCGACAAGTTCGGCCGCGACGTGCAGTGGATCGAATACCATCCGGCCTATCGTGAGCTGGAGAACGCCGCGTTCGGCGAATTCGGCATCCACGCGCTCTCGATCCGCAAGGGCATCATGGGCTGGCCGGACAAATATCCCGTGGTGGCCAAGCACGCCTTCACCTTCCTGTTCAACCAGACCGAATTCGGCATGGGCTGCCCGATCAACGTCACGGATGGCTGCGCAAAGCTGCTGGCGAACTTCGGCAGCGACGCGCTGAAAGCGAAGTATCTGGATGGTCTGACCTCGACCGACATGAGCAAGCTGACTCAGGGCGGCCAGTTCATGACCGAGAAGGAGGGCGGCTCCGACGTCGGCACGCTGACCACGCGCGCGGTGCAGGAGGGTGACCATTGGCGCCTCTATGGCGAAAAATGGTTCTGCTCGAACGCCGATGCCAAGGTGGTGATGCTGCTCGCGCGCCCCGAAGGGGCGGGCCCCGGCACGCGCGGCGTCGGCCTGTTCCTGATGCCGCGCTTCCTCGACGACGGCACGCAGAACCACTACCGGATCGTGCGCCTCAAGGACAAGCTCGGCACGCGCTCGATGGCATCTGGTGAGATCAAGCTCGAAGGCGCCATCGCCCATGCCGTCGGCAAGCTCGACCGCGGCTTCGTGCAGATGGCGGAGATGGTGAACTCGTCCCGCCTCTCCAACGGCGTCAAATCCGCCGCGCTGATGCGCCGCGCCTATCATGACGCGATGACCGTGGCGAAGAACCGCGTGGTGTTCGGTCAACGCATCATCGATCTGCCCCTCGGGCGACGACAGATGCTGAAGATCATGCTGCCGGTCGAGCAGGCGCTGTCGATGAGCTTCTTGACGGCGGATGCGCTCGATCGCGCCGAAGCGGGCAGTCAGGATGCGGCGGCGCTCCTGCGCATCCTCACCCCGACGCTGAAATTCCGCGCCACGCGCGATGCGCGAAAGGTCTGCGGCGATGCGCTCGAGATGCGCGGCGGCATCGGCTATATCGAGGAGTTCGCCACCGCCCGCCTGCTGCGCGATGCCCATCTTGGGTCGGTCTGGGAAGGCACCGGCAACATCGTCGCGATCGACGCGCTCCGTCGCGCGGTCGGCCGTCATGGAGCGGAATCTGCGCTATCAGCTGATCTTCATGCCCGGCTCGATGACAGTCCGTCCGTGCCGCAGGCCTGGCGCGACAGGCTGCGCGGCCTGGTCGATCGTGCCGTGGGTTTTGCGCGCGAGGTCGCCGGAAAGGCCGAGAACGAGGCGGATGCGCGTCGCGCCACGAGCGTCCTCTATCACGTCGCCAGCGCCGTGGCATTCGCCTGGGAGGCGCATCGCATCCACGCCATGCGCGGCGACGCGCGCCGCTTGCTGCTGTCACGCCTCGTGATCGATCATCGCGTGCTGCCGAGCGATCCGTTCCGGCTGGCGGAAAATACCGCGCAAGCGCAGATTGCCGCGCTGCTGCTTGGCGACAGCGCGGCCGGCATGAGCGAGGTTGGCGAACTGGTTCTGGCGGCGTAGGCTGCGCTCCACGTCAAACCATAAAAGCGCGATAGGGAGTGCTCGATGAAGGCCGCCGTCCTCTACGAAGTCAACCAGCCGCTCGTCATCGAGGACATCAGCCTGCCGAAGCCCGGCCCGCGCGAGGTGTTGATCCGCACCGCGGTCGCCGGGCTCTGTCACTCCGACCTGCATTTCATGGAAGGGCTGTATCCGCACCCGCTGCCTGCGGTGCTCGGTCATGAGTCGGCTGGCGTTGTCGAGCAGGTCGGCTCGGATGTGACTTACGTGAAGCCGGGCGATCACGTCGTCACTTGCCTCTCCGTGTTCTGCGGCACCTGCGACAATTGTACAACGGGCCGCACCGTGCTCTGCACCGACACCACGGTGAAGATGCTGCCGGGCGCCTCCAACCGGATGCAGTGGTCGAAGCCCGAGAAGCTGCACCAGTTCCTCAATCTCTCGTCCTTCGCCGAGCAGATGCTCGTGCACGAGAACGCCATCGTCAAGATTCGCAAGGAGATGCCGCTCGATCTCGCCGCGTTGATCGGCTGCGGCGTCATCACCGGGTACGGCGCGGTGGTGAACACGGCGAAGGTGACGGCCGGCGAGACCGTGGCGGTGATCGGCTGCGGCGGCGTCGGCATGGCCGCGATCAACGGCGCGCAGATCGCCGGCGCCGGCCGCATCATCGCCATCGACACCAATCCGGCCAAGCTGCAGCTCGCGACCAAGCTGGGCGCCACCGACATCATCAATCCGGCCGACGGTGACGTCGTGAAGCAGGTGCGCGATCTCACCAATGGCGGCGTGCATCATTCCTTCGAGGTGCTCGGCCGCAAGGAGACCGCCGAGCAGGCTTTCGCGATGCTCGCTTCCGGCGGCACCGCCACCATCGTCGGCATGATCCCGTTCGGTCAGAAGATCGAGCTGCACGGCTTCGACTTCCTGCGCGAGCGCAGGATCCAGGGCTCCTCGATGGGCTCCAATCATTTCCGCGTCGACATGCCGCGCCTGGTCGATTTCTACCTGCGCGGACGACTGCACCTGGAAGACTGGATCTCGGCGAAATTGAAGCTGTCCGAGATCAACGAGGGCTTTGCCAACATGAAAGCCGGCAAGACGCTGCGCAGCGTGATCGTGTTCGACAACTGAGGCATGATCGCCGTCATCGCCCGCGAAGGCGGCGATTCGCATTGCGAGGAGCGCGCAGCGACGAAGCAATCCAGGCTCATTCTGCGGATGTATTTCTGGGTTGCTTCGCTGCGCTCGCAATGGCGAAGACCGCTAATCATCGAACATCCTCGGCGGCTTGAACCCGCCGAATTCGCGCTCGATCAGCTCTGCGAGCTTCAGTGGCGTACGGTCCTCCAGCCAGGGGCCGACGATCTGAACGCCGACCGGCAGGCCGTCGGGCGCAAAGCCGGTCGGGATCGCGGTCGAGGGTAGACCGGGCAGGGTCGCGATGCCCGGCCAGGCGAGCTGGTCGGTGTAGACATGCGCCGTGCCGTCGATGCTGATGCGGCGCTGCTCCTGGTCCGGCGCATGGTCGTGCGGAAAGGCCGGCGTCGGCATCACCGGGCAGATCACCGCATCAAAGCTCTTGAACAGCTCGCGCCATTGCGCGCGCAACCGCGTGCGCCCGCCGTTTGCGGCCTGCCAGTCGCGATGGCTGAGCGCGATGCCGCGCAACCGCTCGGCGGCGAGACTGTTGTCGCTCTCCGGCAGCGCGGCTGCGGCCGCCCTGGCGCCGGCATAGATGTCGGGTGCGAAGGTCGCGCCCAGGAACGACATCAGCATGCGCATATAGAGCCGAGACGACGCGGCAAAATCCGGCAGCAGCGGGCTGCTGCGCCCGATCTTCACGCCTGCCTTGGCGAGCTTGTCTGCGAGCGCGTTGATGCTGCCGCGTACCACGGCGTCGGTCGGCATCACCGGATCGGTGTCGATCACCAGAACGCGGAAATCCCTGAATGCGGTGTGCCTGGCTGGCGGCAGTTCGAGACGGTAGGCGATGCCGGCATCGAGCGGATCGGGTCCCGCCATCACGTCGAGCACGAGCGAGAGATCGACCGCGCTGCGCGCCATCGGGCCGATCACGGAGAGGTCGCGCTCGAACGGCAGAGGCGGCAGTGGCGGCGGCGTGTGGCCGCGCATCGCAACGAGGTTGAAGGTCGGCTTGTGGGCGTAGATGCCGCAATGAAAGGCCGGGACGCGCAGCGAGCCGCCAATGTCCGAGCCGATCGACAGCGGACCGTAGCCTGCGGCGAGGGCTGCCGACGAGCCGCCGGAGGAGCCGCCCGGCGTACGACCGAGATCGTAGGGGTTGTTGGTGGTGCCGTAGATGTCGTTGTAGCTCTGCCAGTCGCCGAGCCCGAGCGGCACGTTGGTCTTGCCGATCACGATCGAGCCGGCGTCCTTCACCCGCGTGACCGGCAGCGCGTCCTCCTTGGCGATGAAGTCCTTTTGCGCGGGAATGCCCCAGGTCGTCGGCAGGCCGGCGACGTTGTAGGATTCCTTCACCGTCATGGGCAGGCCGAGCAGCGGCTTGCGCTCGCCGCGCGCCAGCGCCGCGTCCGCCGCGCGTGCTGCCTCAAGCGCGCGATCGAAATCGCGCACGCAGATCGCGTTGATCCTGCCGTCGTGCCGTTCGATGCGCTCGATCGCATCCCGTGTGAGCTCGACCGCCGAGACCTTCTTTGCGGTCAGTGCAGCAGACAGCTCGACCGCGCTCTTGAAACTCCATTCCGATTTGGCCACGCCGCATCTCCCTTTCTTTGTCGAAGGATGATGCGCAGTCTGGCCGAATGCCGCAACCGACGTTTGATCGCGCTTGCCATGCGACGGACTGCAGAAGCTACGCCGCCCCGATCACGATGCCCACCGCCAGCACGATGGCGCCGCCGAGCACGATCTGGAACACGGCCTGGAGGAACGGCGTGTCCATGTAGCGCGAGCGGATGAAGGCGATCGCCCACAATTCGAAGAACACGACGACGCAGGCGATTGCCGTCGCGATCCAGAACGCGTTGGCCCAGCTGTCGGGCACCAGATAGGGCGCGGTGTGGCCGAGGCCGCCGAGCGTCGTCATCGCGCCGCAGGTGATGCCGCGCAGCCAGGGCGAGCCTCGTCCCGTGAGCGAACCGTCATCGGATAGCGCTTCTGCAAAGCCCATGCTGATGCCAGCGCCGATCGAAGCGGCGAGGCCGACCAGGAAGGTCTGCCAGTTCTGGTGCGTGGCGAAGGCGGCCGCGAACAGCGGCGCCAGTGTCGAAACCGATCCGTCCATCAGGCCGGCGAGGCCCGGTTGCACATATTGCAGCACGAACATGCGCCGCCGCGTCCGGTCCTCCTCGGCGCGCACGTCGGGCTTGAGGATCTCGTCGGTCAGCCTGGCTGCGGTATGCTCGTGGTTCTTCTCGGCTTCGGCGAGATCGCCGAGCAGCCGGCGCACGTTGACATCCTCGGCCTGCTCGGCCGCCTTGGCGTAGAAGCGCTCGGCCTCGAGCTCCATGGTCTCGACTTCCTTCCGGATCGTGTCGAGCGGCAGGTTCTTGGTCAGCCAGATCGGGCGGCGGCGCAGGAAGCCCTTGACGTCCTCTCGCCGGATCGGCGGCAGATGCTGGCCGAAGCGCTGCTCGTACAATTCCAGCAGCATGTGACGATGGCCGCGCTCCTCCTCGGCCATCTGCTCGAACAGTTTCGCCGAGTCCGGGTAGCGCTCCTTCAGATCCTCGGCGAAGGTCATGTAGATGCGGCTGTCCTCCTCCTCGGAGGAGATTGCGACCGCGAGCACCTCGCGCTCGGTGAGATCGGCAAAAGTCTTCACGGCGGGCCTGTTCTCAATTTAGAATGGTTCTAAATTATACAGGTCGCGGGCGTTCCCGGTCAAATCAGGCCGTGCCGGCCCTGGCGAGGAAATCGAGCAGCAGCCGGCTCACCTCGGCCGGCTGCTCCTGCTGCACCCAGTGTCCGGCGCCGTCGACGAGATGGCAGCCGAGCATCTTTGTGCAGGCGCGCGCCTGCATCGTTTCGAACACGCCCGGACGCTGATAAGTGCCCCAATCCTGCTTGCCTGCGATGAAGCAGGAGGGCACGTCGATGCTGCGCCCCGCGAACAATTGCATCTCGTTGTTCAGCGTCCCCGACGTGCCGTAGCGATACCATTGCAGCCCGCCCTGGAATCCGGTGCGGCAATACTCGGCGCTGTAATAGGCAAGCTCGCCCTCAGGCAGCCATTGGTTGGCGGCGATCGCGGCCGGCGACGGCATCTCCTTCGCAACCGTCTCCGCCATCGTCTCCTTCTGGTCCATGACGTAATAAGTCGGCAGCTTCGCCAGCTCCTGCGCCGACCACGATTGCAGCGGATACGGCTTGTTGTCGGCCCAGTCCGCGCTCTTGTGATGATAATAGGCACGGAGGAAATCATGCACGCCTTGCGGCGCCTGCTGCATGTCGGCATTGGCCTCGCGTGTCGAATAGTACCATTGGTAGTGTTTGCGCGGCCGCGGTAGCGCCGCGAGGTCGCGATGCACGGGGTCTTCGATCGCAGGCGTGGCCGGCGCATCGACTGTGCCAAACGGCAGCGGCGGCGGGCCCCCGAACGGCGCGCTCATCATCGTCACCGAACGAAACACGTCCGGCCTGATCAGCGCACACCACGCCGCGACCGGGCTGCCGAAATCGTGCCCAACCACATCGACCTGTCGGTAACCGAAGGCCGACACCAGGGCGACCGCATCGCGCACGAGGTTGAGGAGCGAGAACGGCGCGAGATCGCCGTCGTAATCCGCACTCCATCCGGTCGTCCGGCCATAGCCGCGCTGGTCCGGCGCGATCACGTGGTAGCCGGCCGCAGCTAGCGCCGGCATCACCTTGCGCCAGGAGAAGGCAAGCTCGGGAAAGCCGTGCAGCAGGAGGACGCAAGGTCGGCCCTTGGTCTCGAAGCCGGCCTCCAACACATGTACGCGCAGGCCGTTGATGCCGTCGACATAACGCGAGCGGATGCCGGCGGGCAGGGGAATGTCGGGGAGTGCGGTCATCGTTTCCTCCGTGAGGCCGTCTCTTACCCTGCCCTGGAGGGGGAGGGTCGATCGCGCGAAGCGCGAGCGGGGTGGGGTGATCTCTCAACACGGGGAGCGTCTAACGCGGATAGACCACCACCCCACCCCGGTTCTCATTCCGCTTCGCTGAATGCGAACTGATCGTCCCCCTCCAGGGGAGGATGGGAGTTCGCGGCGCGAGCCGCGCTGGATTACACCGCAGCGCAGACGAACCCGTTGCCCTTGCGCCTGATCTTTCCCACCGACGGTGACGGAAAATGCGCGGTGCAGCACAGCGTGTCGGTGTCGCAATAGCGCTCCAGGAAGCTGCGGCGCGTCTTCGCCGCCGCGGCCGGATCGACGTCGAACTTGATCGACAGCTCCGGATGGAGCGTCTGCAGCGGTGAGTGCATGAGGTCGCCGGAAAACACCGCATCGTCCTTGCTGCGGCCCATCGTGATGGCGATATGGCCCGGCGTGTGGCCGGGCGTCGGCAGGATGCGCACGTGGTCGCCGATCTGGTGATCGTTGCCGACGAGCTCGTGGCGCCCTGCCTCGACCACCGGCAATACGCTGTCGACGAAGGGCGGGATCTCCGTCTTCGCGTTCTGCGCCGACCAGTGATCGAATTCCTGTCTGGCGAAGACGTAGCGCGCCTTGGGGAAGGTCGGCACCCAGCGGCCGTTCAGCAGCCGCGTGTTCCAGCCGACGTGGTCGACATGCAGATGCGTGCACATCACGAAGTCGATGTCGTCGACTGTGAAGCCGGCGGCGCCGAGCGCACGCAGATAGGCGTCGTCGGTCTTCATGTTCCATTTCGGCCGCTGCGGCCGCGGCTTGTCGTTGCCGATGCAGCTGTCGATCAGGATGGTGTGGTGCGGAGTCTTCACGACGTAGGACTGGAAGCAGAGCAGCAGCACATCCTGCTCGTCCAGCGCCCTTGCCTCGCGCATCCAGCCCCGGTTCTCGGCCAGCACTTCCGCTGTCAATCCCGGCAGCATCTCCAGCGCCGGGACGAACGATGTTTCCTGCTCGATGACGCGATGGATGGTGAGATCGCCGACCGAAAACTTGAGGCTCATGAGAACTCCGCGGGTTATGCCGCCGGCGGGACCGAGATCTTAACGGAAGGCCGCTCCAGCATCTTCTGGTGGAAGGCATCGAGCTTCGGATAGGCCTTGCGCCAGCCGCAATCGGCGAAGCGGAAGTCGGCATAGCCGAGCACGCAAACGAGGCCGATCTGCGAGATGTCGAACGGGCCGTTCAGCACCTCCGGCATGTTCTCGAAACGCGCCATGCCGGTCCAGGCCCTGTTCCAATGGTCGTCCGACCAGGCCTGCCATTGCAGGCCTTGCGGGCGCACCATCTTCTCGTAGCGGCACAGCAGCATGGAATCGAGCATGCCGTTGATCAGGGAGTGGTTGGTCTTCGCCTTCCAGCGCCGCGGGCCGTAATCCGGGATCAGGCTGCCGCCGGCCATCTCGTTGAGATATTCGACGATGACGTAGGAATCCAGGATGACGTCCCCGTCGTTGGTGATCAGCACCGGCAGCTTCTTCAGCGGCGTGATGCGCGAATAGTCCTCGTTGGCGGTGCCCGGCGTGACCGCCGCGGGCACGAACTCGATCTTGTCGATCAACCCGAGCTCGATCGCGGCAATGCGCACCTTGCGGGCGAAGGGTGAGGCGGGGGAGAAGGTGAGCTTCATGGAGAGTATCCCACAATTGAACGTTTTGCTTCGTCATTGCGAGGAGCGAAGCGACGAAGCAATCCAGAGTGTCGCCGCAGAGGGATTCTGGATCGCTTCGCTTCGCTCGCAATGACGTGGAGAGGGCCGGAGCGCCCTAAGCCGCGATGATCTCCTGGCGCTGCTCGCCGAGCCCTTCGATGCCGAGCGTGACGACGTCGCCGACATTGAGGAAGGTCGGCGGCTTCATGCCGAGGCCGACGCCGGGCGGGGTGCCGGTGGTGACGATGTCGCCGGGCAAGAGCGTCATGAACTGCGAGACATAGGAGATGCACTTGGCCATGGAGAAGATCATGGTCTTGGTCGAGCCGGTCTGGCGGCGCTGGCCGTTGACGTCGAGCCACATCGACAGGTTCTGCACGTCCTTGATCTCGTCCTTGGTCGCGAGCCACGGCCCGAGCGGGCCGAACGTGTCGTGCGACTTGCCCTTGGTCCACTGGCCGAGGCGCTCGATCTGGAAGGCGCGCTCGGAGACGTCATTGCAGACGCAGTAGCCGGCGACATGGTTGAGTGCGTCGGCTTCCGAGACGTATTTCGCACGGGTGCCGATGATCGCTGCGATCTCGACCTCCCAGTCGAGCTTGGTGGAGCCGCGCGGCTTTTCGACCGGATCGTTCGGGCCCGACAGCGAAGTGTTGGCCTTCATGAAGATGATCGGCTCGCTCGGAATCTCGGCGCCGGTCTCCTTGGCATGGTCGCTGTAGTTGAGACCGATCGCAACGAATTTCGAGATTCCGGTGACGGGCGCGCCGAACCGCGGCTTGCCGGACACGGCGGGCAGCGAGGCGGGATCGAGCGCCGCCAGCTTCTTCAGCGATTCCGGCGAATAGGCCTCGCCGGTGAGGTCCTTCACATGCGCCGACAGGTCGCGCAATTGGCCGGATTTGTCGATCAGGCCGGGCTTTTCCGCACCCTTCTCGCCGTAACGAACAAGCTTCATTCTCGTTTCTCCCTGGAAATTGGACCGATCGGTTAACAGCTTCATGGAACAGGGCGGCCGGAAATTCAACCGTTCAGAACAGGGATCACCCCAGCGCCACGAACCTGAACGCCTCGCCCTCGCGCCTGATGTGTCCAGCCGAAAAGTGCCCGCCGATCACCAGCGTCGGCGTATCCGCAAAGCGGCCGAATAGGGCCGCCCTCGTCGCGGCGGATTGCGCCTGGTCGGAATCGGCGGTCGAGGACCAGTCGAGATGCGCCATCTGGCAGGGATGGTGCGCAACGTCGCCGGTGAGCAGGGCCTGCTCGCCGTCCGACTGGATCAGAATGCTCATATGGCCGGGGCTGTGGCCCGCGGTCGGGATCATGCTGATCTCGTCGCAGAGCCGGTGATCGCTTGAGACCAGATCGGCCTTGCCGGCATCGACGATCGGCTGCACGGAATCGGCGAACACGGCCTGCTTGTCGGGCTCGGTCGAATGGTCGCGCCAATGTTCGTATTCGCTCTTGCCGAAGACGTAGCGCGCCTTCGGGAAGGTCGGCACCCATTTGCCGCCGGACAGCTTCGTATTCCAGCCGACGTGATCGACATGAAGATGCGTGCACAATACGGTGTCGATGCTGTCGGGCGGAAAGCCCGCCACCGTCATCGTCTCCAGAAACGGCGTGCTGCGGTTGTTCCAGGTCGGGACGTTGCGGCCCTGCTTGTCGTTGCCAAGGCCGGTATCGACCACGATCCGCTTGCCGGGCGTCTCCACCACCAGCGAATGGATCGACATTTTCAACCGGCCTTCTTCGGTGGCGAAATGCGGGGTCAGCCAGGGCAGCTTGCAGATTTCCTCATTGGTCGCGAGCGGCAGGATGAAGCGGGTCGAGCCGACCGTCTCCAATTCCACCACTTTGGTGATTTTGACCCTGCCCACCTTCCACTGCATCCGCTATCCTCCCTTCTTGCTGTTATGGTGCCGGAACATGCGGTTTTCCGCCACCAAGCGCAATGGATCATCTGACGCGATGCGGCGTTATCGCGGGAACCGAGGAAGACGCCGAAGAGAGAGCCATGCCCGAACTGACGATTTCCGCTGAGAAGGTCGCCTTCATCATCGAGAAGGCGCGCGAATTCGACGTCAAGGAGGGGGAGTCCGATCCGGATTCCGGCTCGAACCCGAGCGATGACGATGCGCTCGATGTTCTCGAGGATGATGGCTCCGACCCTGTGGTCAACGAGCTTGGAAGCTTCATGATCGCCTTGAACGAGGACGAGCAGGTTGATCTCGTCGCGCTGACCTGGCTTGGTCGCGGCGACGGCACGATCGATGATTGGGACGATCTGCGGGCCCGCGCCGTCGAGGCGCGGGGTGAGTATCGCAGCCCGCGACGTGAAACGGTGCACTATCTGCTCGGCGATCCCATGCTGGGCGACCTGCTCGCCAACGGGCTCGAGGAGTTCGGCATCGACTGGACCGGCGAGCGCACCACGGCCGATTCGTCCGGTCCCAGCCAGCAGGACGAAGACGAGCCGACCAAGCAGCGGTGATGCTGGACGCGTGCTCTCTCCCCGCAGGGGAGAGAGCAGGGGCAGGTCAGAGCGTCCCCGGGAACGCACCACCATCCAGCAGGATGTTCTGCCCGGTGATGAAGCCGGCCTTGGCGCCGCACAGGAAGGCGCAGGCATAGCCGAACTCGTCGGGCTGGCCGAAGCGGCCGGCCGGGTTGAGCTTGGCGCGCTCGGCCAGGATCTGCTGCGGCGTGACGCCGCGCTTGTCGGCTTCGCCCTTTGCGGTGGTGGTGAGGCGATCGGTCTCGAACGGGCCCGGCAGCAGGCCGTTGATGGTGACGTTGTTGATCACCGTCTTGCGCGACAGGCCGGCGATGAAGCCGGTGAGGCCGGCGCGCGCGCCGTTGGAGAGGCCGAGGATGTCGATCGGCGCCTTCACCGCCGCCGAGGTGATGTTGACGATGCGGCCGAACTTGCGATCCATCATGCCGTCCACAGTCGATTTGATCAGTTCGATGGGAGTGAGCATGTTGGCGTCGATCGCCTTGATCCAGTCGTCGCGGGTCCAGTTGCGGAAATCGCCGGGCGGCGGGCCGCCGGCATTGTTGATCAGGATATCCGGCTCGGGGCAGGCCTTCAGCACCGCCTCGCGTCCGGCCGGCGTCGTGATGTCGCCGACGATCTCGGTGACCGTCACCTCGGGATAGGCTTTGCGGATCTCATCGGCCGTTTTCTTCAGCGCTTCGGCGCCTCGCGCCGTCAGCGTGACATGAACGCCGGCCTCCGCCAGCGAGAAGGCGCAGGCGCGCCCGAGGCCTTTGCTGGATGCGCAGACGATGGCGCGGCGACCCTTGATCCCAAGATCCACTGTTTCACTCCGTGATGTCAGGCAGTTTTGGACGGCGGCCACCTTAGCCAACTGTGGCGCCGCTGATAAGGGAGACGATCGCGCCAAAATGCATGCGCCTCGCCGCTGCGATGCATATGCATTCCATCAGATGCGCCGCTCCTGCTTGAGCCGGTCGATCGCAGCGGCGGCCTCCGGCGGCAGCGACTTGAAGCCCATCTGACCGGCGGCCGAAAACATCGGCCGCAGATGCGAGCCCGCGAGAAACGGCGGCTGGCGGTTGGCCGGCACGATCTGGTCGAACACCAGCACCAGCGTGGTGGCGACGAGGCCCACCCTGATGGCGCCGAGCGCGGCGCCGCCGAGCCGGTCGCCGATCCCGGCCTCACCGATGGTGTCGTTCAGCGCGACGCGGCCGATATGGCCGAACAGCATGCCGACGATCACGAAGATGCCGAAGAACCAGATCCAGTTCTGAAGCATCGGCGAGTTCGGATTGCCTGCAATCTGCGGCGCGATCAGCGGCATCAGCGCCACGGCGATCGGCGCGGCGATGAGATAGGCGAGGATGGTCATGGCGCTGCGCAGCAGGCCGGTCCTGAAGCCGAATCCGACCGCGACGGCGAGCGCGGCATAGACGGCAAGATCGAAACTGTTCATGGGCACAACCCTGCCACGATGGAACGATGAACGCCAAGCCGATCATTCCGGTTTCGGATCGTTAAAATCGTCTGTATTGATGGCGGAAAGCCTAGAGGTTACCGCCAATGTCAGACTTGTTCGACGTCAGTCAAGAAACCATCCTCGTCACGGGCGCGAGCCAGGGGCTGGGCCGGCAATTTGCCCGGGTGCTCGCGGCGCATGGCGCCGCCGTCGCGCTCGCCGCCCGGCAGACCGAGAAGCTGAAGAGCCTGGAGGAGGAGATCCGCGGCAAGGGCGGCCGTGCCGTTGCGGTCGCGCTCGACGTCACCGACACGGGCTCGATCGCCAAGGCTGTCGATGCCGTCGAAGCTGCGCTCGGGCCCGTCACCGTGCTGATCAACAATGCCGGCATCGCCATCGAGAAGCTCGCGACCGAGCAGACCGAGGCGGACTGGGACGCGGTGATCGGCGCCAACCTCAAGGGCGCCTATTTCCTCGCGACGGAAGTCGCCCGCCGCATGATCGCGCGCAAGCAGCCCGGCAACATCGTCAACATCGCCTCGGTGCTCGGCACCGGCGTGCTCAAGGCGGTCTCGCCCTACGCGATCTCCAAGGCCGGCATCATCCAGGCGACCAAAGCGATGGCGCTGGAGCTTGCGGGCCAGAACATCCGCATCAACGCGCTTGCGCCCGGCTACATCGACACCGAAATGAACCATGCGTTCTGGTCGACGCCGGCCGGCGAGCGCCTCGCCAAACGCATCCCCCAGCGCCGGGTCGGTGCCGAGTCCGATCTCGACGGCGCGATCCTGCTGCTGGCGTCACGGGCGTCGCGGTACATGACAGGGAGTGTGGTGACGGTGGACGGCGGATTCCTGCTGAATTGAGCGCACTTCGCCTCCCGGCCTGGGGAAAAGGTCGGAATTTGCGACAGAGTTCCCGAAAGGGACTCTCCGCGAGGCGAGATCGTTGGCACTCGCACGGTACCCATCCGCACCGTCATTGCGAGCGCAGCGAAGCAATCTGGAGTCTTTCCGCGGGAGGATTCTGGATTGCTTCGCGGAGCCTGTCATCGGGCCGCGCTTCGCGCGGACCCGTTGGCTCGCAATGGCGCAAGAGAGGAAGCTATCGCATCTCCTCCCGGATCATGTCCGCCGCCTTCTCCCCGATCATGATCGTCGGCGCGTTGGTGTTGCCGCCGATCAACGTCGGCATGATCGAGGCGTCGACGACGCGCAATCCCTCCACCCCGCGCACCTTCAGCGCCGGATCGACCACAGCCATCGCGTCCGCCCCCATCCTGCAGGTGCCGACGGGGTGATAGACGGTGTCGACGCGCGCGCGCAGGATGGCGCGGATATCGTCGTCGGTTCTCACGTCGGACGTGAACATGTCCTTCTTCTGCAGTGCGCGCAGCGCAGGCGTCTCCATCAGCCGTCGCGTCGTCTTGAAGCCTGCGACCATCGCCTCGACATCCTCTTCCTCGCCGAGGAAATTCGGATCGATCATGGGCGCTGCGAGCGGATCTGCGCTCTTCAGCCATACGCTGCCGCGGCTCTTCGGCCTGAGCAGGCAGACATGGCAGGAGAAGCCCGCCTCCTTGTGCTTCTTGCGGCCGTGGTCGTCGAGCATGGCGATGACGAAGTGAAGTTGAATGTCGGGTATGTCGAGGTCGGGCCGGGTCTTCAGGAAGCCGCCGCATTCGGCGAAATTGGTGGTCATCAAGCCGCGCCGTTCACGGCGATATCGCTGGATTGCGCGCAGCAGGGACGGCAGCCGTCCGAGCGAGGCGTGAACGAAGTGGGGATAGTCGGAGGCGTAGACGAATACGAAATCTGGATGGTCCTGCAGATTGCGCCCGACACCCGGCAGATGATGCACGAGGCCAATGCCGTGCGCTCGAAGCGCATCGCCGTCGCCGACGCCCGACAACATCAGCAATTGCGGTGACTGGAAGGCGCCGGCGGCGAGGATCACCTCGCGGCGGGCGCGCAACTGCTTTGTCTGCTTGCCCTGCAGATATTCGACTCCGACCGCGCGGCTGCCTTCGAACAGGATCTTCGTGGCGTGCGCGCCCGTCTCGACGCGCAGATTTGTGCGCTTGGCAACGTGGGGATCAAGATAAGCGCGCGCCGCGCTCCAGCGCTCGCCATTGTGCTGGGTTACCTGGTAGCTGCCGAGCCCTTCGTGGTCCTCGGCATTGAAGTCCTCGCGGATGCGGAACTGCGCCTCGCGCGCCGCCTGATGGAAGACGTCATGGATCGGATTGTCCGAGCGCAGCTTGTTGACATGCAGCGGGCCGCCCTTGCCGTGATATTCGCCGTCGAAATCGGCGTTGTTCTCAGAGCGCTTGAAGTAAGGCAGCACGTCCGCATACGACCAGCCGGCGTTGCCGAGCGCGGCCCAATGGTCGTAGTCCCATTTGTTGCCGCGGATGTAGACCATCGCGTTGACCGCCGATGAGCCGCCGAGGCCCTTGCCGCGCGGTTGGTAGCCGATACGGCCGTTCAATCCCTTCTGCGGCACAGTGTCGAAGGCCCAGTTGGCCGCGCTGTATGGCAAGGCGAGCCCGAATGGCGTGGTGATCCGCCATGTGTCGTTGCGTCCGCCCGCATCGAGCAGCGCCACGGATGTCCCAGCATCCTCCGACAGCCGCCCCGCAACCGTGCAGCCGCCGGAGCCCGCGCCCACGACGACGAAATCGAATGTGTCAGTCAATGTTGTTTCCCCCGTTACGTCATTCCGGGGCGATGCGGAGCATCGAACCCGGAATCTCGAGGTTCCGGGTTCGCTCCGCGCCCCGGAACGACTCCTCCCCTACGACATAAACCGCATCAACTTCTCCAGCCCTGCGATCTTGCCGCCGTAGGGCGGATAGAGATCGGCGAGGCGGTTGAACTTGGAGCGATAGAACACCGGCTTCAGCTTGCTAAAGGTCTTGAAGCCCCATTCGCCGTGATAGGCGCCGGTGCCGGACGCGCCGACGCCGCCCATCGGCTGGTTCACTTGCGTGAAATGGAACAGGCAATCGTTGATCGTGACGCCGCCGGAGACGGTACGCGCCAGCACCTCGTCCCGCGCGCTTGCGTCCTTGCCGAACCAGTACAGCGCCAGCGGGCGGTCGCGGCGGTTGACGAAGGCGATCGCCTCGGCCGGATCGCGCGCGCCGAGCACCGGCAGCACCGGGCCGAAGATCTCCTCCTGCATCACCGCCATCGCTTCGGTCGCACCGATGATCAGCGTCGGCGGGAATTTGCGGTGGGCCTTCCAGTTGGGATCGTCAGGTTTCGCCGGCTGCAGGATTTTCGCACCACGCTGCGCCGCGTCCGCAACGAGGCCTTCGAGCCGCGTGTAATGCCTATCGGAGATGATGGAGGTGTAGTCCTTGTTGGCGGGATCGGCGCCGAACATGCGCCGCATCTGCGCGCGGACCTTCTCGGCGAAGGCCTGCACGGAGCTCTCAGGCACCAGCACGTAGTCCGGCGCGATGCAGGTCTGCCCGGCATTGAGCAGCTTGCCGTAGGCGATGCGCTCGGCCGCCTCGTCGAGATCGGCCGAGGCGTCGATGATCGCCGGCGACTTGCCGCCGAGCTCGAGCGTGACGGGCGTGAGATTGCGCCCCGCGGCCTCCGCGACCAGGCGCCCGACCCGGGTCGAGCCGGTGAACACGAGGTGGTCGAACGGCAGGCTTGCGAAAGCCTTTGCGATCTCGTCCTCGATGCCGGTCACCAGCAGCTCCGTCGCGTCGAACCGTCGCGCGACCGTCTCCTTCAGCAGCGCCGAGAAATGGGGCACAAGCTCGCTCGGCTTGATCATGACGCGGTTGCCGGCGGCAATGGCGCCGATCGCGGGCGCGAGCGTCAGCTGCAGCGGGTAATTCCAGGGCGCGATGATGCCGACCACACCGAGCGGCTGCGGCATCAGCCGGTTGCGCGCGGGCAGGAACTGCAGCGCGGTCGCGACGCGCTGCGGCGTCATCCAGGCTTTCAGGTGCTTTGTGGCATGCCGGATCTCCGAGAACACCAGCATGGTCTCGGCGATGGTGGTCTCGACCGCGCAGCGGTGGCCGAAATCGGCCGAGATCGCCTGCCGGAAGCGCTCCTCGTTGTCGGCAACGACCGCGCGCAGCCGCGCCAGCCGGTCGAGTCGTTCGGCGAGGCCCGGCGCCGGCTCGTCTCGCGACCGCGCGACCATGGTGTGGAAGGCCTCTTCGAGGGCCCGTAGCGGGGCGCTCGTCAGGGATTTGTCCACGGCGTTCCTCCTGGAATGGCGTTTTCAGCCTTAATCTTGTTGCCGCAGGCTGGCCGTTTGTGGAACTTCTGGCAAGAGCGCGCGGAACAGACCGGAATTGTCTCCATTCGCGTGTCATAAACTCGAAAAAAACGTTCCCGCAGCCCTTTCCAAAGGCACCTCGCCTTGATACATACGCCTCGCAACCGACGGGCTTTGCCCCGGGATTGCCTTCCAAGGAAGCCTTTGGGACGGACCAACCAAGCCACGCGAACAGCGCCGGCCTCAATTGACCGTCTCCGGACTTTTTTATTGAAGGCGTGCAAATGTTTAACGCGGGGTGGAGCAGCCCGGTAGCTCGTCAGGCTCATAACCTGAAGGTCATAGGTTCAAATCCTATCCCCGCAACCATCTCGACTTGCGAAACCCCGGCCCCAGTGGCCGGGGTTTTCGTTTTGAGGGAAACCGCCAAAATCCCGGCAAGATCGCCCCGGACGTCAATCTTCAACTCGCCGGCCTCGGGGGTGAGCATGATCTCCTTCACCAAGGTACGCAGAACCTCGCCCGCCTTAAGCCGGGTTGCCTCGGAATCATCCTGCAACGCCGTGTGGAGAGTGCTGACCTGTTCACGGTAGAACGTCGCCATCTCGGGATGGAGAAGTGGCGGCGGAGTCTCGGCATCAGCCAGCTGCCGCTCAAGCTCAGCCTTCCGATGTTCGAGCTGGACCATCTTGGCGTTGATCTTGTCCGCTGCTCCGCCCTTGAGAATTAATTCGAGCAGCTTATCCAGCTCACGCTCGATCCGCCTCACTTCCGACCGTGCCGCCTCGATCGTGGCAGAGCCTTCCATCCGAAGGCGGTTCATCTCGCGTGTGAATTCGTCGCAGAATTCCTTAAACAGCGTGGGGTCCATCAAATGATATCGTAGAGCGTTCAATACCCGCTCCTCAAGCCTACTGCGCTGGATACTTCTCCGGTTCTCGCAGGTTCCCTTGTTCCTGGCTGTGGAGCAGCCGATGAGGTCGGCAGAGATCATGGCATATCCGCTACCGCAACAGGCGCACTTTATCAAACCGGAGAATATGTATCTTGGCCGCCGACGGTCGCGGAAACTGTTCTGCACTTCGCGGCCGTCCTCTCCGCGCTTGGTCTTGATAGCAGCCTGCCTTGTCTTCGCGGCCGTCCAGAGTTCGTCATCGACTATGCGCAACTCTGGCACATCTTGTACTATCCACTCAGCGGTCGGGTTTGGTCGCGCCTGTCGTTTGCCCGTATCCGGGTCTTTGACGAAGCGTTGCCGGTTCCAGACAATTCGACCGATGTACATTTCGTTGTTCAAGATACCGTTACCGCGCTTGGCGTTGCCGTTGATGGTGCTGAAGCCCCAGTCGCCGCCGCTGGGCGCTGAGATACCCTCCTTGTTCAATTCGGCAGCGATCCGCTTTGGTGATTTACCAACGACGTAGTCGCGAAAGATGCGACGAATCACCTCGGCTTCTTCTGGGTTGATGACGCGGTCGCCTCGGATAGGCTCGCCATTTTCCTGAAATTGCTTGACGACGTCATAGCCATAAGAATTCCCGCCGCCGGACTTGCCAAGCTCGACACGGCCACGTAGCCCGCGGCGCGTCTTGTCGGCGAGGTCCTTAAGGAACAGAGCATTCATCGTGCCCTTGAGCCCGACATGGAGATGCGTGACCTCACCCTCGGACAAGGTGATGATCTTTACGTTGGCGTGAATCATTCGCTTGAAAAGCCCGGCGATGTCTTCCTGGTCGCGGGAGAGCCGATCCATCGCTTCGGCGAGCACGATCTGGAACCGACCCCGCAGAGCGTCGGCGATCAGCGCCTGGATGCCCGCGCGCAGCAGCGACGCGCCGGAAATTGCGTGGTCTGAATATTCTTCAACGATTTGCCAACCTTGCTTTTTAGCGTACCCGCGGCAAACCCGAAATTGGTCAGCGATCGACGCGTCACGCTGGTTGTCGGTGGAATAGCGGGCGTAGAGCGCTATCTTCATGAAACGATCTCCTGCCAATTAGGAGCGTTCCGGACGACGCTCCTCGATGACTTTTCCGAACCACTCCCGCGCAGCGCGGCGAGCTAGTAAGCGCACGAATTCGACGAGGCGCGGATCGGGGCCATTCAAGCCCTGTGACGCAAGGGTCAACTCCGGTTCACTGAACCGGCCGATATCTTTGTGCTCTGGAGTGCCCGTCTTTTTCATCGGAACGCTGCATCCGGCCAATTGCACGGTGAGGATGCCGAGCACCATCAGCATTGCGATGGGCAGTCACAACGAAAATCAGCCCGAAGGATTTGGATAGGGGCGGGGGCTTCAGTCGAAAAAGTTCTAGTTCTGGCGCGCCGTATCGCACTTCTGTGTCGTGCAAATACTTGCGCGCTTCGGTTGATCTGGAAGTCACTGATAACTTCGCTGTCATCATTTTTGTCCTATCGGGGCGCCTTCTATTTTGGACCAAAAATCCCTTTTTGCTCTGGTGAAAGCTTCTTGGAAGATCGCGTCGAATTGGCGGCAAGATGTCCCCATTCCCTACCTGCTTGCTGAGCCATCGCCAGGCCGGCGACATCCGGTCAAGGCCGGGAGCCGCGAAGCGGGCACGCGAATCGCGCGAGCCCGGAGGGGACGGCGCCGATCGGCACGTTAAGCTATTGATCCAATTTGCGGTGGAGGGCTCACTCTTGGGCTTATTCACAGCTGCTACTCCCATTCCGAGATGAGAGCGCGATCGCGTCTCCAATCTACCTAGTCAGCTTGATAAGCTACGACCGGGGCGACGACATCCGGTCAATGCTGGCGCGAAGCGCCACCGCGAGAGCGGCTTGGCATTGACGGGATGGTGGCGCTCCGGTCCCATACCCGCAAGCGGACAAGCCCATGCTGCCGCTCCCGCCACCAAGGAGACAGCAATAGAACCTCAAGCTACTCCGATGCTGTGAGCGACCGGACGCGCCGGGGATGGGACACATTGCCATCCTCGTCATCACCGGCATGAATGCCGACCTTCTCGAAGTCCGCAACGGCCTCAACAGACCTCATCAAACTGACCTTTCGGACGCCAGGACACCGGATCGGCGATCCAGCGGTTGATGTCGGATTCACGCCAGCCAGCGCCATGGATGCTGATCCTGATCTGGGGTGGGAATGTGCCCTCAATGATCTTGCGGTAGATGGTGGATCGGGACAGCCCGGTTCGGAAAAGGACGGTTTTGAGGCGGACGATACGGTCTGGCTCCCGCATGGTTGCGCTGCCTCCTGCTGGCTGTTTCTGGCTGCTGCTGATCCAGACAGAACAAGCAGTGACGGTCGCGCAAGCGCGCATTTCGCGTCGTCGTACCGTGGCGTACAGGCGACGGAAGTTAGGCGGAGTTAAAGTCCGAGGCCCCGGCCTCTGCCGAGGTCGATGCCATGATTGAAAGCGAGTTCGAGGCCGAGCCGGCGGCCCGACTCGATGTGGATTCCGAGTTCGATCTTTCGGTTGGCGAGGATGGATTCCATCTGCGGATCGCGTTCGAGGCTTTTCGCCATGTCGCCCATCGCCGAGCGCGTCGCCTTGTAGCCGGCGATGTCGCCCGCCTGATACTGACGCTGGCTGGTGTGGTCGAGCTTCTGCCAGCGTTCCACGAAACGGTCGGCGCGGCGGCTCGGATCGGTCTGCAGCTCGGTTTCGAGCTGCAGAGCGCGGATCGCGCGGTTGACCTGGCCGCCAGCCGCCTCGCGGACCAGTTCCGGATTTTTCTTGTAGGCGGCTTCGGCGTCGTGCGAGCCATAGGGCCGCACCTGCTCGAAGACCTTGCGGGCCTCCTGCAATTCCTTCACCTGCTCCGGGCTGACCTTGCCACCCCGCTCCTGCGTATCGAAGATCGCATCCACGGCGCGGGCATGGCGGACGAGCGCACGGGTACGCACGCGACGCAATTCCTTTTCCGGGTCTTCCACCACCTTCCTTTCCGGCGCTTCCCGCCCCGGCGTCCGCGCGCTGCCCGCGCCAGGCACGGCTTCGGCAGACGGGCGCAGGCCATCGAATATGTTGCGCACCCTCTCGGGCACGACCCTGCGCACGATCTCGGCAACGCGCTCGCCGAAGATGATCCCGCGCCGCTCGGCATAGCCTTGCGCCGGATCGCGCTGCTCGTAGTCCGAGGCCATGTCCTTGGCCCGGTCACGCGACAGGGTTCGGGTGAGGCGGTCCGGATTGGCAAAATCGTCGCGGCCATAATGCAGCTCCATGCCATCGCGGTGTCGTGACAGGGCCACATAGCTGCTATGGGCATCCATGCCCGGCGTCGCCAGCACATGGATGCGGTCCACAGTCATGCCCTGCGCCTTATGGATCGTCGCCGCATAACCGTGGTCGATCCGATTGTATTCCTTGAGGTCGAAGCGAACGGATCGGCCGTCGTCGGTCTGAACGGTCACGGACTGAGCGCTCACCTGTTCGATGGCCCCGAGTGTGCCGTTCTTGACGCCAAGGCCTCGTTCGTTTTGCAGGAACATGACCCGGTCCCCGCTGGCGAAGCCGCGGTCGCCCCGCTCGACTGTCACACGCACCTCATTGCCGAGATCACCGGCGGCACGCATCCGCATCCGCGCAGCCTCGTTTAGGGCCCGCACCTCGTCATTGGTATGGGTGAGGATGATGCGGCTCTTATCCGATGACGCCTGCCGCTCACGGTCCCAGCGCTCGATAAGATCGCCGCGCGCCTCCTCTCGGGTTTGCGCGTCGTGCACCATGCCATGGGAGCGGTAGGCTTCAAGCGCTTCGCCGGTCCTGCCGGTCGCCAGATCGCGCGTGGCATCGCGCTGCCAGTCCTGGCGCTGGCGGCGCACCTCGCCGATCTCGACGCCGCCGTGACGCTCATGGATCGAGCGGAAGGCCGCGCCGGCCTCGATGGATTGCAACTGCTTGGGATCGCCGACCAGCACCACTTTTGCGCCAGCTTCGAAAGCATGAGACAGCACGCGCTCCAACTGGCGCGTGCCGACCATGCCCGCCTCGTCGATCACCACGACATCGCGCGCGCTGAGCAGGTCGCGGCTCTGGCCCCAGCCGTGTTCCATGCTGGCGATGGTCCGCGACGCGATGCCCGATCCGCTTTCGAGGTTTTCCGCCGCGATGCCGGAAAGTGCCACGCCCCGGACCTCATAGCCCGCCGCCTCCCATGCCTTCCGCGCCACGCTCAGCATGGCGCTCTTGCCGGTCCCGGCATAGCCGACCACGATGCCGAGATCGCGCCCTTTCGTGACATGCACCAGGGCGTCAGCCTGCTCGCCCGACAGCACAAGGCCGCTCTGTTCAGCTCGCGCCAAAGCGGCTTCGCGGTCCGCGCCACGCACCTCATGGCGCTCCCGTTCCGCCATTAGCTCGGCGGCGCGGTGCAGGCGCCGTTCGGCCTCGATCATCTCGCGGGTGGTGAAACGATCTTCTCCGCGAGCGTCCTTGCCGAGTTCGACAAGATCTGGAGCGCTACGCATCGCGCCCATGACCTCATTGAACTGGTCCAGACCGTCGCTGTGACGGTGCGCGAACTTCGCCAGGTCTCGCTGCGTGAAAGTCGATTGCTGCTGCGTGATCGCGTCCAATGCAAGCGAAGGATCGGCGATGATCCGCGCGCCATTGCCGCGCGCGATCTCGCGGTGCATCTCGGCGCGGTCAGCCTCGGTCGCTTCGCCCTCGATGCCCCGGTCCTCGATACGTTTGGCGGGCGCACCGATCTTATTTTGTGGCTCAAGTGCGATGCCCTGTGCTTCCAGGCTCCGATGGTCGATGCGTGCATCGATGTCGAGTTCGGCCAACCGTTCGTTGGCAAGCTCGGCCCAGCGTTCACGCCAGCGCTCGACCACCTCGGTGCGGTTCCAGTCCCGGACCTTCTGGCCAAAACCGTTCTCATCCACCGCGCGCATGGTCAGCATGACATGCGCATGGGGTTTGGGCATGCCGTCCTCGCCGATGTCCAAATGCACATTGAGATCGGCGATCATGCCCTGATCGACGAACTCGGCCTGCACGAAGTCGCGGGCGAGTTCGATGCCCTGTGCCTGTGTCATTTCGCGCGGAAGGGCGAATTCCACTTCGCGGGCAAGCTGGGCGTCCTTGCGGACCTCGAACGCCTCGACATCGTTCCAGAGCCGTTCGCGGTCGCTCCATGCCTCCGGCGCATTCTCCGGCAGCAGCACCTCGGAATGGACGACGCCGCGCTTGGAGGAAAAATCGTGGCTGCGATCAAGCCGCTCGTCCCGCAGCCGCGAGCCCGAGCGGTAGGCAGCTGACGCCACCGCGCTGGAGCCAGACTTGCGGCCAATGACCTTGACGTGAAGATGATAGATCGCCATCGCGATCGGATCAGTGGCACGCCAGAGCGCACGTCGGAACGACGTATAAGCGCGCCCTCCCTCGAAAAATTCTCGGGCGGGATTACACCGTCTCAAACCGTCCCGGCGACCCTACAGCATTATGCCCAGGGCTCAACTATCATCCCCTCATCAACATTGCTGGAGGACGTGATGCGCAAGCCGCGGGATTTCGACGGGGAACTGAAAGCGCTTCAGGACAAGGCGCGCGACCTCAAGAGCCGCAAGGTGCAGCAGCTCGGCGAGCTGGTCATCGCCACCGGGGCAGATAGCCTCAACGTCGATGAGCTGGCAGGCGCGCTGATCGTGCTGACTGAGGCCAAAGATGCTGGAAAGAGGGAGGCGTGGGCCAGGCGAGGAGCTGCGTTCTTTCAGAGCCGGGTGCGGCGAACTGCACCGGCAGCTGAGCGCCACACTGGCGGCGCTCGGGCGCAACCGGGCGGCGCGCCACCGTCAACAGGCAGCAAGGGCGCGGCATGATATGCGCACCTGGCAGGTCGAGCGCCGCAAGCGCACGCGGCACCTTATCGAATTGGGCGGCCTTGTCGTCAAAGCCAGGATCGTGGACCTGACCGGCGATGATCGCGCCATCATCTTCGGCGCGCTGCTCTGGATGGCAGACAGGCTCAAAAGCAATCAAGGCGAACAGGCGAGAGCGCTCTGGGCTGCAAAGGGAAAGGAGGCATTCGCTGTGGAACGGGCGACAGATGCGCCCACCATCTTGCAGGAAACGCCGCAGGATAGGGCATGATCGATGGCGGGCGGCGCGGAGACTCCAAATATCGCAGCGCTGCCCGCCATCGCGCTATTCAATTGCATGTTCGTCACCACTTGTAGACTTGGGAGAGCACCCGCAACAACCCGCCGAGCTTGCGTCCATGGTTGAGATCGGCGGCGAGCCGCATAAGCGTGTCGGCAAAGCCGAGCGGCGGGATCGCGGCGGAGACGGCCGCGATCTGTGCCCGCGACAGTCCTTTGCGCACGCGCCCCTCAGTGGCATCGATCCAGTCAGCCTTTTGTACCGCATTTATGATCGTGGCATTGGGCCCGGCATACGCCGTGAGCTTGTGGTGCCAGTGGATGATGTCAGCGATCAGTTGGCCATCCAGCGGCGGCGCACGCTCTGCTCGGGCAGCCTCGGCCCGTGCTTCCTACGGCTCCAGGTAGGCGAGTTCGCGGTCGGTCCACATACCAATGTCATGATAGACGCGAGCAAATGCGATGGTAGCCCTCGCGGGCGCTCCACGAGATTGCGGAGTTTTTCGGATGTCCGATCCGAAAGCGGGCTTGCCGCCGCCATACATGCGCACCCCGAAGCCGCCCGATTCCTCGGCCTGTCCGGCCGCGCGCTGGAAAAGCACCGCACCTACGGTACCGGTCCCGCTTACCGGAAGCTCGGCGGACGCGTCGTCTACGCGCTCGAGGACCTGAAAGCCTGGGCGGACCGCGGCGCCAAGACCTCGACCTCGGATCCCGGCACCGGGACCGTCCTCGGACGAGGCTCACAACCTTCTCGGCGGAAGGAGGAACGGCATGAGTGATCTCACCCATGTCGAGCTCTTGTGGCTGGAGAAGCGCATCGAGAACTGGATTCGCTTCGGTCGCCATGCCCGGGAGCAGATTCTGGACCAGCGGCGGCGCATCCTGTCGTTTGCGCCGGGCTGCATTTTCGCCTTCGTGCGCTGGACCTCGAACGACTTCGGCACCCTCATCTCGCGTATCGACATTCTGCGCGCCGTCGGTCCCGGGGAGCCCCGCGCGACTGTGCCCTATGTGCAGCCCGGCGGCGATATCCTGTTGCGGTCGTCCGGCTGGCCGAAGGTCGAACGCGTGCTGCAGATTGTGGACGCCGTTGAGGGGCTTGGCATCGACCCGGCCGACGCCGCGCCCGACTACTGGCACCACGTCCACAACCGCCTGTCCGTCAATGAAGCTCCGCGCGCTTACACGCGGTCGCGTCATCAGGTGTGGCTGAAGCGGCGGAGGATCGCGCCGTGACCGGCCGCGCAGTGATGCTTTTCGCAACGCTGGCGGCAGCGATGACTTTGCTGTCCTCGATCGGCACGAAACCGACCGCATTCTTCATATGGAATGCTTGTGCGCCAGGAAAGCTGGCGCGGTCCAGCCGGTGGAAGACCGGTGCGGGTAAGCCGTAGCGGGCGCCCGGTAGCGAGTGTTGCGTGGTCGCCGGTGACGGCGGCTGCGAAGCGTACACAGCGATCGTGTGGGGTGAGCGATTGAGCCGCGAAAGCCATAAAATCGCAGAGGCCGAGACGGTAAGCAACGTCGAAGGCAACATGTGCGGTCCCGCTATGCGAGGGGCTGACGCTCTGCCGTGGTCGAAGGCGTCATCACGCACGAAAGGAACGCGTCGGAACCTGGGAGGTCTCACGTTCGACCGATGGCTTTATGCCCCCAAGGTCCGCATCGGGAAGGCGAGGAGCCGTAGCCGATGATGAACGAGTGTGAGAAGTCAGACCCCGTCATAGTAGCTGTGAAACCGACGAACGAGGCGGAGCGATCCGCTGCGGAGCCGGTGGAGCCAAGGGCAGGGACCAAAGGGAATGCGGGCCAGCAAAGCATGTCCCGGACGCCGAGCCGGACAAGCGTGTCACAGGCGCTGGAGCGCATACGGCAAGTTTGCCGTCATTCACCCGAGGTGGGAGCCGTATGCGGGAAAGCCGCACGTACGGTTCTGTGCGGGGGGCGCTCAGCAATGAGCGTCCCTACCGCGATCGGACAGCGTGCCCATCGGTCTCTATCGGCTGCAGCCGACTGTTCGTCACCGAACTGGTCGCGATCAAGGCACCTCAACCGCTCGCAACCTTTCTCGCCGATGGCGGCTATCTGCCCCAGCACGTTCTCCCGCTGAGGCGCGTGCTGGCGCTTCCTGGCCAGACGGTTTGCCGTGACCATCTCACCGTCACGGTGGACCAGATCGAGATGGGTGCGGCACGCGACCACGACAGCCGCGGCTATCCGATGCCCATCTGGCAGGGCTGCCGCGTCATCGCCGACGGCGAAGTCTTCCTCATGAATTGGCAGTCGGCGGACTCGCTCGATTGGCGATATTTCGGGGTGCTGCCGATAAGCGCGATCATCGGAAAGGCCGTGCCTCTTTGAACCAGCAGGGAGGACTGATCTTGCCGCAAGCCTGCAAACCTTCCGATATTCCTTTGTTCGGTCGCAACGCGGACCATTCCTCCGTCCCGGCCAAGACTCGCACCGCCGTCGCGCAGAGCGGCGGTCAAGAGCGGCCGCCAGGCCGGCGCGCGAGCGCTCCTCCCTTGAAGGCCGCGAGCACGATGGCACCGTTGCAATCCCTCGGGACGATGCTGTGCATTGTCGCTACCCCATAAGCGATTAATTTCATGGTGGGCCCGGCAGGACTCGAACCTGCAACCAGACCGTTATAAGCGATTGCGAAATGTCACGTCATAAGCGGTGGATATTCCTCGTTTGATGGACCGTAAAAGTAATCGCCGCTCAAGTACGCCGCGCCAGAAGCGAATTGGTCCACGCCGCCAGTTCAGGCTTGTTGCCGGCATAACGGGCCACAGCGGTGGCGCCGAGAACCGGCAGCCGCCCCGAGCAATCTTTCGTGAGCTTCATTCCTCGTCGGTTTCGTTGGACAATATCGTGTCCAAAGAAACCGTGGCCAGCTCGGTCACATGCCTGACATCTGATCCCGTTACAGGTCTAGACAAGTTGAAGCGACCGTCGGGAGTCGGGGAACGTAATGGAACGTAACGGAATGAAACGCACCTTCGAGATGTGCATGGCTGCGCGGCCGTCTGCGCTCACAGCCATTCTAGCCGAAGAGCGCGTCGCGGTTGATCGCATCGTCCACATTAAGCCAGCTCGCCGCGTGCGCCTGATGCAGGCGTTGCGCGAAGGGGTAATGGGATCCACATTCTACCTCGGCGAAGTCGCAGCTGTTGAGGCTGTTGTCGAGGTCGAAGGGATCCGCGGCTATGCCTTGCGGGTCGGGGAGGATCCGCAGGATGCCGTGGCCGCCGCAGCAGTGCTGGCGTTATGTGGGGCTGACGGCAACAGATCCCAGCGGATAGGCGATCGCCTAGTGGGTGAGATGAAGGTGGTTTCCGAGCTGAGAGAACAGCAGGGGGCGGCCGTCGCTCGCACCCGGGTGCGGTTTGAGGGTGGGATCGTCGAGGCCTACTCGGCATCCGATTACACGCGTGACCGGTAAGATCATGATTAGCGAGGTCACGAGCTACGATCCGATGGCTGTTCAGGCCGCCTTCCGTTGTGTCCTCGAGGCGTTTGCTTTTCCTGGGCAGCTGAGACGATTGGCGAATCCAGCCCCCCTCAATGTGTTGTGGGCATGCTCAAGTGCGGCAGATGCTGTGCATATGACGGAGGCGGCGCTCGCGCACGCCTCAATACTGCGTCAAGCAGCAGACCGGAGTGCCGGCAGTATCGAGGAGAGCGCGCTCGTCATCGCTACCTCTTCGGAGCTTTGCGACGTGATACCCAACGTCAATCGTGGAACTCCGATGTTCCCGGACGAGGGCGCAACGCTAATCGTGCTTGTTCCTCAATTAGGCGAGCACAAAGTCGGTGGACCTACTGAGCCGGATACGATGTTCACCGTTAAGGTCTCGACGGGCGGGCTCGCGGAGGCTTCGACCTTCACCTGCTCTGGTCTCACACCACGCGCGCTCACAGCGCGCGCTGAAACGTGTGCCGAGTTTCCTTTGGGCTTCGATACCGTTCTTTTGGCCGAGAACGGTACAATCGTTGGCCTTCCGCGCGGCGCAACGGTTTCAATCGTGGAGATGTAATATGGGTTATTCGGTGGTCAGAGGTGGTGAACGCGCTATGCGCGAGGCCGAGGGCCTTATCGATGCGTTCCGGAAGGGACTTGTTCACCCCGAGCGAGACGATCTTTCCGCCCCGCAACCTGAGGCGATCGAAGGTGGGCTTCGCTTCGCCGTCTACAAGGTCATGTCCGAGGCGGGGATCTATGCACCGCGGCTCGCCGCAATTGCGATCCAGCAGGCTGAAGGGGATCTTATGGAGGCTGCGTTCTTGCTGCGCGCTTTCCGCGCCTGCCTGCCGCGCTGGGGTACTACGCTGCCAGCCGATACCGCCGAGATGCGGGCGATCCGGCGGATATCTGCTGCGTTCAAGGAGGTACCAGGTGGCCAATTTCTCGGACCCACCCGCGATTATACCGTGCGGCTCTTGAAGGAAGCGCTGCAGTCGGGATCCAACCAGCAGGCAGGCAGTGTGGAGCTGGCAGCCGATCCAGATCTGCAACAGCTTCCGGCCGCCATGCCAAAAGTTGCCGATGTTCTTCGGCGATGCGGCCTCGTCGCGCCGTTGCCGGACTCAAGCGAAAATGCGCCGATCCACGACATCACGATGCGGCCGATGCGCTTTCCGCGCCCGGCGCGCAGCGCCCGATTGCAGGCGCTCGCACGCGGCGAGACGGGCGCGCTAACCGCGCTCGCCTACAGCTCTCTCCGAGGCTATGGGCACGTTCATCCGACCATCGCCGAGTTGCGGGTCGGCTTTGTTCCGGTTCGCGTGATCCATCCTGAACTCGGCGAAGAGGTCTCGATTGGCGAGATATTGCTCACCGAATGCGAGTCGATAGCAACCGGCGTTGGTATGATCAGCTCCCACAATACCAAGTGCGGTCCGCAATTTGAGCTCGGCTATGGTGCATCGTTTGGGCAGAACGAGACCAAGGCTATCGCCATGTCGGTGCTCGATGCAAATCTCTCGCAGCCCCAGGCGAAAGGCCCCGCCGACGACCAGGAGTTTGTCCTCTATCACATCGATGGCGTCGAGAGCTCGGGCTTCGTCGATCACCTGAAGTTACCGCACTATATGCTGTTCACGTCCATACTCGATCGTGTCAATGCTGCGGCCGAGGCGCAGGCCGCAGCAGAATCAGGGAACCTTCCGGCATCTGGGGCCGACACAGTGACCTCAGCCAAGGTGCGCTCGATGGGGAGTGTTGTCTCGAAGGAGGTCGGCTCGTGATGACGCCCGCAACGAGTTTGCCGTACGCCTATCTCGACGAGTTCATGAAGGCGTGCGTGCGCAAGGCCGTACTGAAGGCCGTGTGTATTCCCGGCTATCAGGTGCCCTACGTTTCGGAGGAGGTGCCGATTGCGCGGGGTTTCGGCAGCGGCGGCCTGCAGATCACGTTGTCGCTGATCGGCGCCGACGACGTCGTCAAAGTGTTCGACGAAGGCGATGACCAGACAGTCAATGCTGTCAACCTCCGGCGTTTCATTGTCGATGTCACCAGTAACGCAACGACAAATGACCCCGCGGAGGCAACGCTCATCCAGTCGCGCCACCGCATTCCCGAGGAAGGGCTCCGGTTGGGCCAGATCCTCGTTCTGCAATCCGCGTTTCCCGATGCGCTGCGCTTCTTCGAGACCAACGAGGCCGTCGCGCGCCGCATGCACGCCGAGGCTGACTACTCGAAGCTCTGGCTACGCCTCTACGAGAGTATTGTTGACAATCACGAGATCATGATCGGCGGTCGTTATCCCGTTCTAATCAACGGGCGCTACGTGCTCGATCCGACTCACGTGCCGCGCTGGGATCTTCCGAAGCTCCACGACTGTTCTGGCATCGTGCTCTTTGGAGCCGGTCGCGAAAAGCGCATCTACGCCATTCCACCGCATTCGCGTGTCGAGCCCCTCGGCTTCACCGATCATCCCTTCCGGGTAGAGCGGTTCGAGGGGGCTGCGTGCCATCTCTGTGGCTCCTCGCACAGCTTTCTGACGCAGTTCTGGCGCGACGACGGCAGTCCAGCCTGGGTTTGCTCCGACAGCAATTGGTGTGAAAAGCAGCGGGCGGCGCTCGTGCAGGAAGCGAACGCATGAAACCCCTTCTGAGTATCCGGAAGCTGACCAAGCGCTTCGGCCCTGGATGTGAACAGTGCGTTGACGAATCGAGGTGGGGCGAGATTGACGCCAACGCGTGTCCGAATTGCGGGACGGTATGGGCGTTGCGTGGTCTCGATCTCGATCTCTTTCCTGGTGAGATAGTCGGAATCGTCGGCGAAAGCGGCGCCGGCAAGACCACGTTGGTGGACCTCCTCAGCCTCGCGGCAGTGCCCGACTACGGGGCGGCCCATCTGGCAAACTGGCGCGGGGGGCTCCATTCGATTTACTCGGCATCCGACCAGGAGAAGCGGCATCTCAGCAACGTCCACATTTCTACTGTCTACCAGGATGCCAGCCGCGGCCTGCTCATGGGCATATCTTCGGGCGGCAATGTGGTCGAGCGGCTGCTGGCGTCGGGTGAGCGTTGCATCGACGACATGCGCGCGCGCGCGCAGTATCTGCTCGATTACATGGAGTTACAGGGTCTGATGGACGTCCGGACGGGTAGGCTCAGCGCCGGAATGAAGCAGCGAGTTCAGATTGCTAAGGCCTTGGTACATCGCCCGTCTGTGATTCTGTTCGACGAGCCGACCACTGGGCTTGATGTTTCGGTCCAAGCGCGAACGCTCGACCTCATTCGCAAGGCGCAGCGCGAGCACGGCTTCGCCGCGCTCCTTGTTACGCATGATTGGAACGTCCTGCGGCTGCTTGCGACGCGCGCCCTCGTGCTCAAAGCGGGGCGGGTCATCGAGCGAGGGACTGTGGAGCAGCTCATCGAGGATCCGCAGGCGCCGTACAGCCAACTTCTCATCCACTCGTCGACCACGTGAGGCGCCTATGTCGAACTGCATCGAGGTGAGCGGACTTTCTAAGACGTTTACGCTGCATCTGGTCGGCGGGACGCGGCTGAATGCGCTTCATGAGACCTCATTCGCGCTCGAGCATGGCGCCTCGCTTGTTATCATGGGAAAGACGGGGGCTGGCAAGTCGACGCTACTCAAGTTGCTCGCTGGCGCGTACCGCGCGAGCAGCGGAGCGATTGTGATACAGCCGTCGCCCGAGAGCTCCCGTGTTGAGCTTGCAAGTCTCTCGGACGTTGATCTCATCGCGCTGCGTCGTCGCAGCGTCGGCTATCTGCCCCAGCATATCCACGTCGTGCCACGCGTGCCTGCGATCGACGTGGTCACCGCCACCGGGATCGAAGCAGGGCTCGAGGAAGCAGAAGCACGGGCGCGTGCCGAGGAACTACTCGACGAGCTTGAGATCAAGCGAAAGCTGTTTCCGCTTTTTCCTTCGACATTCAGCCCCGGCGAACGCCAACGTCTCAACCTCGCTTGCGCGCTGGTGAGGAATCCGAGCCTGCTTCTGATGGACGAGCCAGTGAGCGCGCTTGACCCGCGGATGATGCAACAAGTCGTTGGCATGCTTCAGCGGCATCGCTCTCGGACAGGTGGAGGTACGCTCGTCACAATCTTGCATCAAATGGCCGCTGCCGAGCAACTCGCCGATCGCGTTATGGTCATCGATGACGCTCGAATGAAGGCGTTTGGGACGTTTTCAGAGGTGTTGCAAGCTACGTGATCAAATGCATGTTCCGGTAAACTGTGAGACTTTGGTATGGACATTCTTGTCAAGAACGCAATCATCGTGCTGCCTGATCGCGTTATCGAAGGCGACATCAGTGTGGCAGACGGCAAAATCGCCGCAATTGGCGAACGGTTCTCTGGGTCAGCCACCCAGGTGATCGATGCTGGTCGCGGGCATGTGATCCCGGGCATCATTGACCTTCACGGTGATGACATCGAGTTCGAGATCGGCGCGCTTGGTCCGAAGGCCTCGGCGCGTCGGATGCCGGTTGACCTCGGGCTTATTCAATCGGACAAGAATGCCGCAGGTTGGGGCATTACGACCAAGTTTCATGCCATTGCATATTTCGAAGAGGAGAGCAAAGGTCGGTCCAAGCGATTGTCGAGCGAGATCATGGACTCGATAGCTCGGCTAGCCGAGGCCGAGCATCTACTGGTCGATCATTGGGTCGATCTGCGCTACGAGATCACCGGAGATCCGACCTACACCCTTACTGCGCTCGAACATCCGCGTGTCAAAGCCGTCTCGTTGATGGATCACACGCCGGGTGAAGGGCAGTTTGCGACCTCTGAAGCCTACAAGGCGCTTAACCGCCAGCTCACAGCGGCGGACGAGGAGGAGTTCGACCGAATTCTCGCCGAGAAAGGAGCGCGCCAGCATCTCAAGTGGGATCATGTTGCTCGGGTATGTGAACGGGCCCGGCTGCTTGGGCTGCTAATCGCCTCGCACGACGACCACACTCCGGAGAAGGTCGAGATCATGGCGGCGCACGGCTGTAGGCTGGCCGAGATGCCAGTCCGCCTCGATGCGGCGCAGAAGGCAAAGTCGCTCGGGCTGAAGGTCAGCATGGCCGCGCCCAACGTCGTGCGCGGCGGGTCCTCGAGCGGAAACCTCAATGCGGTCGACGCGCTCGAAGCGCTGGCGCTCGATTCCCTCTGCTCCGACTATCACCTCCCCTCTCTCTTGACTGCTGGCGGCCTTCTGCTGAGGCAACGACTTGTGAGCTGGCCGGAGCTCGCAGCGTTGCTGGCGGCCAACGCCGCCGATGCCCTCGGGCTCGTCGACCGCGGGCGCATCGAACCCAACAAGCGCGCTGACCTCGCCGTGGTCAGGATGGAAATGGGCTTTCCGATTGTTCAGGCAACAATCGCTAAGGGACAGATTGTTTATCACGATTTGCGGTTTCAACGTAGTTGACGCCGATCTACGCCGGTCTTTTCGACTCTCACAGCAAAGGTGAACCATGACACGTTTCTTTGGTAGTTGCACGCTGGCTATTCTGGCTGTGGCCTACGCGGCCACACCGGCGCTTGCCCAGAAGTTACTGACTATCTACGATCTACCTAGCAAGTACATGGACTGGGGAGGTCTGGCCGATGGCTACGATAAGAAGGGTCTCGTCAAGCTCACGCGCGACCTAAAGAACGGCTCGAGCACTGCCCTTGCTGCGATGAAGGCGGAGGCCGGAAACCCGCAGACCAATGGTGCCTATTGGGCTCTCGATATCGCGGTCGAAGCGCAGCGGGCCGGTTTGACCGTTCCCTACAAGCCGAAGGGCTTCGACGCGATTCCGGCGGCGCTTAAGGAGCCCGCAGGTTACTGGTGGGCGGTAGGCTCGGCTTATATCGTGATCGGCGTCAATAAAGATGTTCTGGCCAAGCGCAATCTGAAGGCGCCGATGGGCTGGGCTGACCTTCTGAAGCCAGAGTACAAGGGCCTCGTCTGTTCGATGGATCCGACATGGTCCGGCACAGCATCGGTTTTCATGTATGGCATCAACTTCATCCTCGGCGGAAGCAAGGATGATTTTACTCCCGGCATGACGTGGCTGCGCGATTACCAGAAGAATGGCCAGCAGTTCCGTACCGAGATCGTGGCGCCGCGGCTCGCAACTGGTGAATGCCCGATCACGATCGACGCCGAAGGGAACATCCTCATCGACAAGTTGAAGGGTGCGCCAGTCGACGTCGTTATCCCCTCGGAGGGCGTGGTGTCCGTCAACGTCGGCATGTCGATGGCGAAGGGCGCGCCGATGCCTGAGGAGACCAAGGCGTTCTTTGATTGGCTACTGTCGAGCGAGGCGCAGGAGATTATCGCCCGGGCGTATTTCCGACCCGCCATCGCTGGGGCGGTTCCTCCGGATGTGGCCAACGTCATGCCTAAGGTAGAGAAGGTCGTTGCTCTCGATTTGCAACATCAGGCTGACGTGGTGACAAAGCTGAAGCGCGCGTTCACCGATATCGTGAGCCGCGGTGGCGACCTTTCGAGCACGCTCAAGTCCGCTGAGCTCGCGAAGTAGGCCGAACGAGCTGACAGGAACCAGAGATGGGTGCGATGGGCAGCAGAGCTATCACCAGGCACTTCGCGGTAGCGATGCTAGTGCTTGTCACTATGGCTATGCTCATCGCACCCCTTGGACAACTTTTGTTAGTGAGTCTTAGGGATGAGAGCGCCGGCTGGACACTGGCGAATTACCGAATCGTGTTGGCGGGCAGTTATTACGTGGGTTCGCTTGCGGCCACGCTCGCCTTTTGCGCGATAACCTCATTGATCGCTGTGGGGATCGCTTTGCCGGCGGCATGGCGAATCGGGACGGGCGGCGTGGGCTCGACCGCCTTACGGATCTTCTGCCAGATGAACTATGCATTCGGCAGCATTGTCTATGGCATGCTCATACTCGTCCTCTTCGGCAATGCGGGGCTGATTCCTGTCGCTGAGGGCATCCTATTTTCGAGCGAATATTCCCGGGGTTTTGCTTACACGATCAGCGGGCTGGCTTTGGGCTATCTCGGATTCCAGATCCCGCGTTCCGCCCTTGTAATCGCGCAAGCGATCGAGAACATGGATCCAAACCTTATTCGCGCGGCCAGGACACTTGGCGCCGATAAGCTCCAGATCGCTGTCATGGTGATCCTCCCAACACTCCGGCCGGCACTATCGGCGGCCTTCGTACTCACCTTCCTGATGTCAGTCGGTTCATTCGGAATAGCGCTGCTGGTTGCCAAAGAAATCGCGATCTATCCTGTTATCATTTTCAAGGAGTTCACTGGGTTTGCCAATTTTGGCATTGCATCTGCAATGGCGATTACGCTGTGCCTGCTGGTGATCCTTGTCTTGATGGTGCTGCGCCGAAACTATCCGGATCTTGAGCTTTTCTCTTCGCAAGCTAGATAGGAACTCTACCATGCAAGTCGATCTCCTGGATGTTCACAAGAGCTTTGGTGGCACGAAGGTGCTCAAGGGTATTACCGCGAGCTTTCATTCGGGGCGAATCACGGCGCTAGTCGGTCCATCGGGCTCTGGGAAGTCCACGCTGCTCAACATCATCGCAGGCCTTGCGGAGCCGACCTCGGGCAAGGTTCACTTTTCTGGAATGGACGTCACGAGGGTTCCGACAGAGAAGCGTCAGGTCGGCCTCGTATTCCAGAACCATGCATTGTTTCCGCATCTCAATGTTTTCGGTAACGTCGAGTTCGGGCTTCGCGTGCGCAGTGTCCCACCCAAGGAACGACACGAGCGCGTCATGGAAGCGCTTGAGATGGTCGAGCTTGATCACCTCGCGGATCGCAGCATTTCCACGTTGTCGGGTGGCCAGCGCCAGCGTGTGGCGCTTGCACGCGCGCTCGTGATCGAGCCCAACGTGCTACTACTCGACGAGCCGCTGTCGGCACTCGACGTCGAGCTTCGCCGTCGCATCCGAGAGGAACTGCGCGCACTCCTGGCGCCTCTAAAGGTCCCGACCGTTCTCGTCACGCACGATCGCGACGATGCTTTCATCCTCGCCGACGAGATCGTGCTTCTTCTCGATGGCCAGATTGCACAGAGCGGACCGCCCGAGGATATGTACCATAGGCCGACGAGCGCGATGGTCGCGCGCTTCTTCGGCGAGGCGAACTTCCTTGTGCCAGAGTCTGCCTCAATCGAAGATATGGAACTGTTTCGTCCCGAGGACGTGACGGTCGTGTCGAGCGCGGCGGAAGCCGACCTTGTCGTGACGGTGACGAGCGCTCGCTTTCTGGGAAATCGTCGCCGCATCACTGGTCGCGATAGCCGAGGGGCTGAGGTGATGTTCGACGTGGGCAAGACCCACGCCGTGAGGGAGGGGGAGACGGTCCACATCCGCATCAACGGTCACGTCCAGGGTGTTCGGGGAGCGCTTCGTCATGCCAGCTGACGCTGCTATTCTGATTGCCCGGCCTGACGCTGTTACGATTGCCCGGTCGGAGCAGGGCGTTGTCGGGCGCCTCCTGCGTGAGGGCGCTGTTGCTGCGTGGCGGGGCGTCGCGCCGATCCTGGTTTGGGTGCCGCCGATGCTGTTGATTGCGCCGCTGGTGATGCTGGCTGTGGGCTCATTCACCGAGGTTTGGGACAGCCGTGGTCTCATGGGTGCGTCAACGGAGGCCTACCGGGAGGCGCTGAAGTTCGGCGGGACCGCGATCGCATTCAGCTTGAAACTCGCGACCTTGGTCACGGCGATCGTCACCGTGCTGGCGGTGCCGACAGCATATGCGCTCGCCCGATACTCCGGAGCGACCGTGCTTATGGTCAAGCAGATCTTGATGCTTCCCATCATCCTGCCGCCGATGGCGTTGGCGATCGGCCTTATTGTCCTCTACCCAGCCCTGTCTGGCACTTTCTCGATCTTTGTTCTCGCGCACGTCGTGCTCGCGTTTCCATTTGCCGTCTGGCCGATCGGCGCCGCTCTTACGGCGATGGATTTTCGAGTGCTGGAGACGGCAGCGCGGACGCTCGGTGCATCCCAGTTGCAGTCGTTCTTCCTGGTGATCCTCCCGAATATCGCGCGGGCCGCCATCGTTGGAGCTACGACTGTGTTCGTCGTCTCGATCGCGGAAGTCAATGCTGGACTCTTTCTCTCGTCGGCGGACTACCGCCCTTTGAGCGTCGCGCTGCTCGGCGCCTTCATGGACTTCGACATCCGCGTTGCCGCTGCGTTGACTGTCATTTTCACCATCGTTGTCTCGCCAGCATTTGTGGTTATGGAGGTTCTCCTGCGAAGAGGAACGCGCACGTAGTTCCAAGCTTCAAATCGTGGTATATTCGACTTCACGGGAGGACCATTCATGAGGATCAATCGGTCGGTCTTTAGCGCCAGAGTTTCACGCTGGTCCGTCGACCATGCCTGCGATCCGGGCATCGAGATAGCACTCCAGCGCTTGGGCTACAGCATTTGCAATCTCAAGCGCGCTCGGAGCAAGATCCGATGCTGTAATGGCGTTAGCAATCCTGTTCTCGAGCGCGATCACCCGCCGATCATTCAACACCACGATATAATTGATGACATGACAGCGCGTGACAATATCGGCGAGCGCTGCTGCAAGCGGGTTAGCAGTGCTCGCGGATTGAGACAATTGCGTCGCGCGCTGCTTCAGAAGATCGCAGCTGAACGCTCTGATCACGCCATCAACCAGCTGCTGATCCGTTGGGTGAGTCGCCCGCAGGTGGGCAAGAGTAGAGTGCAGCCTCATCGCGCGCTTTTGGTTCAGAAACATCTACCGTGCTCCATCAGCCTGAATGAACAAGCGCGGCATGTGCGGAAATCCACTGTTCAGTTTGTATCAGTATCGGAGCTACACGACAGACCTATGTCAGCGCATCGGCCTGCAGCATGAGCAAACGCAATATCGTAAGGGTCAAGCATGGTTGAGAGTGAGGTCTTGGAGGTGAGCGCATGCCCGTTGAACTATCGAATTCCTGCCGATGCCTTGAACGGTCCTCCTGCGTCACAAACCCACGTTCTCTACGTGGTTGGCGGTCTCTACGGGAATCGATTCGCACTCGATGCGATCGAGATGTTCGCGACGGCCGAGACGGAGCCAGTCGAAATCGTCGTCAATGGGGACGCTCACTGGCTCAACGCGCGGACGGATGATGTCGGGGCGCTCGATAGGCGACTCGCGCGCTATCCGGCGATCAAGGGCAATGTCGAGGCGGAGCTGGCGAGAGGAGCAGGCAGCGCCGGGTGCGGATGTTCCTATCCGTCCGATACCGATCCTGGGGTCATCAAACGATCCGACGCGATCATGGCTACGCTGCAATGTGCCGCTGAGTCGCTCCCAGGGGTGAGAGCGCGCTGCGGAGCTTTGCCGCAAACGCTAGTTGTTGCGGTTGGGGCGGCGCGAGTCGGGATCGTACATGGCGACACAACCTCGATTAGCGGCTGGGCTTTCGCTCGAGAAAGCCTCGATGCCCCCGGCCAGAGGGCGTCACTCAGAGAGATGCTCTCCGTATGCAATGTCGATATCCTTACGAGTACGCATACCGGCAGACCCGCAATGCGGAAGTTGAGGACCGGCTCTCGCGCTCGTCTGCTCGCGAACAACGGCGCCGCTGGCATTGGCCATTTCCCGGGGGAGCCCTGCGGGATCATTACCCGCATCGCGACGTACCCTGCCCCCTTTGCCTCAATATATGGCGCCGTCGTCGACGGTGTGTATGCCGAGGCTGTGGCCGTCCGCTTCGAACGGGAGCGGGTGCTCACGTGGTTCGACTCTATCTGGCCTAGCGGATCGCCCGCAGCGATTGACTATCGTCCAAGACTCGTAGGCGAGGCACGCGATGAGATTCTGATGGCAACCCCGAGGACGCTCTTCTGAAGCGCAGGGGCGCGAATACGTTCCACTGCAGGTCGGAGAACTTCAAAAGGAATTTGATTGACATTCGCTAGATGAACTTTGGAGCAGCGAGAATGATAGTAGACGGTGGGGTTCCCCGGAAGCCGCAAGCGAACTGTGCAATGCTTTCGGCGTTTTGGCGCAGGCGTTCGCGGCAAATTCTATGCAGAGGACGTTAAGGTGGCTGAGAAGAAATTTCGGGAAACACTGCGGCCTCTCGGCACCCCAAAAATTCGCGTTTTGCGCCTTGCCGGCCCCTCGTTGATCCTGCCTATATCGTCGATAAGCTTTACGGCCTCGACCGCAATGTGCGAATGGCGACCGTCATCGGTCTTTTCGGTGCTTGCGGTATCGGCCAGCATACCAAGGGCCGGTACAATCTTCGTCATCTTCGCCACCGTCAAACTTTTCGACAAGATATTAGCCCGAATTCCGGCAAGGCTCATCGCATGAGGCGCGACTCAATGCTAGAAAAGCCCGTCGCCGTCAGCAAGGCGGACGAACGGCGCAAGCCTGCTCTCGGCCCACCTGCGTAAGGTCGGTGGCCTGCTAAGGGAACAATCGCTCAAAATGGTCACCCGTACTATCACCTCCGAGACAGGGATCGCCCGCTACCTCCAGATTGCCGACGAGTTCGACCGAGAGATCCGCAGGCGCTACGAAGTGGGACAGCGGCTGCCGGGCGAGCACGAACTGGCCGAGCGATTTGGCGTCAATCGCCACACCTTGCGCCATGCCATCGACACGCTCGAGGGGCGGGGGCTCGTCGTCCGCCGGCACGGAGCCGGTACTTTCGTGGTGGCCAAGCCCGTGAATTATCTAGTCGATGCCGCATCGCGCTTCACTGAGAACCTAGTGAAAGCCGGGCACAGCACGGAAAGTCAGCTCATTCGGAAGGTGATTGTCGAAGCCCGCGGAGGGGTGGCTAAGCGCCTCAACCTGCGCGATGGGGAGAAGGTCTTCGCGATCGAGACCTTGCGCCTCGTCGACGGCGGGCCGTTCTGCGTCATCTCACACTTTCTACCCTGGTCGATCGGCACTGCGGTGTTCGAGGCGTACAACGGCGGCTCGCTGCACACACTGATCGCGCGCAAGACGGCCAAGAAGCTAAAGCGTGTGCTGAGCCTAGTCACGACCGTGACGGTGGAGGCGAACGACGCCGCGCTGCTTGCCATTTCCCCTCAGCATTGGGTGCTGAGGGTTAAGAGTGTCAATGTCGATGCTGCCGGCGGCAAACCAGTCGAGTACGCCGTGACGCGTTTCCGCGCCGATCGGGTCGAGCTTGCGATCAAGATCCCGTTGGGTTCATGATCCGCAGAGAGTCAATCCGATGAGAGAGTAGCGGCCTTAATTATGTTAACAAATCTGTGGACCAACCACAGTGCATGACTGCATCGCGGCACCCGACGCCAGAACACGTAGCTGCGGCACGAAGGTTCGGCCGGCAGGACCTTTAGCGCGGGGTGATCAACCTCTTCCAGCAATTGCCGGCGCGTCACCGGCGGATCGGGCGCGCTTCGTTGAGATGCGTCATCAGATCGGTGATCGCCGCGTTGACTTCCAAAAGGCTGTAAAAGATTCGATGCCGCAAGCGCCCCAACATCCATCGCTCGACGATGAGCACGGCTTGCTCGACACCCCATAGCTCTTCGTCCTGACCGTGTCGAACTCTGCGTCGAATTGGGTGATGGCCCTCACTCCGCTTTGCGCCTGAATGCGGGTGTTCGGCGTCACCTCTCCGTCATGTGGTCGCGATAGCATCGTACGCGTGTTTGGGTACTTGTTAGCACAGCGCTGCGGAACGTCTGATCTTTAGAGGAGAACCTATGCAATGGCGCTGATCAAAAGTTATAAGGAATTCTGGCCATACTATTTATCGCAGCATAGCCAGCCCAGCACGCGATACTGGCATTACCTCGGTACGTCGATGTTCTTCGCTTGCCTTATTGCAGCAGCTTATACCGGCATCGCGTGGTTCGTGCTGCTGGCATTTCTCTTCTTCTATGGTCCAGCTTGGGTCGCGCACTTCGTGATCGAGCATAATCGTCCGGCCACCTGGAAATACCCGATTTGGTCGTTCATTAGCGATATAAGAATGTGTTTGTGTTGGTTCACCGGAAATTTGCATCGTGAGTTCAGGCGGACTAGCGTCAATATCGATATTACGAAGGGCGCTGTGGATGCAGTTCCTGCAGAAAAGCGATAGCTCGGAATTGTTTTCGATTCCGACTGGCACTTCCCGCGCAGGCATTCCTTCTGAAAGTGCATCGCTGCGGCTCAGCCGCTTTCCCCGCGTTAGTGAGCCTCCGATCTGTGGTTCGACGACGGCCTTCGGCCGCAAGACCGCAGATGGATACTTCAAGTGGACAACTCCCGGTTTCATGCTGCTTTAGTGGCGTCGAAAACGCGTCTGCAGCAGCACTACCGATAAAGGAGACGCCGTCCGAACCACCTTCCGAAGGATCCACGAGCCAGCGGGGCAAGCGTTTTCGGGGCAACTGCGGAAAGCATCTCCGAGTTGTGGTCCGAACTGCACCCACCAGGGGCCAACCGGCGAGACATTGTTGCAAGGCGGCAGATCAAGCAGGAGCCTTCGGACCTCTACAGTGACCAGTACGGGCTCGATCTTCGGAATTTGCAGCCAAGCCTTTGAAACGCCGCCATAAGCGCTGGAACCGTAACCAGCAGGTCGTCGCTTCTGTCGCTTGAAATGAGACTGGTTCGCTGGTTCGCTACCGGTATCAAAGAAAATCTTAGCGTCCCTTACGCCACTGTCTGGAGCAGCAATTTGAGATGGTTGCAGGTCCCCGCAACCAAATTCGGATTTTACCGGATCCGAGACGAAAATGGCCCGCTTGATGCGGGCCATTTTTGTTTTGGGGACAGCACGTTTGTTTTGGGGACAGCACGCGGGGCTGGAGGAGCGATGCCTGCTCGCTTGCCCGACGGCTCTGACAAATCCCGCAGCCAAAACAACGGGATCGCTACTGTGCATGGGGTTGTTTTTCGCCCCTTTTCGACAGGGCTGATCATCTCTGGCCCGTACGCCACGGCTAGGTCAGAAACGCCCGGAACCGCCGCAACGCGATCACGAAGAAGACGCTGCCGATCACGGCGAGCGCGAGGAGCTGCGGCCACACCGATTCCAGGCCCGCGCCGCGGAACAGGATCGCCTGCGCCAGCATCACGAAATGCGTGTTGGGCGCCGCCAGCATGATGTCCTGGACGAATTGCGGCATGCTCTCCCGCGGCGTCATGCTGCCCGAGAGCGTCTGCAGCGGCAGCAGGGTCATCATCAGGAGCAGTCCGAACTGCGGCATCGATCCGGCGACGGTGGCGAGGAAGATGCCCATGCTGGTGGTCGCAAACAGCTGCAGCGCCGCGCCGAGCAGGAACAGCGCGACCGAGCCGTCGATCGCCACCGCCAGCCATCCCTTCACCACGAAGACGATCGACAACGCGGAGGCCGCCAGCACCACCAGCCCCATCGACCACACCTTGCTGACCATGATCTCCAGCGGCGTGACCGGCATCACCAGCAGATGCTCGATCGTGCCGTGCTCGCGCTCGCGGATCAGCGCCGCGCCCGTCAGGATGATCGAGAGCATGGTGATCGAGGTAATGAGCTCGTCGACGGCGCCGAACCAGGATTTCTTCAGCTCCGGGTTGAAGCGTGCCCGCAAGGCCAGCTCGATCGGCGCGGTCTGCGCATTGCGCGCCCGCGCCAGGAACTCCGCGATCTCCGCGTTGACGATCTGCTCGATATAGCCGCCGCCGTTGAAGGCCTGCGAGATCCGCGTTGCGTCGATGTTGAGCTGAATCGCCGGCGACTTCCGGGCCAAGAGGTCGCGCTGGAACTCCGGCGGGATGTTCAGCGCAAAGGTGTCGAGCCCCGCGTCCATCCGCCGGTCCATTTCATATTGCGAGATCAGGCGCGGCTCGGAAAAGTACGGCGGCGTGAATGCCAGCTCGATGCGGCTCGAAACCGGGGAACGGTCCTCGTCGACGATGGCGATCGCGGCGCGGTTCAGGGTTTCCGGCAGCGCCTTGGCCCCGGCATAGATCGCGAGCGTGAAGGAATAGAAGATGAGGACGAGCAGCATGGGGTCGCGCACGAGGCCGCGCAATTCCTTGACGCCGAGCTGAAACACGTTGTCGAAGCGCATGGTCACCGGGCCTGTTTCTTCAGCAGCATTGCGCCGGCGATCACCAGAATGGGCACCATGACGGCGAGCGCCAGCAGATCGTTGTGGAGCGTGTCGAAGCCGAGGCCCTTGGAGAATGTGCCGCGCGAGATCGTGACGAAGTAGGTGGTGGGATAGAGCTGTCCGATCGCGGCTCCCAGGCCCTGGAGCGACGAGACCGGATCAATCAGGCCGGAATATTGGATGGCGGGAATCAGCGTGATCAGGACGGTGCCGAACAGTGCGGCGATCTGGCTGTTCATGAAGGCCGAGATCACCAGCCCCATGCCGGTGGTTGCCGTGACGTAGAGCAGCGCGGCGAGCGCGTAGGTCGAAAAGCTCCCGGTGAAGGGGACGCCGAAGACGGTGAGCGCGAAGCCGACCAGGAGCAGGAAATTGGCGAATGCCAGCACGATGTAAGGCAGCTGCGTGCCGAGCAGGAACTCCAGCCGCGTCACCGGCGTCACGTAGAAATTGACGATGGAGCCCAGCTCCTTCTCGCGCACCACGGCCAGCGCGGCGAGCACTGCCGGGATCAGGACCAGCAGCAGCGGGATGATGCCCGGTGCCATGGCGACGACGCTGATGACATCAGGATTGTAGCGGTAGCGCAACTGGAGTTGATAGGCGCCGGCGACCGCCGCCTCGCCATAGAGTTCGCGGCCCTTCTGCGCGAGCCACGTAGCATGAATCGCCTGTGCGTAGGACCGCAGCGTTTCGGCCCGCGTCGGGTTGGCGCCGTCGACCCAGGCGCCGATCTCGACATGGCGGCCGCGGCTGACGTCGCGGCCAAATCCCGGCGGCAACTCGATGGCAAGGCCGATCTCGCCGGCGCGCATGCGGCGGTCGAGATCGGCGTAGTCCGCGATCGGAGCTTTCTGGGTGAAATAGCGCGAGCCCGCGATCTGCAGGCTGTAGTCGCGGCTGATCGCTGTGTCGTCGCGGTCGAGCACTGCGAAAGTCAGGTTCTCGACGTCCATGCTGATGCCGTAGCCGAGCACGAACAGCAGCAGCACGCTGCCGAGGATCGCGAGCGTGGCGCGGATCGGGTCGCGCCGCAGCTCGAGCGTCTCGCGCCGGGAATAGGCGAGCATGCGCGTCGGATTGAAAGCAGCGTTGCGGCGCCGGGGCGGCGCGGCGACTGCCGGCGGGGGCGGCGGCGGGGCTGCAGCCTGCTGCCCCGCCGGCTCCGCTGTATCGGCGATCGCCCCTTCCAGGCAGGCGATGAAGGCCTGCTCAAGCGTCTCGGTGCCGTGCGCAGCCACGATTGCTGCGGGAGAGTCCGACGTCAGCACCTTGCCGGCATGCATCAGCGAGACCCGGTCGCAACGCTCGGCCTCGTTCATGAAATGGGTCGAGACGAAGATGGTGACGTTGTCCTTGCGGGAGAGCTCGGCCAGGATCTGCCAAAAGCGGTCGCGGGCGACAGGATCGACGCCGGAGGTCGGCTCGTCCAGGATGAGGATGTCGGGCGCATGGATCATGGCGACCGCGAGCGACAATCGCTGCCTCAGTCCAAGCGGCAACGCATCGGGCAGGGCGTCTGCGATGTCGGCAAGATCGAACCGGGCGATCATCTCGTCGATGCGGGCGGTGATGGTGTCCGCCGGCAGCTCGAACAGGCGCGCATGCAGATCGAGGTTCTGCGCGACCGTTAGCTCGGAATAGAGCGAGAAGCCCTGCGACATGTAGCCGATGCGCCGCCGCACCGACATGTCGCCGGCATCGATGGTCTTGCCGAACAGCCGCGCGGTGCCTTCGCTGACGGGCAAGAGACCGGTCAGCATCTTCATGGTCGTGGTCTTGCCGCAGCCGTTCGAGCCGAGGAAGCCAAAGATCTCGCCCTTCCTGATGCGAAAGCTGACGTCGTCGACGGCAACGAAGCTGTTGAAGCGCCGGGTGAGGTGATCGGCCTCGATCGCGATCTCATCATGATCCGGGCCGCGCGGCGGAATCACGACGTCGCTATGGTTGCCGCGATCCGCTTCCGGCAGCAGACGGATGAAGGCCTGGTCGAGCGTATCGGCGCCGGTCTGTCGCTTCAGTTCGGCGGGCGTGCCGGTCGCCAGCACGCGGCCGGCATTCATCGCGATCAGGAAATCAAACTGCGCAGCCTCTTCCATGTAGGCGGTCGAGACGATCACGCTCATGCCGGGCCGGCTGTTGCGGATCGCGCTGATCAATTCCCAGAACTGGCGCCGCGACAGCGGGTCCACTCCGGTGGTCGGTTCGTCCAGGATCAAAAGCTCGGGATCGTGAATCAGGGCGCAGCACAGGCCGACCTTCTGCTTCATGCCGCCGGAGAGTTTTTCCGCCGGCCGGTCGGAGAAGGGCGTGAGCCCGGTATCGCGCAGCAGGCCGGCAATGCGCCTGTGCCGCTCCGCCCTGCCGTGTCCGAACAGGCGGCCGAAGAAGTCGATGTTCTCGAACACCGACAGCGTCGGATACAAATTCTTGCCGAGACCCTGCGGCATGTAGGCGATCTCGGGACAGACGGTGCGGCGATGCCGCGCGCTGGCCATGTCGCCGCCAAGCACGTGGATACGGCCCTCCTGGATCGCGCGCGCGCCCGCGATCAGGGCGAGCAGGCTTGACTTGCCGACGCCGTCGGGGCCGATGATCCCGACCATGCAGCCGGACGGCAGGTCGAGCGTGATGGACTCCAGCGCCCGGCTCTTGCCATAGCTCAGGCCCACGCCGTCCAGATGCACCACCCTGCCGGCGGCAGCCGGTGCTTCGGCTGCGGCAGTCGTGGTCATCGCGTCAGCCTGATCTTGAGGTTGTCGGGCCATTGCGCGCCCGGGTCGAGCCGCACATAGGCCATGCCAGGCAGGCCGGTCTTCACATGCTCGATGTGCTGGCGCAGCAAATCGGGGGCGATGTGCGCCTTGATGCGGAACATCAGCTTTTGGCGTTCCTCCTCCGTTTCGACGGTCTTCGGCGTGAATTGCGCGACGTCGGCGACGAAGGTAGCCTTGGCGGGGATCACATATTGCGGGATGGCGTCGAGCACGAGCCGGACTTCGGCGCCGATCGCGACGCGGCCGGCAGCGGCCGTCGGCAGGAAGAATGTCATATAGACGTCGCCGAGATCGACCATGTTGAGAACGCGGCCGCCGGCGGCGAGCACCTCGCCAGGCTGCGACACGCGATATTGCACGCGGCCGTCGCGCGGCGCCTTCAACACGCTGTCGTCGAGGTCGGCGTTGATGCTTTCGATCGCGGCCTTTGCCGCATCGACCGCCGCGCCGGCATCGATCACCATGGCGCGGGAGGAACTGATCGCCGCTTCCGATGCCGCGACCTGGGCCTGCGCAGCTGCGAGCGCCGCCTTTGCCGTGGCGTTTGCTGAGCGGTCGTCGTCCAGGACCTGCTGGGACACGGCATTGGACTTGATCAACTGCTCGGAGCGATCGAGCTTGCGGCTCGTGGTGTCGAGTTGGGCGATGCGTTGATCGACCACGGCCTCCGCCGCCCTGCGTTCGGCTTCGCGCTGGTTCACAAGGCTCTTCGCAGTCTCGACGTTGATTGTCGCGCGTTGCAGCTGCGCCTCGGCCTGGCGGCGCTGGGCCTGCAGCTGCTCGGTATCCATGCGTGCCAGAACCTGGCCGGCGGTGACGAAATCGCCTTCGTTCACCAGAATCTCGCGAATCCGTCCCGGGGTCTTCGTGGCGATGTCGATCTCGACTGCCTCGATGCGGCCGTTGCCGCGAGCGAAACCCGGTGGCAGCGCGTCGGCGTCGCGGTGCTGCCAATAATAGTAACCGCCGGCCGCGAGCAGGAAGGCGAGCACGGCGACGACGCGACCCGGTCTGAAGTTCATCTGTCCTAACGCCGTGCGGCGGCGCCCATTGTTGAACACGAACGCCCGGCCGCTGATTGCGGCAACGGGCGCCCTCAAGATGGCAGCAAATTGTGCGCCGCAGCTTGATGCAGATCAGACCGAGGCGCGAGGTGCCCTGCCTCTATTTCGGGCCTGCGCTTCATCATGTCCACTCGTCCGCCCTGATTGTCGAGCGGACGAGCGATTGCTGAACAGATGGTCGTCCGGCTCAGCCGGGTCGTCTCACTTCACCAGCGGGCAACCGCCGTCCTTCAGCGGCCGGAACGCCTGGTCGGCGGGAACTTCAGCGAGCAGCTTGTAGTAATCCCACGGCCCCTTCGATTCCTCCGGTTTCTTGACCTGGAACAGGAACATGCTGTGCACCATGCGGCCGTCCTCGCGCAGCACGCCGTGTTCGGTGAAAGCGTCCTTCACCGGCAGCTCGCGCATCTTCGCCATCACCGTCTTGGTGTCGCGGGTGCCGGCGGCCTGCACTGCCTTGAGGTAATGCAGCGTGGCGCTGTAGGTGGCGGCCTGATTCATGGTCGGCATGCGCTTGACGCGTTCCATGAAGCGCTTGCCGAAGGCGCGGGTCTTGTCGTTGAGGTCCCAATAATAGGCCTCCGTGACGATCAGGCCTTGCGCCAGCTTGAGCCCGAGGCTGTGAACGTCGGAGATGAACATCACGATCGCGGCCAGGTTCTGCCCCCCGGCGACGATGCCGAACTCGCCGGCCTGCTTGATCGCATTGATGGTATCGCCGCCGCCGTTCGCGAGGCCGATGATCTTGGCCTTGGACGCCTGGGCTTGAAGCAGGAACGAGGAGAAATCGGCGGTGTTGAGCGGATGCTTGACGCTGCCCAGCACCTTGCCCCCGGAGGCCTTCACGACATCGCCGGTGTCGCGCTCGACCGAATGGCCGAACACGTAGTCGGCGGTCAGGAAGAACCAGGTATCGCCGCCGTTCTTGACGATGGCGCTGCCGACCGTGTGCGCGTTGGCGTAGGTGTCGTAGGTCCAGTGCGCGGTGTAGGGCGAGCAGGATTTCCCGGTGATATCGGAGCTCGCCGCATCCGTCACGATCATGATCTTCTCATACTGCTTCGACAGCTCCATCACCGCGAGCGCGGTCGCCGAGGTCGGCAGGTCGATGATCATGTCCACGCCTTCGGTCTCCCACCACTTGCGGGCGATGGTGGAGGCGACGTCGGGCTTGTTGAGCACGTCGGCGCTGACCATCTCGATCGCTTTGCCGAACATCTGACCGCCGAAGTCCTCGATGGCCATTTTGGTGGCTTCGACATTCCCCATGCCGCCGATGTCGGAATAGACGGACGAGAAGTCGGCGAGCACGCCGATCTTGAGCGGTGCTTGCTGGGCGAAGGATGGGCTGATCGCGACCGCTGTGAGTGCGGCCGCCAACGCGGCCCGCATAATAATCCGGCACATGGCATTTCCTCTAATATTATAGTTGGTGCGCGGGCCCAGATTGCCTCGGCGAAGTGCCAATACTTGCGTAACGGCGCCACGTCCCCGGCCGAATTGACGCGGCCGATCGTGCCGACTACGTTTCGCGCAAGCATCGGAAGCTCTCGATTGCAATGGCCGAGCCACTGCTGTCGGCGGTAACCAGGCAAATTGCAGATTCAGGGGACGGAAATGACCGGCGACACCGCAGCCACCATCTCGAAAGCGCGCGAGCATTCGATCGGCGATCTGCTGCGCCGATCGGCGGGCCGCGAGCCGAACAAGCTCGCGGTGAGCTGCGGCGATGTGAGCTGGACCTTTGCGGAAATGGACGCAATCTGCAACCGGCTTGGCCGCGGCCTGCTCGGCCTCGGCGTCAAGAAGGGCGACCGCGTCGCCGTGCTCTCGCGCAATTCGCATGCCTTCGCGGCGCTTCGTTTCGCACTGGCGCGGATCGGTGCGGTACTGGTGCCGATCAACTTCATGCTCAATCCGGACGAGATCAATTTCATCCTGAAAAGCTCCGGCGCCAAGCTGCTCGCGACGGGTCCCGATTTCGTCGAGCCCGCGCGCGCGGCCAGCGCCAAGGATTGCGCCGTCGAGAAGATGATCTGGCTGCCGGGCGAGGATCCGGCCGCTGCGCCTGCGGGCCTCACCACATTCGCCGATCTCCTCGACCCCGACGGCTCGTTTCTGGACGCGTCGGTCGACAGCCGCGATCTCGCGCAGATCGTCTACACCAGCGGCACGGAATCCCTGCCCAAGGGCGCAATGCTGACCCATGAAGCCGTGATGTGGCAATATGTCAGCTGCATCATCGACGGCGGCATGAACGCTGAGGACAAGTTCCTGCATGCGCTGCCGCTCTATCACTGCGCGCAACTCGACGTTTTCCTGGGCCCGCAGATCTATCTCGGTGCATCCGGCGTCATCACGGGCAAGCCCACGGCCGATAATATTCTGGCCCTCATCCAGGCGCACAAGATCACCTCGTTCTTCGCGCCGCCGACGATCTGGATCGCGATGCTGCGCTCGCCGAACTTCGACAAGAGCGACCTGTCGACGTTACAGAAGGGCTATTACGGCGCCTCGATCATGCCGGTCGAAGTGCTGCTCGAGCTCCAGCGCCGCCTGCCGAACGTCAAGTTCTGGAATTTCTATGGCCAGACCGAGATCGCACCGCTCGCGACCGTGCTGCGGCCGGAGGACCAGTTGCGCAAGGCCGGCTCGGCCGGCAAGCCGGTGCTCAATGTCGAGACGCGAGTGGTCAACACCGCGATGGAGGACGTCAAGGTGGGCGAGGTTGGCGAGATCGTGCACCGCTCACCGCACCTGCTCTCGGGCTATTACAATGATCCGGTGAAGACCGCAGCCGCGTTCTCCGGCGGCTGGTTTCACTCTGGCGATCTCGCCACCATCGATGAGGAAGGCCACATCACCGTGGTCGATCGCGTCAAGGACATGATCAAGACCGGCGGCGAGAACGTTGCCAGCCGCGAGGTCGAGGAGATGGTCTACCGCATCCCTGAGGTTTCCGAGGTCGCCGTGGTCGGCCTGCCCGATCCGCGCTGGATCGAGGCGGTGACCGCCATCGTCGTGGTCAAGAGCGGCGAGACGCTGGACGAGGACGCCGTCATCAAGCATTGCGCCGCCCAGATGGCGCATTTCAAGGTGCCAAAGCGGGTCATCTTTGTTGATAGTCTGCCGAAGAATCCGAGCGGCAAGCTGCTCAAGCGCGAACTGCGCCAGCGCTTCGTGGGTGGCGAGACGCTCGACAAGGCGGTGCAGACGAGCTTCGGCACCTGAGAGGGAGCGCCTCCCATGAAAGCCTGGCAGATCGCGAGCGACTGGTCGATCGAAGGAATGGAGCTGGCCGATCTTCCCGAGCCTGCGCCCGGATCCGGCCAGGTCGCGGTGCGGATGAAGGCGGCCTCGCTCAACTACCGCGACCTGCTGACCGTGCAGGGCAAGGGCGGCGTCACCAGATTGCCCCTGATCCCGTTCTCGGATGGCGCGGGCGAGGTGGTCGCCGTCGGCGAGGGCGTTACGCGCGTTGCGGTGGGCGATCGCGTCTGCCCGATGTTCTTCCAGTCCTGGATCGACGGAAGAGTTTCCGCGACCAGCCGCCGTTACGCGCTCGGTGGCACGCGGCCGGGGGTTCTGCAGGAAGTGATGGTGCTCGACGCCGAGGGCGTCAGCCACATTCCATCGCATCTGTCGTTCAAGGAAGCTGCGACGCTGCCCTGCGCCGGGCTGACCGCCTGGCGGGCGCTGTTTGAAGAAGCAAACGTCAAGCCCGGTGACACCGTGCTGGTGCAGGGCACCGGCGGCGTCTCGATTTTCGCGCTGCAGTTCGCGAAGCTCGCCGGCGCAGCCGTGATCGTGACGTCGTCGAGCGACGAGAAGCTCGAACGTTCGAGGGCGCTCGGCGCCGACCACACCATCAACTATCGCTCGGTTCCGGAATGGGGCAAAGCTGCGGCAGCGTGGACCGGCGGCGGCGTCGACCATATCGTCGAGGTCGGGGGCAAGGACACTTTCTCCCAATCACTGGAGGCAGCGCGCGTCGGTGGCACCATTCTGGTGATCGGCATACTCACGGGCGTCTCGCAGCAGATCGCGATCTCGAGCCTGTTCGCCAAGAACCTGCACGTCATCGGCCTCTCGGTAGGCAGCCGGCGCATGTTCGAGGCCATGACGGCTGCGATCGGACGCAACAGCGCGAAGCCGGTGATTGATCGGGCGTTCAGCTTCGATACCGTTCCGGACGCGCTGCGTCTCATGCAGCAGGGCGGACACTTCGGCAAGATCGTGGTCGAGTTCGCCTAGCCGGCGTCGCCAGCGAGCTTCCTGACATCGTCAGGCGTTTGTCTGAAGCGCCGGCGAAACACGCGATGGAAGTACGAGACGTCGTGAAATCCCGCAAGATGCGCGATCTCGATGATCTTGCACGTGCGCATGGCAGGGTTTCGCAGCAGACGTTCGGCCCGCAGCAACCGCTGCTCCAGCACGAAGCCGCTATAGGTGATGCCGGCTTGCTCGAACAGCAGTTGGATCGTGCGTGGACTGACACGGTGCGCTGCTGACAGGACGGAGAGGGACAGCGCAGGGCTGTCCAGCTGCGCCAGGATATCGGCCTTGAGGGTTTCGAGGCGCGCCGCGGCGAGGCCGCGCGTCCGAGCTTCCTCAGCGACATCGCCGCGGGCTCCGATCATCAGCACCGACAGGTCGAACAGATGCTGTGAGACCGCATCGAGCTCCGCGGGCGCGAGCTCGCGGGCATAAGCATGCGCGAGATCATAGTATCGCAGGAACATCGACGCGATGGGGCTCGCGCCGGGGATCGATTGCGCAATCAGGTCTTCGGCGTTCGGGCACACCCGCAACAGCGCCTTGCGCGGCAGGAGCGCGGTCTGGAAATTGCCATGCTCGATCTGGGTGACGCGGGCGCCCTTGATCGAGGGGTCGCCTATGGTGATGTCGCCGGCCGCGATCTCCAGCGGACGTTGGCCCATGGCTCCGCTCAACGGCGAATTAGGCGACATCGTAATGATCAATTCGTCGTTCGTCCCCAATGACACAAATGACATCGGCGTACCGAACGAGGCCGAGAGTCTGACGCGGGGAAGAATGGCGGGCGCAATGGTCCGGTGAACTCGCCCTTCCCCGACCGGCACGAAATCGACGTTTGCCACCTGACGGCAAAACTGCTCGCGCCATCTTTCATAGACCGGGCCGTTCGGGTCGCCATCAAAGGAGAGTTGAGGCTGAATCATCAATCGTGAAACGCAGGTATGCTGGCAGTTTCGGCAGGTTGTATCGTCAGCCGCCGTGCCGCAACGGCAAAAGCGGCGGATTGCGTGAAAAGCCATTCGGGATGACGCAGTGAGACCGCGACCGGGTGCCGCAGCGGGTGTGCCCGGATCGCAACAGGCACTGTCGTTGTCGCTCTCTTTCATTTCAGTCCATTCGCTGGTTCGTCCCCCGCCACGAACGCGCATCGCGTCCCCCCTATCGTGACCAGCGAATGATCGACCGATCGGAAAGGAAAGATTCGATGACACGTCGTGTGCGCAATCTGTTGCCGGTTCTGCTGGCGCTTGGTCTTGGTGCGGTTTGCGCCGCCGATGCATCCGCCGCCGATCTTGCGCTGAAGGCGCCGCCTGCGCCGCCGCCGGCCGCCTTCAGCTGGACGGGCTTCTATGCCGGCGTTCACGCCGGATACGGCTCTGGCGAGGGGAATGCTGCGTCAGTCGATCCAGGCGCGCTTCTGGCGCTGTTTCCCGGGGTGAACAATCTGACCTCGACGGCATCGGCCCCGTTTACGTTCGGCGTCGACCGGTCCGGTTGGCTGGGTGGATTGCAGGCTGGCTACAATTGGCAAACCGGCCATTTTGTCGCCGGTGTTGAAGCCGACGTCAGCGCTGCCGGGATTGGCGCACGCGAATCGAGCTCGTATGCGTTGCGCCCGGTTTTCCTCGTCGGCGATTTCGACAACTACACCGGTACGGTGACGGTGACCCAGAACGTCGATTATCTCGGTACGCTACGCGGCCGCCTTGGCTACGCCAGCCACAACTGGCTGTTCTACGCGACAGGCGGCCTCGCCTGGGCGCATGTCAAGGCAAGTCTCGACAGCACGCATGTCAGATTGACCAACAATTTCCCGATGCCGGGGCTTCCGGGCGCACTGGATGGTCATGCCTCGGCAAGCGGTTACAAAATCGGGTACGCAGTCGGCGGCGGCGGAGAGTGGGCGTTCACGCCGCATTGGTCGCTCAAGGCGGAGTATCTTTATCTCAACCTTGGTCGTCAGCTCTCCTTGTCCATTCCCGGGACCAGCCTGATGCCCAGCGACATCGAGCTTCACACCTTCAGGATCGGTTTGAATCGGCAGTTTGCGCCGTGACTCCGGTGCTGGTGATGAAGCTCAGTATTTCTTCACCGCCGCTCCGAACGCCAGCCATAGCGCCATGGAGGCGAGCCCGAAGCCGCCGAGCAGCAGGAAGGTCGGGCCGTAGCCGATCCATTGCGCGATCCAGCCGCCGAGCGCAGGGCTCAAGCTGGCGCCGACCCCCTGTACGGTGATCACGGCGCCCTGGCCGAGATTGATGCGGCCCGTGCCGTTGAGCGCGCGCGCGACCATGCCGGGAACGGCAACCGTCTGCAGTCCGGTGCCGATGCCGTCGAGCACCTGCATCGGCACGACTCCCCACCATCCCGTGACGAAGAAGGCGAGCACGCCCCGGATGGGCAGGAACATGAAGGACAACAGGATGATCGGCCAGTAGTTGCGCCTGCTCGCGGCCTTCATTGCAATCAGTGAGGTCACGATCATCACGCCCTGTGCGATCACGACGGTGGTCGCGACGAAGCTGGGACCGTTGGCCTGTCCCTCCGCCACCGCAGCAAGTCCGTAGAGCGGAACGATGGCTGCGTTGCCGAGGTGAAACAGCGCCAGCGAGAGTGCCAGTACGAGCAGCGCCCGGTGCTTGAGCAGCATCGTGAACGCGTCCGGCGCGCTGTCCGGATCATCCTCCTTGCTGCCACGCGCGGCACGGTCGTCGATCGTCTTGGCCGGAATCATCATGACGCAGGCGATCGCGATGGCGCCGAAGACGGCGGCCAGTGCGAACACGGCGACATAGCCGAATTTGTAGCCGAGGTAGCCCGACAGCGCGGCGCCGACCATATTGCCGGCATGGTTGTAGGCCTGGTTGCGGCCGTTGAGCTCGTTGAAGCCCTTCTGCTTGGCAATGCCGAGCGTGATGCCGGTGACCGCCGGCACGATCGCGGCGCTCGCGAGCGATTGTGCGACTTGCGAAAACGTCACCGCCCAGAAATTCTGCGAGATCAGGATGATCGCAGAGGCCGAGACCACGCAGATGCCGGGGATGACGACCCACATTCGCTTGTTGCGACTGGAATCTATGAAGCCGCCGATCGGCGTCGTCACCAGCATGCCCGCAACGTTGCCGATCGTCATCGCTGTGCCGATCAGGCCGGTCGCCCAGCCGCGTTCCTGGAGAAAGACCCCCACGAACGGCCCGATGCCCGACTGCATGTCGGCCATGAAGAAGTTGAGCGCGAACAGGGGCCAGATGCGGGACGAGGAAGGGCGCGATGTCATAGGCACGCTAAACTTGGTCGGAACTCGCATCACGCGGCAATGGGCGGGCTTGTGGGTGCCCCGAGGGACGGCGGGACAGAACTCAACCTGCGCCAATCGCGTTGGTTCCGGTTGCTCTTGCTATCGGGCGACCGCATCTTCATGCCTTGCTCCGACAACCTCATGATGGATCACCGCAATGCCACTCTGGACCTGCGCAACCTGCGGCGCTCAATTTCCGAACAGCAAGATGCCCCCGACGACCTGTCCGATCTGCGAGGACGAGCGACAGTTCGTCGGCTGGAGCGGTCAAAGCTTCCTTACGCGCGAGGAGCTCGCGCGTAAGCACCGACTGGTGGGGCGCGATGATTTTGGCCTCACCGGACTAGGCATGGAGCCGAGCTTTGCGATCGGGCAGCGCGCGCTGCTGGTGCCTCAAAACGACGGCTGCGTGATGTGGGATTGCATTCCGCTCGCGACCGACGACGCCATCCGATATGTCGCAGCACTCGGCGGGCTGAAGGCGATCGCGATCTCGCATCCGCATTATTATGGCGCGGTCGCCGACTGGAGCGACACGTTTGGCGGCGTGCCGGTCTATCTGCATGCCGACGATCGCGCCTTCGTCACGCGACCTCATCCCGCGATCGTGCATTGGACCGGTGACCATCATCGCATTTCCGACGACGTGCTGCTGCTGCGCACCGGCGGCCATTTCGCCGGCGCCACCGTGCTCCACTATGCACACGGCGCCGACGGGAAGGGCGCGCTGCTCACCGGGGATATCGCGCAGGTGACGATGGACCGGCGCTTCGTCAGCTTCATGTACTCCTATCCGAACTACATGCCGCTCAATGCCGCTGCGGTGCGGCGGGTCGCGGCAGCCGTCGAGCCGCTTGCGTTCGATCGGATCTACGGCGCCTGGTGGGGCCGCAACATCGCTGGCGGCGCCAAGGCGGCGTTTGCTGCGTCGGTCGCACGTTATCTGGCCGCCATTGCCTGAGCGGCGCCGACAGGATCTATCTTGCCGGGCATCAATAAGTGTACTATAAGTACAGTTATGGAATCTGCCGCAATGGCGCGGCAGGTACGGCATGATCGATGCATCGCTATAAGTGCGGCGCTCCAGGGCTGCGTGAGCGGGAGTTGGATGCATGACGGCACAGCGGGACTACGAGATATTCGATGCCGGCCACGTCGCACTCCGGTCGGGGACCGTCTTTCCGTCGCTGAAGCTCGCCTACAAGACCTACGGCACGCTGAGCCCCGCCAGGGACAACGTCATCCTCTACCCGACCTCGTTCAGCGCGCAGCACACCGACACCGAATGGCTGATCGGACCCGATCGCGTGCTCGATCCGACGCGGTACTTCATCATCATCCCGAACCTGTTCGGCAATGGCCTGTCATCTTCGCCTTCGAATACGCCCGCGACCTTTCCCGAGGTGACTTATCACGACGCCATTGCGGTCCAGCACCGGTTGCTCACGGAAAGCTTCGGCATCTCAAAGCTGGCCCTCGTCTATGGCTGGTCAATGGGCGGCATGCAGGCCTATCACTGGGCGGCGCTGCACCCCGACATGGTCGAGCGCGCCGCGATCGTTTGCGGCAGCGCCCGCTGCGCGCCCTACAATCACGTCTTCCTGGAAAGCGTGAAGGCTGCAATCACCGCCGATCCCGCCTTCCGCGACGGACGCTTCGCCGAAAGGCCCGTCGCCGGCTATCGCGCCATGGGTCGCGTCTACGCCGGCTGGGCGATGTCGCACGGCTTTTATCGCGACGAGCTCTGGCGCGAGGCGGGCTTCACTTCGCTGGAGGATTATCTCGTCCGCGCGTGGGACGCGACTTTTGCGCGGCGCGATGCCAACGATCTCCTGGCGCAGATCGGCATCTGGCAGAATGGTGACGTCAGCCGGTGCCGGACATTCGGGGGTGATCTCGATCGTGCCCTGGCGGCGATCAAGGCCCACATGCTGCTGATGCCGGGCGCGACCGATCGCTATTTCGACCTCCGCGACAACGAGGATGAGCTCGGCCGGCTGGTCAATGCGAGGTCGGCGGTGCTGCATCCGATCCCGTCACTGCACGGCCATCGCGCCGGCAATCCCGTCAACAATCCGCGCGATCAGGCTTTCATCAAGGCCGAAATCGCCGAGCTTCTGAGCAGGTAGAGCAGGAAATCCAGCATGAGCGACGCAACCGTTCCAGACACTGGTCATCGCCTCAAGCCGCTGACGCCGGCCATGCTACGCGAATTGTCGGTGCGCTCAAACCTCAGGGGGGCGGCGCAGAGCCTAGGCCATTACGGCGTGATCTTGCTGATGGGCGCGCTGATCTGGAAGATTTCCTCGAGCTGGGGCGTGCTCTGGGCTCTGCCCCTGATGGTGGTGCAGGGCTATGTCGTCGCCTTCCTGTTCATGGCGGTGCACGAGACCGCGCACAAGACCGCATTCAGGAGCCGCGGCCTCAATCTTGCCGTCGGCCATCTCTCCGCCTTCATCATCGGTCTGCCTTACGAATATTACTGCCTGTTTCACTGGGATCATCACCGCTACACCCAGGATCCGGCCAGGGATCCCGAGCTGATCGTCGGGGTGAAGCCGACGTCCGACACGCAGCTTGCGCTGGCCTATAGCGGCCTGCTCCAGGTCGCGGGCCGGCTGCAGCTGATGCTCGGCCATGCGCTCACCGGCAAGGTCACCGTGCCGTGGATCCCCGAGAGCAAGCGCGCGACAATCGTGACGGAGGCGCGAATCTATCTGGCGCTCTATGCCCTGCTGCTCGCGCTTTCATTCTGGTTCTCCTCAGCGCTGCTGCTCTGGGTCTGGATCGTGCCGCTGATCATCGGGCAGTTCTTCCTGCGGCCATACCTCTACGCCGAGCATACCGGCTGCGACCAGACCCGCAGCGCCTTCCATAACACTCGCACGACCTACACCGGCGGGATCGTCAAATGGTTTGCGTGGAACATGCCCTACCATGTCGAGCACCACGCTTATCCATCGATTCCCTTTCACGCGCTTCCGAGGCTGAACGGGATCGTCGATGGCGAGATCGTCCATCGTGGTCGCGGCTACATCAGAACGACGCGCGAAACCTGGGCCTGGTTTCGGCGGCAGCGGCAGACCGGCTAGTTGCGCAAGCTCTCCCCGTGCGTTTTGCCGGCTTCCGATAAGGAGCTTCACTACGCGTTCATCACGGCGTGAGGATTGGACGCGTCAACCCGATACCGTTTTTCCGTGCGGCGAGAGCGACCTAAAATTTCGCAAGGATATCAGTTGTTTAGATGGCCGAAAAACAGCGCTAACAATTCCCTTCCAATCGGGAAAGTTTTAGCCGTCTTCTATTCATAACCAAGCGAGACCGCCGCTCTAGCGTGAAAGCCGTCAACCGGGAGTTTGATGATGAGCGCGACAAGAGGCCGTCTTCTGGTGGTGGACGATGATCTGGTGCAGCGGGTTCTGATCAGCAAGATCGGCTCGAAGCTCGGCTATGATTCCGTCGTTGTTCCTTCATACGAGGCTGCAATCGAGCTTCTGGCGCGCGAAGCCTTCGACATCATGGCATTGGACCTGTCGCTCGGCGAGCGGGACGGCGTGGAGCTGTTGCGGTTCGTCGCCGAGCGGGATCTCCGCGCGATGTCGATCGTGATCATCAGCGGTTGCGACGATCGCATCATGAAGGCAACGCGCCGGGTTGCCACAGGACTGAAGCTGTCGCTCGGCGGATGTCTGACCAAGCCGCTCGATCTCAACCGCCTGCGCTGTGCACTCGAATTGCCGCGGCGCTTGCCGCTGGCTGCGGCGTCGGCCTCGCCAGCGCCTCGGATCACGCGGGACAGGATTGCGCGTGGGCTCGCCGAGCGCGAGTTCTTCGTGGAGTATCAGCCCAAAATCGCCCTTCAGACCGGGAGAGTCGTCGGCGCGGAAGCCCTCGCGCGCTGGCGTACCGCCGAGTTCGGCATGGTCTCGCCCATGGTCTTCATTCCGATCGCCGAAGAGGCTGGGCTCATGGGCGAGGTGACCGATTGCATACTCTCATCGGCGATGTCGCAGGGCCGCAAGCTGATCGAGCGCAATCCCGGTTTCACCATCGCCGTCAATATCTCGGGTTCATTGATGTCGGATCTGACCTTGCCGGAACGGATCGAGGCGATCCTGCGCCAGGAGGGCGTGCCTCCGTCCTCGCTGACGGTCGAGATCACCGAGACCACCGCAATGGCCGACGTCGACCGTGCCAACGACATTCTGGTGCGTCTGCGGCTGAAGAAGATCGGCACCGCTATCGACGATTTCGGCACCGGCTATTCGTCGCTGGCTGCCCTGGCGCGACTGCCGTTCAGCGAACTCAAGATCGACCAATCCTTCATCAAAGGTTGCGAAGCCGATGACGACATGATGAAGATCGTCGATGCCTCCGTCGCGCTTGCGAAGGCGTTCAATATGAAGGTCGTGGCCGAGGGGGTCGAGAGCTCGCACGCGCTTGAAATCATCCGTCGGGCAGGCTGCGACGTCGCCCAGGGCTACTACTTCGCACCCTCGCTACGGCGTTCGCGCGCCGAACGATGGATATTGGAGCGCAATTCTCTTGCGGACGAGCAGGCTGCGTCCGCAACGGCCGCTGCTCTAGCGAGCTGAGACGACGAGCCCCGGTCGCGGAGCGACCGGGGCTGCGCCAGCCGATAGCTGTGCTCAGTAGATCCCGTAGGCGCAGACATTCACGACGCGCACGCGCAGGCCATGACGGGTCCGGACCAGGCGCTCCTGGTAGCAATTGCTGATGCCGGTGTTGACGTAGAGACCGCCGAACCCGAAGCCGGGACCCCAGTAGTGATGATGACCCCAGGGGTGACCATGGAAGCCGCCGGCCGAAGCGGCGGTGGGGGCGAGAGCGGCAACGCCGAGCGAAGCAGCGGCGATCAGACCAAGTGCAAGCTTACGAAACATCTTCATTCTCCATTGGCGCTAAGGCCGTTGTTGTGTCCCTGCATCTCGGTCGAGCCGAAACTCGAATGCGTTCACGACGCGAGGGAAGAATCGTGTTTCAGGATTGTTTCTTGGGCTGCGGCAAAATGCGCCGCCATCGGGCTTATTGCACCGCGCGATAGCGCACGCCCATGGCCTTGATCAGCTCGGCCATCTTGTCGCGCAGATCGGCGGGCTCCAGCACTTCGGCCTCGGGGCCGAGCCGGAGCAATTCGGCCGCGGCGTGCCACGAGGTCTTGCCGACCGGCACTCGTGCGATGCGCCAGCCATCTGCATCGGGAGTCTCTTCAAGCTGCATGCGTGCCTTGACGTAAGGCTGGCTCAGCGCGTCGAGCAGTTTGACGCCGAACGGCGACAGCCGGACGGTCGCGACATTGGGATGCATCTCGGCCTCGAGCCGCAGCGTCGCGGCCCGCCAATAGGCGGCGAGATCGAAGCCGGCGGGACGATCGAAGCGGTCGTCGAGCGCCGTGCAGTCGAGCACGCGCGCGACGCGATAGGTGCGCACGCTGCCGTCGACATCGCCGGCGAGATACCAGCTGCCGCCCTTCAGGACGAGGCCCAGCGGCCCGATCCGGCGCTGCTTCTCCGCGCGCCAGCTCCGATAACGGATCTTGATCAGCGTGTCTCGCAGCACGGCCCCGGCGATCGCGCGCAGGTGCTTTGGGTTTTCCGCCTCGCCGAACCAGGTCGGTGCGTCCAGGTGAAAACGCCCCTGCATCCGACCGGCGTCTTCGCGCAAATTGGCGGGTAGAGCGGCCATCAGCTTGTTCTGCGCTGCGAGCATCGCCGCGTCGAGCCCGAGCGCTGCTGCCGGGCCCGGCAATCCCGCCAGGAACAGCGCGCCTGCCTCGCTCTGCGACAGGCCGTTCAGCCGCACGCGATAGCCATCGAGCAGGCGATAGCCGCCGTCCGCGCCGCGGTCGGCGTAAACGGGAATGCCTGACGCGGCAAGCGCATCGATGTCGCGGTAGATCGTGCGCACCGAGACTTCAAAGGCGTCCGCCAGTTCGGGCGCGGTGACCCGGCCCCTGGCCTGGAGAGTGGTGAGGATCGACAGCATCCGGCTCGCGCGCATGGTTCCTTAAACCATACCTGACACAAGATGTCAGGTATGGTCCGCTACAAGCTGCGTCGTCGCCAAAAGGCCAGATGGGAGTCCCGCCATGACCGATCCAAACCGCATCACGCTGTACTATTCGCCGCAGACGCGGGCCACCGGCACACGGATCCTGCTGGAGGAGCTGGGGGCTCCCTACGATCTCCACGTTCTCAACATGAAGGCCGGCCAGCAGCGCGAGCCCGCCTACCTCGCCATCAATCCGCTCGGAAAGGTGCCGGCGATCCGCCACGGCGAGGCGCTGGTGACCGAGCAGGTCGCCATCACCATCCATCTCGCCGACCTGTATCCGCAGGCAGGCCTCACGCCGGCGCTGAACGATCCGCTGCGCGGCCCGTATCTGCGCTGGATCGCCTATTACGGGTCATCGTTCGAGCCGGCGCTGATCGACAAGTTCATGCAGCGCGAGCCGGCGCCGGTCACGCAGTCGCCCTACGCGGACTACGACACCATGCTGGCTGCGCTCGAGGCGCAGCTGTCGAAGGGGCCGTATCTGCTCGGCGAGCGAATGACCGCCGCCGACGTGTTGTGGGGCGTCGCGTTCAGCTGGACCATGATGTTCGGCATCGTGCCCAAGAAGGACGTGTTCGTCCGCTACGCCGACCGCATGACGGCGCGGCCGGCGTTCCAGCGCATCAATGCGGAGGACGCGGAGATGGCGGCGCAGCATGCCAAGGCGGCAGGTGGGTAGAACGCATCTCAGCTACAGAGTCGTCCCGGCGAAGGCCGGGACCGATACGCCGCAACAATAGTTTTTGCGAACAATCGGACCTACCGGCCCTCGCGAAGACGAGCCCTTGTGACTATGGATCGCGGCCTTCGCCGGGACGATAGCGAGGGCGTGGCACTCCTGTTCGACTCAAAACCGAGGCGCTCTCTTCTCGGCAAACGCCTTGATGCCTTCCTTGATCTCGTCGCCGCGCATGCTGTCGCGGTGACGCTGGTCGGCGGCTCGCTCATCGAGCTCGCCACGGGCGAACTCGTTGATCGCGCGCTTCATGCCGCGCATCGCCTGCGGGGCGTTGCCGGCGAGGATGGCAGCGAGCTTGTCGACCTCCTCGTCCAGAGATTCCAACGGCACCATGGCCGTGAGATAGCCGATGCGCAGCATTTCCGGCGCGCTGATCTTCTGCGCGGTCAGGAACAGCTTCTTCGCACTGTCCAGGCCGAGCCGGCTCACGTAGCGTTTGATGCCGCTCGGGTAATAATGCAGCCCAAGCCGCGCCGCCGGCATGAACATCTCCGCGGTATCGACGCCGATGCGGAAATCGCAGGCGAGCGCGAGGTCGGTCGAGCCGCCATAGACACCGCCGTTGAGACGGCAGATGGTTGGTACGCCGAGATCCTCGAGCCGGTTGACGACCACCTCGAAAGCGGAACCCGCGCTCTGCTGCTCGTTCGCACTGACCGCGCGCTCCGCCACCGAATTGAGGTCGTAACCCGCGGAGAAGGCCCGCCCGGTGCCGGTCAGCACCAGCACGCGAATATCAGGATCGGTCTCGATCCGGTCGAACAGTCTTGTCAGTTCGCCGAGATCCTCCGCCTGAAGCCGGTTGAGGTGTTGGGGTCGATTGAGGCGGATGGTGGCGCGTGCGCCGATGATTTCGAGCAGCGGGCCTGTCGCCGCGTCCGCTGTGTCCGACATTCTTGTCTCCATTGTCGGCGCCATAAGTGCCCGCCTGGACGCAAGCCGTCAACGACGGACGCAGGCGGCTGCATTGGCGCCGCTGCGCCGATCCCCGGCCGCTGCCGTTCGCGGAATGCCTACCTGAAATGTGGCGGCTCGTCATAGCCGCGGCGGCTGCTGAAGAACAGCAGCACCATCAGCCCGACTCCGACGATGACGGAAAACCCCGCGCCCAGCGCCAGCGCCACGTAGCCTTCCGTCGGAATCGGCTCACCTTCGCCCACCATTGCGGAATAGGCGAAGTAGCCGGCGGCCGCCAGCATTGCCAGAAGGAGGATGATGAGGAGTGCACGCATGCGCGTTCTCTGGTTGCAACCGGAAACCAACGGTTGCGCAATGCGACGGTTCCAAGGCACCCGGCGTTGATTCTGCGGGGGATAGAAGTCGGCCGGACGCTGGCCTGACGGGGCAGGTCCCCGGCTGGTCAGGCGCTATGGGCGGTCTTCACCACCACCACATTGCTGTCGTCCGATGGGGGCGCGCCGCCATCGCGCGCCGGCTTTTCGGCTTCGCCGGCATGACGCTTCAAATAGTCGCGGCGCATGCTGATCTCGTCGCGGACGAACTCGTACCCGAGCTTGAAGGTGTCGAGCCCGTCGGTGCTGATCGTGCCGTCCCTGAGGCCGATCACCGCGCCGCGCAGGATGGCCTCCAACTCGTCCTGGAGACATTCGAGCTGGTCGAGCGAGTGGGCGTGCTCGATCCGCTCGCCGATGTCGAGGATGGCGGTGGAGAGCTCGCTGGCCTTCTCGGGGGCGATGCGGGTGATCTTGGCGTAGATCGCTGCGAAGATCGAGCCGATGACGCTGAGCGCGGCGGCGCCCAGATACATCAGGTCGCTGTACTTGTCCACGAAGGTCTTCGTGTCGTCGTTGATGTAGTCGGCTGCGCCCCGATGCGCGATCACGAAGGCGTCCTTCTCGACGGAGGCCGGTTCGATCCTGGTGGCGAAGCCGTTGTCGAGCCCGAGCGCCGACTTGTTTTCGTAGACAATGCGGGCGAGCTCGCCTGCCGTGGTCGGCGACATCCTGGACTGCGCGACCAGCAGCCATTCGAGCCCGATCGTATCGAGATCGTCGTTGGGAATCTGCGGGGACGCCGATACCGTGCCTGCCGTCAGCGTCTCGTCGGATATGCCGGGGAATTTACGCGCCAGCGTCTTGGCTTCGTCGATGGCGTTGAGCGTGAAGCCGCCGCGCTTGGCGGCCTGCTCATACGATTTGTCCCGCACCGCCCGCGACGCGTGGACGATGGCGATCACCGCGCCAAAGCCGTTTGCCGGGGCGAACAACTTGTCGAGCGTTGCGCCCTGCGGTGCCAATTGGATCCTCGTGGCATCGGGTCCGTCGGCGACGTCGAGGATGCTGCGGACGAAGGCGAGCGAGGATTCGTTGTCGGAGACCACCGCGACCTTCTTCTTCTTCAGCTCCGCCAACGACTTGATCTTCTTGTTGCCGGGACCGAACAGGAGGACGAGATCATGCTCGAGAATCGCGAGCGTGCGTGCGCGCAGCGGGATCTTGGCGTCGGTGCGCAGGACGGCGAGGTCGGCCTGCTTGCGGTCGAACTGCACGAGCGCCTTGGCATTGTCTGCGTTGTTGACGACCTTGATCCGCAAGCGCGAAGCGTTGTTCTGCACCACGGTGGCCAGCTTGGCCGCGAACAGCGCCTCGTCACCGTTGGGAGCGCCGACGGCAAAGGTCAGCGTTTCCGAATTGTGCAGTAAGGAGCGGCCAGCCCAGACGGTGGCGAACGACAACAGCAGGGTCAGCACGACGTAGAGGAAGACCTGCTGCTGATTGGTCTTGATCACCTTCGGGCGACGGGGCGGAGGTTCGGTCAGCGATGAGATGGGGCCTTCAGTACCCATGGCAGCACTCTGGCCTTATTCGGATGTCGGCACCCGCGATGGGGAGCCCTGAAATTCGTAAACGGCTGAAAAAAGAACGATATTCTTCGCTGATGATAGCGCGAAGGTAACGGGATGCAAATTTCGAGCCGGAGGTAACCTTACTGGAGGCGGCCGCGGCGATTGGCCATCGTATCACCAGTTAGCCACAGTTGGCGATTTTCCGGTTCCCCCCGGCTGCATTCCGCCGCGGGAGATGTCATAAATCACGCGTCCCGGCGATTTGGCGGGTCAGGGAAGAAGTTGCGCTGAACGCTCCAATTCTTCTCGTCACGTCAATGAGGGCGTCAGCTTGTCGTTTCCACCCATGTCATCGGCGATTCCGGTTGAAGCGCTCATTGGCTGGATGTTGCTGCTCACCTTCAAGCACATCATCGCCGATTTCGTGCTCCAGACCGCGTGGATGGCGCACGGCAAGGACCAGAAGCACGGCTGGGCCCTGCCGCTTCTGGTGCACTGTCTCGTCCACCTCGCCGTCGCGCTGCCCCTCATCCTGATCGTCGCACCGAGATTCTGGTTCGTGGCCTTCATTGACTTCGCGATCCACATCACGATCGACCGCGCCAAGGGATTCGTCTCCGCCAATTTCGGTGTCGACCTCGCGCATCCCTGGTTCTGGACCCTGATCGGCGTCGACCAGGCGCTGCATCACCTGACCGGCTTCGGCCTCTCCATCTTCATGGCGGCGAACTGACTGCTCGCATCCGTCACTCCGGGGCGGTCCGCAGCGCCGGGCGCGGAATCTCGAGATTTCCGGTTTTCGCCTCGCGCGCCGCGGAATGACGGGCAAGCATCAATACGCCTCCGATTCGCAGCCATGGCGCAAGCACCCCCGGCGACTACCGGGGGGCGTGGTTAACCTTTCGTTAGAGAATTACGCTGCATCTTCGCCATGAGGGAGAACCGCAATGTTTGCAAGCCGCGACACCTTTGAAGGCGATTCCTGTCCGGTCCGCGACGAGCTCCTTGGCGAGATGTATCGCGCCAGCGAGAGTGGCCTGCCGAGGCTGGTTGAGAGTGTTTCCCCTGACGCGCGTGCCAGGCTGGCGCTGTTTTGCTACCGCCGCAGTCATTTGCATTCGCTGGCGGTCGCGATTGCAGCAAGCTGCAGCGAGCGTGACCTGATCGAGAACGGCGGCCGCGTTGGCTCGACGCTCTACGCGCTGTCGCGCGAAAGCTCGGCGAAATCCTCGCCGTCGCTCTCGGGCGGGCGCAAGCCGATCACGCTGTCGACCAAGCCGCTTTCGGTGCTCGCACCACTCGATGACGAGCTCGACGACGAGACCAGCGAAGCCGTTCCCGCCTAGGCGGCCTCTATGATCGGCAGGCCGAACTTCCGCCGCGCCATCGCGCATTCGGCGTCGCCCGGCATGCAGGTGCGGCAGACCTCTGGCCGCAGTTCATAGATGCCGCAGGTCGTCATCTCTCCGATCTTTCCCTGCAGGGCCGAGCAGCGATCCCCCTCGCAGCGCATGCCGGACTGACGCGCGTTGACCAGCGTTTCGGGAATCGCCGCAAGCTCCTCGTCGCTCTCGATCGAGAAGCGCGGCCAGTTCTGCGAATAGCCGCAGCAGGCGCCGCAACCCTGGCAGCAGCTCGACAGGTCGGTCTCTTGCATCATCCTCAAGTGTCCTTCGGCGGACCCCAGACCAGACTCTGCCGCCATCTTGCGCGCAGCACGTCGCGCCGCTCCGGGTATTTCTCGTCGAGATAGGTCGCCTCGACCACGCGATCGGTGCGGAAGCTGCGGAAGTCGCCGCGCAGCTCGCACCAGGCCGCCAACAGGCGCACGGCTTCGAGATAGCCGACGGAGATCGGCCAGATCATGCGCTCGCTGGGGCGGCCGTGCTCGTCACGATAGCGAAGCATGATCTTCTTGCCTTCGTGAATTTGGGTGCGGGTGCGCACCATGTCCAGGCGGTCCGGCTCTCTGTTCCAGCTCGGCCGCGCCCGGCTCGCCGGCTCCAGCACGAAAGGCCGCAGGCGTTCTGGGACCGTGTCGGCGATCTTGGCCATCAAGTCTTCGGCCGCGCGTGCCAGCGCGGAGTCGGCATGGCCCGCGACCCATTGCGCGCCCAGCACCGCCGCCTCGATCTCGTCGGGTGTCAGCATGAGCGGCGGGAGGTCAAAACCCTTTTCCAGGATGTAACCCATGCCGGCTTCACCGCGGATCGGTACGCGTTGACCGATCAGGGTTGCGATGTCGCGGTAGATGGTGCGCTTGGAGGTCTCAAGCTCGGCCGCGATCGCGTCCGCCGTCAGCGGCTTGCGCGTGCGCCTCAGCACCTGAATGATTTGAAACAGCCGGTCGGCGCGTCTCATGACAGGTCTCTTGTGCCCATTTTCTCGGTGCTCTTTCAGCACGCGGAGCGCGGCTGCTGACAGGATGTTGGCAGCAGGGGAGTTCTATACCCGGACAACTCATCGACTGAAGGGGATTTGTCCATGATCATTCCAACCCATTTCGGCCCGGCCGTTCCGATGCTGCGGGCACAGGCGTGGTCCGCAGCGGTGTTCGGCCGCCTCGTTTCGCTCGATCTCGTGGCCGTCGACCTCCGGTTTGCCCTCGCAAGCGCCGTGATACGCCCGCTGGTCCGGGTTGCCGACGCGCTGGTCCGCCACTTGATGGGCCGCGCCTGGCGGGGAGCCCGCTTCGCAGAAGATATCATGGCTGCTGCCACCATGGTGGCAGCAGCCCGCCGCTAGGTTCCTTCAACTCGTTCGAGGTTCAGGAGAGCTCGCATGATCACGCTTTACGGCTTCGGCGCCGGCTTCGGCCTGCCGGAAATCAGCCCCTTCGTCACCAAGACGGAGGTGCAGCTCAAGATGGCAGGGCTGCCTTACCGTAAGGAGCGGGCGATGCCGCCAGCTTCGCCCAAGGGGCAGCTGCCCTTCATCGACGACGGCGGCGAGGCGGTGGCCGATTCCACCTTCATCCGCGCCCATATCGAACGCCGCTACGGCTTCGATTTCGACGCCGGGCTCTCGTTGCAGGAGCGCGCGCAGGCCTGGGCGTTCGAGCGCATGATCGAGCATCACGTCTATTGGGCGCTGGTCGGCGCCCGCTGGGTCGATCCGGTGAATTTCGCCAAGGGGCCTGCGCACTTCTTCGACGGCGCGCCGGAGCACAATCGCGAGAAGCTGCGGGAGGATGCGCAATTCCGCGTCGCCGAGAACTATCTGCTCTCCGGGCTCGGCCGCCATGGGCCCGATGACGACGTCGATCTCGCGGTCCGCTCGCTGTTCGCGCTGTCGGTTCAGCTCGGCGACAAGGCGTACCTGATGGGCAAAAAGCCCTGCGGTGTCGACGCAACCGCCTTCGGCGCGCTCGCCGGCATCCTGACGCCGTTCTTCGAATCGGCCTTGCGCGAACGCACCGAGGCATTTCCGAACCTCACCGCCTATGTCGACCGCATGATGGACGACTACTATCCGGAGTTTGCGTGGACCCCGCTGCGGCAGGCGGCGTGAGCTCGTGCGTATCAGCACGCTCGGGAGTGGGGGCGCCGAAGCCACCGTGGCAGCAGCTTGCGCTCAGCTCCCCAAGCAAAAGAGCCGGCCCATTGGGCCGGCTCTTGATCATCTCAACGCTCTCTCTGCGCTTACTTCACCAGCGTGTACTTGCCGTCCTTCACCGTGAGCAGGATGCGCGAGCGCTGGTCGAGGCCATAGCGGTCCTTCTCGGTGAAGTTGTAGACGCCCTGGCTTGCGGCCAATTCCTTCTCCGTCAGCAGCGCCTGGCGGATGGCTTCGCGGAACTCAGGCGTGCCGGGCTTGGCCGTCTTCAACGCCACCGGAATGATGCGCTTGAGGATCTCGAACGCATCGTAGGAATGGCCGGCGAACTGGCTGCGGCTGTTCGGGCCGTACTTGGCCTCGTAGGCCGAGTTCAGCGCGAGGCCGGGCTTCTTGGTCAGCGCGCTATCCGGTTGTTCCTCGGGGGCCATGACGGGGCCCGAGGCCATCAGGACACCTTCCGCCGCTTTGCCGGCGATGCGGATGAAGTCCATGCTGGCGGCGCCGTGGGTCTGGTAGATCAGCCCCTTGTAACCGCGTTCGCGCAACTCGGTCTGCGGCAGCGCGGCCGCGGTGCCGGAGGCGCCGACCAGGATCGCGTCGGGATTGGCGGCGACGAGCTTGAGCACCTGTCCGGTCACCGAGGTGTCGGGACGGGCAAAGCGCTCCTCGTCGACGATGGTCATGCCCATGGGCACGGCCTGCGCCTTGAGGTCGTTGAACCAGAGATCGCCATAGGAATCGGAATAGCCGATATAGCCGAGCGTCTTCACGCCTTTGGACTTCATGTGGTCGTACAGCACCTTGCCGACGATCGGGATCGGCTGCGGCATCGCCACCGACCACTTCATGCGCTCGGGCGTGATCGGGAACGGCGCAAGGCCGAAATGCGGGATGCCGGCTTCGTTGGCGACGTTGGACACGGCGATGGTCGGCGGCGTCAGCGCCGAGCCCATGATGATGTCAGCCTTGGATTCGGTGACGAAGCGGCGCGCGTTGGTGGTGGCGGTGGTGGGATCGCCGCCGTCGTCGAGCACGATCACCTTCAGCGGCACGCCGCCGATCTCCTTTGGTACGAATTCCAGCGCGTTGCGCTCGGGAATGCCGAGCGCCGCGCCCGGCCCGGTCGTAGCGGTGGTGATGCCGATGGTGACTTCGCTGGTCTGGGCCAGCGCGGGCAGGGCCGGCAGCGCCAGCGCGGCCGCAGTGATGGCAGCGGTCAAATAAAAACGTTTCATCTATTCCTCCCTTGACGTGTTTCTTTGAAAGCAGAAATCGGGGGGTAATTCAGCCCCCTCTTTTGGTGATGCGGCGATTTAGCTCCAGACTTTAACTCCCCGTGAATTTGGCTACCATTTCCGCCGGGAATGGTGCCGATTTCAGCTTGTCTGGGTTAACGGGATCGCGGCCGACCAGCACGCGGGTCTCGAAACCCTCGATCGCCAGCGCCTCGCCCTTGTAGACGTTGTGCTTCACCTCGAAGCTCGAGCGCTTGATGCTCTCGATCCTGGTCTCGATGGTGATCCAGTCGCCATAGGTCGAGGGGATGTAGAACTTGGCCCGCGTGTCGACCATGGGAATGCCCACCAGGCCGTATTTGCGGACCAGATCCTGCTTGGAGAAGCCGGCGACCTCGAACAGGGTCGAGGTCGAATCATCGAACATCGCGAAATAGCGCGGGTAATAGACGATATTGGCGGGGTCGCAGTCGCCCCACTGAATCTGGACCTCGCGCCGGTTCACGAACATGCTTCATCTATCCACTAGCGCTGTGCCACACCTCTCCCAATGGGAGAGGTAGGATCCTGGCCTGTTGCGATCGGCTCATTTAACTTACTTCGGCGCCATGCGCAGCGAGCCGTCGAGGCGCACCACTTCGCCGTTCAGATAGGCGTTCTCGACCATGTGCAGCGCGAGCGCGGCGAACTCGTCGGCATTGCCGAGACGGCGCGGGAAGGGGATTGCGGCGGCAAGCGAGTCCTGGGCTTCCTGCGGCAGGTTCGCGAGCAGGGGCGTCAGGAACAGGCCGGGGGCGATGGTCAGCACGCGGATGCCGAATTGCGCGAGCTCGCGCGCGATCGGCAGGGTCATGCCGACGATGCCGCCCTTGGAGGCCGAATAGGCGGACTGGCCGATCTGGCCGTCATAGGCGGCGACGGAAGCGGTGTTGATGATGACGCCGCGCTCGCCGGTCGCCTGCGGCTCCAGCTTGGACATCTCGGTCGCGGCAAGGCGCAGCATGTTGAAGCTGCCGATCAGGTTGACCTTGATCACCTTGTCGAAATCGGCGAGTGCCATCGGGCCGTCGCGACCGACCACGCGCTTGGCAACGCCGATGCCGGCGCAATTGACCAGCACGCGGGCCGGGCCATGGGCCTTCGTCGCTTGCGCGATCGCGGCTTCGGCGGAGGCCGCATCGGAGACGTCGCAGGTCACGGCGACACCCTTGATCTCCGCCGCGACCGTTTCCGCAAGCTTGGTGTTGAGGTCGCACACGGCGACCTTGGCCCCCTGGGCCGCGAGCTTTCGCGCAGTCGCTGCACCCAGTCCCGATGCGCCGCCGGTCACGATGGCTGCCTGATCCTTCAACAACATGGCGTTCTCCTTTGGCGATGAATTCTAGCCGACCGATATCACACGGTTCGACGGATTGGCAGCATAGAGCTCCTCGATCAGCTCGGTGCGATGCTCGAGAACGGCGCGCTGGTTGATCGAGCCCTTGTCGGTGACTTCGCCCTTGTCGATCGAGAGCGGCGTGTCCATCAGGATCGCGCGCGTGATCCGTGTCGAGGAGCCCGTGGCCTGGCTGAGGAAACGCGTCAGCCGTTCGCGGAAGGCCTCGCGCACCAGGCGGTCGCGCGTGGCGACGACGAGGTCGTTGATCGGCAGCGTCGGGTTGATCAGCCGGCAGCCATCGAGATCGAGCACGACCAGCGCGGAGACCTCGTCGCGGTTGATGCCGGCGATCACGACGTCGCGCACCAGCGGTGCACAGGCCGCAACGAAACGCGCGCGCAGGGGGCCGACGCTGACCCAGGTGCCGCTCGCCAGCTTGAAATCCTCGCTGACGCGGCCGTCGAAGTCGAAGCCGGCATTGAGATCATCAGGATCGGCCGGCTTCAGCGCATCGCCGAGTTTGTAGAAGCCTTCCTCGTCGAAGGATTTTGCGGTGATGTCGGGCTGGCGCCAGTAGCCGGGCATGACGTTCGGCCCCTTGCAGCGGACTTCCAGCTTGCCATTGTTCGGCACCAGCTTGGCGTCGTTGCCCGAGACCGGCAGGCCGACATGGCCGGAGCGGCTGGTGCGCGGATTGACCGACATGAAGAACGGCGCGGTCTCGGTGGCCCCGAGGCCCGTCAGCATCGGCACGCGGTAGCCCTTTTCCTTCACCGCGAGCTCGTCGAGGCTGTTCCAGACGAACGGCGACAGCGCCGCGCCCGAGAAGAACATCGCGTGCAGCCGGTCGAAGAACTTTGCGCGCAGGCCCTGGTCGTCGCGCAAGTAAGGCAGCAGAGATTCGTAGCCCTTTGGCACGTTGAAATACACCGTCGGCGAGATCTCCTGGAGATTGCGCACGGTCTCCTCGATGCCGCCGGGCATCGGCTTGCCGGCATCCAGATACATCGAGCCGCCGTTGTAGAGCGTCAGCCCGATATTGTGGTTGCCGCCAAAGGTGTGATTCCAGGGTAGCCAGTCGATGATGACGGGCGGCTCGTCCTTGAGAAAGGCGAGCGTCTCGCGCAGCATCACCTGGTTGGCGCAGATCATGCGTTGGGTGTTGATGACCGCCTTGGGATTGCCGGTCGAGCCCGAGGTCAGCAGGAATTTCGCGATGGTGTCGGGGCCGATCCTGCCATGGACCTCGTCGAGATCGGTGCGGATCGGCGTCGCCATCAGGTCCGCGAGCGAAGTGACGTCCCGGCCATGCACGTGGCCATAGGATGCGGCTATCTCGGTGCCGAGTGAGACGTTGGCCGTGAGCGCATCGGCGAACTTGTCGGCATCCTCGGCGAAGACGAGGCCGGGCGTCAGCAGCTTCATCAGGTAGGACAGCTTGCCGTAATCCTTCGACACCAGCGAATAGGCCGGCGATACCGGGCAGAACGGCACGCCCGCATAGAACGCGCCGAAGGCGAGCAGCGCATGGTCGATCGAATTGCCGGAGAGAATGACGACCGGGCGCTCTGCGGACAATCCGCGTGCGATCAGGCCCGAGGCGATGTGCCGGCTCGCGATGAGCAGCTCGGCGTAGGTTATCTTGCGCCAGCCGCGGCCACCTTCGCGCTCGGCCATGAAGACGCGGTCCGGCGTGGTAATGGCCCAATGATGCAGGCGCTCGGTGATGCGGACGGGATAGTCGCCGAGCGGCTGCTTCGGCCTGAGATAGATCGTGCCGTCGTCGCGGCGCTCGATGTCGACGGCGGGATCGCCGAACGAGATCGGCCGCAGCGGGAAAGTGCTCGCGCCGCGTTCCATGCTGGAAGAGGACGGCTGCGCACTCATGACTTCGGCTTCACCTTTGCGGTCTTGTGCTCGAGGAATTCGCGGATCCGGCGCTTGGCCTCCTTGTCGCTCTGCGCCACCGTCGCCATCAGCGATTCCATCAGCAGACCGGTTTGCGGATTGGCCTCCGCGATCATCGGCAGTGCCTGGAGCACGGCGAAATTCGTCAGCGGCGCGTTGGAGGCGACCTTGGTCGCGAGTTCCATCGCCTTGGGAAGCGCGTTGCCGGCTTCCGTCAAATATTGCGCGAAGCCGTAGGACGCGCCTTCGGTCGCGCTGTAGACGCGGCCGGTCAGCATCATGTCCATCATTCTGGCGACGCCGATCAGGCGCGGCAGCCGCACCGAGCCGCCGCCGCCGACGAAGATGCCGCGTTGCCCTTCCGGCAGCGCGAAATAGGTCGAAGGTTCGGCGACGCGGATATGCGCCGCACAGGCCAGCTCCAGCCCACCGCCGATCACCGCCCCTCGCAGCGCCGCGATCACGGGCACGCGGCTGTACTGAATGCGGTCGAATACCCGGTGCCACATCTGGGAATGCAGCAGGCCGCCCGTGGCGTCGTGCTCGGTCAGCTCGGACAGGTCGAGGCCACTGGAGAAATGATCGCCGATGCCGTGGATGACGACTGCGCCGACGTCGTCGGGCAGGGACGCAAAACACTCGCCGATTTCCAGGATGATGCCGTCGTTGAGCGCATTGCGCTTCGCCGGCCGGTTCAGACCCACGGTCAGAACCCGGTCCGCCCTCTCGATCTTCAAGAGCCCGGAGGCGCCCGCGCTGGCGGTCTCGGCGTTTCCCTGTGTCATTTGCGTCCTTATCAGAATAGTTATGTTGTATAACGAATTCCGGGGGAGTCAAGGAGGGGCGGCGCGGGATATCCCATCCTATGGAGAGCCGCCCTGGCGTCCGACCGGCGAGGCGGCATGTCAGGAATGCGCTGGGCAGCGCACATGCTGCTGCATGTTCCGTCGTTGCGAGCCAACGGGTCCGCGCGAAGCGCGGCCCGATGACAGGCGCCGCGAAGCATCCCGGAATGCCTCGCCGGAAAGACTCTGGATTGCTTCGCTGCGCTCGCGATGACGGGCGGACAGCTCTCACATTACCTGATGAACGTCGATCACCACCCGATCCGCATGACGCGCGGCCGAGCCGACGAAGATGTGCTCCATCAGCCAGCGATACTTCTCATGCCCGGTCTCGAACTTCGGCACGGTGCGGAAATAGATCAGCTTGGGATCGACCGGCTCGCCGCGCTTGAGCTTCTGCAGGAGCTCTACGGGCCCGAAGCGCATGCCCTTGTTCTCGACATAGATGACGGCGCCGTCGTCGGTCTCGAAGGCGTATTTCGCTTCGAGATCGATCAGCTCGTTGGGGCGGATGGTCTGGAAGTCCGCGCCGAACGGCAGAACCTTGCCGGCGATCGCGCCTTTCACCTCGCCGCCGATGATCGGGATGATGCGGCGAACGCCGATTCCGGTCTCGCCGGCGGTGACGACGTCGCCGATGCGGGCGGTGATGGTGAAGACGTATTTGGTTTGCAGCGTCGGTGTGGTCATCGCTTCACCTCTCAATGCGCCATCATCCGCGTCGGCAACCAGATCGCCAGCAGCGGAAAGGCGATCAGGATCACGAGGCGCACGAGGTCCGTTGCCACGAATGGGCTCACGCCCTTGAAGATGGTGGAGAAGGAGACGTCCTTCACCACGCTTTTTATGACGAACACGTTCATGCCCACCGGCGGAGTGATCAGGCCGAGCTCGACGGTCATGACGATGATGATGCCGAACCAGATCGGGTCAAAGCCGAGATGGATGATGACGGGGAAGATGATCGGCACGGTCAGGATGATCATCGCCATTGCGTCCATCAGGCAGCCGAGCACGAGATACATCACCAAGATCAGCCCCAGCACGCCGTAGGGCCCAAGGCCAAGGCCGGTGAGGAACTCCGTGACCTTCTGCGGCGTCTGCGTCACCGTGAGGAAATAGCCGAAGATCAGCGCGCCGATCAGCACGGTGAACACGGCGGCCGCGGTGCGCGTTGCCTGCAGCAGCGAGGCCAGCACCTTCTCGCGGTCGAGGCGGCCCGTCAGCACGCCGATGATGAAGGCGCCGGCGGCCCCGACGCCGCCAGCCTCCGTCGGGGTGAAACGCGGCAGGAAGGGCAGACCGTAGAGGCCTCCGATCACGAACAGAAACAGCAGGACCGGGGCCCAGATGTCCTTCAATCCGGCGAAGCGCTCGCGCCACGGCGTGACCTTGCCCTTGGGCAGGAAGTCGGGTCGGAAATAGCCGATCAGGAAGATCGTGAGCATGTACATGGTCATCGCGAGCAAGCCCGGGATGATGCCGGCGATGAAGAGCTTTCCGATGTCCTGCTCGGTGATGATGCCGTAGACGGCGAGCACGGTGGAGGGCGGCAGCATCGCGCCCAACGTGCCGCCGGCCGCGATCACGCCCGTGGCAAAGGACTGCGGATAGCCGAAGCGCCGCATCTCGGGATAGGCGACCGCGGAGAAGGTCGCGGCGGTCGCGACTGAGGAGCCGCAGATCGCGGCAAAGCCGCCGCAGGCGCCTACGGTTGCGATGCCGAGTCCGCCGCGCAGATGGCCGACGAAGCCGTTGGCGGCGCGGAACAGCTCGCGGCTCATGCCGGAATTGCTGACGAAGGAGCCCATCAGCAGGAACATCGGAATAACGCCGAAAGTGTAGTCGGTCACCGTCCGCATGGTGACCTGTCCGACCATCTTGAGGGCCGGTGTCGAGCCGACGAGATAGCTGAAGCCGCACACGCCGACGAGGCCCATGGCCATGCCGACCGGCACGCGCAACAGCATCAAGGCGAACAGGGAGATGAAGCCGAGGACGGCGACGGCGTCGGTACTCATGGTCACTCCGTCACCTTGATCTTGGGTTCATGCATGTCTTCGGGATGGAAGATCAACCGGTACGTACGGATCGCGATCAGCAGCACGGCGCAGACGTCGCCGATCCAGGCGACGAGGAAGAACGGCCATGTCGGCATGTGCAGGTCGAAGGTCTGCACATTGTCGTTGTAGGTCAGCCGGACCTTGTCGAACAGCGTCCAGGTCTGCACCGTCACGACGAAGAGCAGCACCAGGGTCGCGAACACGTCGATCATGCGCTGGTAGCGCGGGCCGACATTGGCCCAGACCAGGTCCACAGTGATGTGGGTACCCCGATAGGAGGTTGCGGCGATGCCCCAGAAAATCAGGATGCCGAGCAACATGCGGCCGATGTCGAAACTGTCCGGGATCGAATAGTTCATCGTGTTGCGGAGCAGCACCGACAGGAAGATGTCCAGCGCGACGATGCCGACGAAGCCGGCTGCGATCCATTCGATCGAATCGATGATGCGGTCCATCCAGGAGCGCTTCATGGGGAAAGAGTCCTTCCGACGAGTGCGAGATGTGCCTGCGATGGAGCCGCGATCCCTCCCCCGCTTGCGGGGGGAAGGTTGGGGATGGTGTCTGCGCAATCGAGAACCCGGCGCGCGGGACGATGCTCTGAATCGCCAGGACGCACCCACCTCTCCCGCAAGCGGGAGAGGTGCAGCGAGTACGCCGCAGCGCGTGAAGTTACTCCGCCAGTGCGTTGTACTTCTTCAGCGATGCCTTGAGATCCGCGAGCGCCGCGTCCGGATCGGCGCCGGCCTTCTTGGCGCCGTCGCTCCAGGTCTTGACCAGCGGCTCTGCGGCCTTCTTCCAGGCGGCAGTCTGCTCGGCCGTCAGCTTGTAGACCTCGTGGCCGGATTCCGCCTTCACCTTGGCGATGCCGGCATCCTCGAACTTGCCCCAATGCTCGCCCACCGCACCAGCCGTTTCGACCGAGCAGTTCTTGTCGATCGCGGCTTTCTGCTTGTCGGACATCGCATTGTACTTGTCCTTGTTGATCACGAACACGAAGGTCGTGGTGTAGAGCGGCGCCTCCATGTCGTACTTGGTCACCTTGTCGATTCCGAACAGCACCAGGGAGCCCCAGGGGAAGGTGACGCCGTCGGCGACGCCGCGCTCGATGATGTCGCGCACCTCCGGCGCCGAGGACTGCACGTTGGTGCCGCCGAGCGACGTGACGAAGTTCGCCATCGTGGCGTGCGCTGGGCGGATCTTCATGCCCTTCACGTCCTCAGGGTTGACGATCTTCTTGCTACGCGAATGGAAAGAGGAGGGCGAGTGGACGAAGGCGAGGCAGTATTTGACGTCCTTCATCTCCTTTTCGGCATACTTGCGGTACCAGGCATCCAGCCCCATCGAGCCGCCCTTGGCATCCGAGATCAGGAATGGCAGCTCGCCCGCGCCAATGATCGGGAAGCGGCCGGGCTGGTAGCCGGGGTTGACGTAGGTGACGTCGGCGATGCCGTCGCGCGCCATGTCGTAATGGTCGAAGGCCTTGCCGAGCTGCTGGGCCGGAAACACCTTGCTCTTGATGGTGCCGCCGGAATCCTTCTCGACCGCGGCGGCCCAGTCCTCCAGCGATTTCTGCAGCGGGTGCGAGGCCGGCACCCAATGCGAGATCTTCAAGTCGAAGGTCTTGTCCTGCGCGAGCGCGGGGCTCACGCTTGCTGCCAGCAGCAATGCCAGACAGGCTTTCCTCATCACGCGTCTCTCCCTGTTTTCGACTGCGGGCTTTCGATGGCCCGGTCTCGTTAATTAACATGTTATCTAATTGGCCGGCGTGTTCAAGCCGGAAGTGGCGCGTGTCCTGTCGCACCATCCATCTACGTCAGCCGTGTTGCACGCATTTGTCGCTGCCGGGCGACGACCGCTCCCCTTTTGCAAACGTTATATGATATAATTATCGCCTGCCGACCGGCACCACAAGCAGGTCGCGGTGAAAGCCTACAGGATCGGGAGGAGCAAGTATTGCGGACAAAAGTCGCAATCATCGGGGCAGGGCCGGCCGGATTGTTGCTTGGGCAACTGCTGCACACATATGGCATCGACAACGTCATCCTGGAGCGGCAGAGCCCGGATTACGTGCTCGGTCGCATCCGCGCCGGTCTTCTGGAGGAGGGAACCGTCGCGCTGCTCGATCAGGTCCGCGCCGGCGCGCGGGCTCATGCCGAAGGTTTGGTGCATGAAGGCATCGAGCTTGCGTTCTCAGGCCGGCGTCACCGCATCGACATGAAGGGCGCGACCGGCAAGACCGTGATGATCTACGGCCAGACCGAAGTCACCCTCGACCTGATGAATGCGCGCAAGGCTGCCGGTCTCGTTTCGGTCTATGAGGCCAGGGACGTGCAGCCGCACGATTTCGACGGCAGTCACCCGCGCGTGACCTACGTCAAGGACGGCGTCACCCACACGATCGATTGCGACTTCATTGCCGGCTGCGACGGCTTTCACGGCGTCAGCCGCGCCAGCGTCCGGGCCAATGCGATCGAGGAGTTCGAGCGGATCTATCCGTTCGGCTGGCTCGGCATTCTTTCCGATACCCCGCCGGTCAGTCACGAACTGATCTACTCCAACCACGCCCGCGGCTTTGCGCTGTGCACCATGCGCTCGACCAAGCGCAGCCGCTATTATGTGCAATGCTCGCTCGACGACCATGTCGACCAATGGCCGGACGACCGCTTCTGGGACGAATTGAAGCGTCGGCTCGACCAGAAGGCGGCCGACAGCCTCGTCACCGGCCCCTCGATCGAGAAGAGCATCGCGCCCTTGCGAAGCTTCGTCGCCGAGCCGATGCGCATCGGCAGAATGTTCCTGTGCGGCGATGCCGCCCATATCGTGCCGCCGACCGGCGCCAAGGGGTTGAACCTCGCGGCCAGCGATGCGCATTATTTGTCGAGCGCGCTGCGCGAATTCTACGATGAGAGATCCAGCTCCGGCATCGACGCCTATTCTGCCAAGGCGCTGGCGCGCGTCTGGAAGGCCGTGCGATTCTCCTGGTGGATGACCTCGATGCTGCACAAATTCCCCGACACCGGTACCATCGGAGCGCGTATTCAGCTCGCCGAGCTCGATTACGTCACGCAGTCCAAGGCCGCCATGACGTCGCTGTCGGAGAATTACGTGGGACTGCCGTTTTGATCACAGCTGTCATGCCCCGCGCACTGCCGTAGGGCGGGGCGCACAGCGCCGTGGCCACCATCTTGCACCATCGAGAAGTTGGTGGGCACGCTTCGCTCTGTCCATCCTATGACATCTGCGTTGCCACACCGTCATTGCGAGCCAGCGGGTCCGCACAGAGCGCAGCCCGATGAGAGGCTCGGCGAAGCAATCCAGAATCCCTCCGCGAGACAGCCAGGATTGCTTCGTCGCAAGAGCTCCTCGCAATGACGGGCGTGGCCCGTTTCAAACGTCCGCGCAAATGCCGTTTGAAACTTTGTAATTGATGCATCCGTCACGTTCATCGCGTTCAATGCTGGCGACACAGCAACGCGAGACAGTCATGACCACCCCCAACATCCCCGCCGGCTTCGAGCCGCATTTCCGCAAGGCGCCGCTTACCGACCCATGGGAGCCGCTCTATTCGCAGAAGACGGACAAGGGTGTCACCGTGGGATTGCGGCTGGCGACGCCGCACACCAACGCGCGGGGGCTGATCCATGGCGGCCTGATCGCAGCGCTGGCCGATGCCGCCATGGGCTATAGCTGCGCACAGGCGACGGGCTGGACCACGTCGTTCGTCACGATCTCGCTCTCGGTCGACTTTGTCGGCGCGGCCGAGATCGGCCAATGGCTTGCGGTGAAGGGTGAGGCGCTCAAGACCGGCTCCACGATCTGCTTCGCGCAGTGCTTGGTAAGAGCGGACGATGCCGTGATCGCACGTGCCAGCGGCACGTTCCGCGTAGTGCCGAAGAAGGGGTGAGCCCGCTCTCTCTCTCTCTCTCTCTCTCCCTCTCTCTCTCTCTGCCGTCATGCCCGGGCGTGACCCGGACTGATCTTCCCCCGATAAAGTGGACGGGTTAAGCGGCTTTTAGCTCCATCTCGATCGGGGGGATATATCCGAGTGCGGAATGGAGCCTTGTCCGGTTATAGAATCCTT